>NZ_JBHVGZ010000077.1:0-45943 GCF_042800355.1 Streptomyces sp. NPDC057623
ACCAGCGAGACCGACCTACCCACCGAACTCACCGCATAGCCTCAAAACGAGATCACCGAGTGGCCGTCAATACACCACTCCCGCGGACGTGACCCTCAAGACTCTCCGTCACATTGCTTGCCTATCACCCCAGCTCAGCCGACCGCACCCTGTTTTCCAGGCCGTCAGCTGCGAGGGTTGGAGCACCTGTTGGAAAGCCTGGTCGTGGCCATATCCCCCTCCTGGCCGGCCCGTTGAACGAGTCATGGGGATGAGGGAGCGGTTCTCCGTGGATGGTGCCGGATGACCTGGGAGGGCGGAGCACATGGGCCGGGGCTCGTCGGCCGGCCACAGCAACGGACCGCCGATGGACCTTCACCCGGCCATACACACCAGCCCGACCCACGCCACCTGGCGCAGGTCGGTCGCTCCTGACAGAAAGCTCCGAGCCGATGGAGGTCTTCGCGGAACAGGCATTCGGCTGTCATGGGTCATCCCTGCGTGAGTCCTCCGGCGTTCATCTCGCGACACCCGTCCGGCTGCGTGTGGCGTGCCCGGTTCGGGGATGGCGAGGCGCCGAACGGCCGGCAGACCGAACCACGACGACCATAGGCGGCAGGTCGAGCGGCACCGAGCAAATGCCTCGGTCGAGCAGACGACGGCGTGGCGCCGCGCCGACGAGATCCTTCACGGCGATCTCTATGCCCACCTCTGGCCGTTCGACAGCCATGGACGCGGAGATGCCACCCGAGGGTTGGCGACGGGCCACCCCCACAACTTCGTCATCATCCGGATCGGCGATCCGGACGGCTCCTTCAGTAGGGATCCGCCAGTAGGGATCCGCTCGGCCAAGTCCCGCACCTTCGCCCTCCGTGGCCCCCCCACGGGCCACGGCACGCACCCAGCGTCTGTCAGGCCGCGGGGTCCGTCACCGGATACGGCACGAACGTGCTGCTGTTCTGATCGATCCGCAGCGTATGGCCCAAAGGCGGTGCGGCCCGCTGGGAACAGCCGAGGCGTTCGCAGACGCGGCAGCCCATGCCGATCGGGGTGGCGGCGGAGGCGTTGGCGAGGTCGAGGCCGTCGGAGTACACGAGGCGATGGGCGTGCCGGATCTCGCAGCCCAGCCCGATGGCGTACGTCCGGCCGGGTTCGCCCCAGCCGCCGCGGTGCCGGGTGACGGCTCGGGCGGTCCACAAGTACCGCTGCCCATCGTGCATTTCGGCGATCTGGACGTGGATGCGGCCGGGGGCGGCGAACGCCTCGTAGACGTTCCAGAGCGGGCAGGTGCCGCCGGCGCGGGAGAAGTGGAAGCCGGTGGCCGACTGCCGCTTCGACATGTTGCCGGCCCGGTCGACCCGGACGAAGGAGAGGGGGACGCCGCGCAGGCGGGGCCGCTGCATGGTGCTCAGGCGGTGGCAGACGGTCTCGTAGCCGAGGCCGTAGCGGTCGGTGAGGCGTTCGATGTCGTAGCGGACCTCCTCGGCCGCCGTGTGGAAGGCGGTGTACGGCAGGACCAGCGCGGCGGCGAAGTAGTCGGCGATGCCGATCCGGGCCAGCGCGTGGGCCGACGAACCGGGTTCGAAGTCCTCCGCGGCCAGGCGGTCCAGGTCCTCGCCGTGTTCCAGCAGGGCCAGCTGGGTCGCCATGCGGAAGGCGCGCTGACCGGCATGCGCCGGCTGGAGGCGGCGGTCGGTGCGGAGGGATTCGGGTACCTGGCGCGCGAGCGCGTGACCCGGATCGTCGAGCAGCTCCAGACGCCTCGTGCCGAAGTCCCCGAGCGTATCGCCGCGTTGCTCGACCGGTTGAAGACTGCCGACCGGGAGAACCAGCGGCTGCGGCAGCAGGCCACCCGGGCGAGAGCGGCCGGCCTCGCGGGCACAAGCCGTCGACGTCGACGGCGTACTGGTCGCCACGGCCACCGTGGAGGGCGGCGCCGACGCGGCGCGGGCGCTCGCCGTCGCCGTACGGGATCTGCTGCCCGCCGAACGGGCGGGACTGGTTGGCGGTGGGATCGGAGACCGGTGGCGGCAAGGCGGTCGTCGTGGCCGCGGTGAACTCCGTCGCGCGTACGGCCGGTCAGGATGCCTCCGCGCTGGTGAAGCGGCTGCTGCACGGTCGTGGCGGGGGTTCGGCGGAGGTGGCGCAGGGTGGTGGGCTGGCTGCCGGGCGGCTGACGGAGACGCTCGCCGCCGTGCCCGGCCTCGTCGGCGGAACGTGACCCGCCCGCAGCCGCGGGAAGGCGGCCGAGCGGGACGGCATCCCGACTTCGGTCTCCTGATCCGCGACGAGGAGGCGGACACCGTGATCTGCCATGTGTGCGGACGTGCCTTCCGCTCGCTGGGGGCGCATGTGCGGGTGCACGGGATGACCGCCGCCGAGTACCGGCAGGAGTTCGGACTGCTGCGCTCGCGGGCCCTGAGCGCACGGTCCTTCTCCGCCGAGCAGTCCCGCACCAGTCGCGCCGGGTACCAGGCGTCCGAGGAAGCGCAGGCCCGTTTCGCCAGGGGCCGGGCGATGGCACGCTCGGGGGAGCTGTCCCGGCGACGCTGGAACAGTGCCGCCGACCAGGCGGATCCGGACGAGCTGCGGCGGGTGCGGGACGACAGCCTCACCGCCGGCCGCCGCATCCAGGCCCAACTCGCCGACGACCGTCTGAAGGCCGCGCTGCACTCCGGTGGCTTCGCGGACCTCGCGCAGGCGCTGCGGTCCGTGTACGTCGACGGGCAGCACAGCATCGAGGACACGGCACGCGTCCTCGCCGTCGGCAAGGGCAGGCTGCGGCGGCTGCTCGTCGAGCACGGTATCGAGGTCCGCTCCGCCGGGCAGAACTCCACCGCCGGCCGGCGCTCACGCGTACAGCTCAACGACCGGGCGACCGCCGAGCGCGTCGGCACGCAGGACATCACGGCGTGGCTGCGCGAGCGGACCGCCGAGGGCGCCACCCTGAGCCGTTCGGCTCCGACCGACCGCCCAACCCTCGAACCGCCTAGGCGACCACCGTCATGGTCGCGTACACCACCACGTTGTTGGGGTAGTAGTGCCGGTCCGCGTCGAACTCGCCGCCGCAGGTGACCAGTCGCAGCCCGGCGTGGTCGACGTTCTTGTAGACCTCAAGGGTGGGGAACTTCGCCTTCTCGTACTCCTCGACCCGGTCCACCGTGAAGGTGGCCGTCTTCCCGTCCTCGCGCGTCACCTCGACCTTGTCGCCGGCCGCCATCTGGTCGAGCCCCTTGAAGACGGCGTCCGCGCCGTTCCAGGTGACGTGTCCGGCGATCACGGCGGGTCCCTGGGAGCCGGGGGTGGGGCCGGGTTCGTACCAGCCGGCCAGGTCGGGGTTCTTGGGGGTCGTCATCGCCCCGTCCGCGTTCTGCCCCAGCGTCTCCAGCGTGCTGGACACACCGAGGGAGGGGATGGTGACCTTCTGCGGTGCCGACCGGTCCAAGGCCGTGACCGTCTGGTTTCCCGTCGACGCGTCCGCGGTCGTGCTCTGCCCCGGAGAAGTCTGTGACGCCGAAGTCCCCTGGCCACCACAGGCGGTGAGCAGCAGAGCCGCAGTGGAGGCGGCGATCACGGCGGCAGGCGCACGCCGGGCGCGCAGGACTGGGTGCCTCACGCGGCATCCCCGGCCTTCGCCGCCGCGACACCGGACGCCTTACGACGACGTACGACGAAGAGCGCGGCGACCGCCGTCGCCGCCGAGGCCGCGCCGATCGCCACGCCCGGAGTCACGCTCGTCCCTGAGTCACCGCTGCCCGTCTCGATCCCGCCGACCGGGACGGAGCCGATCGCCGCGCCCTTGACCTCACCGCAGTTGGTGGGTGCGGTCGCCTCCTGGGGCAGCTTCGGGTCGAGTTCGCTCTTGCCGGCGCCCTCGAAGTCGTACTTGTCGTTGTCGTTGGGGTCGATGCCGTGCTGGACGACGTGCAGGTTCTTGAGGCTGTCGATGACGTCCTGGGAGACCTGGAGGGTCCGCTTGTAGGTGATCTTGCCTTCCTTGTCGGCGACCGGCATACGGTCCACCGCGAGGCCGCTGGTCGCCGCGTCGGTGTCTCCCGAGACGGTGAGGGCGATGTTGATGTCGCCGTAGTGGACGGTGGCCTCGGTGTTGTTGAGGATCCCGTCGCCGTCCTTGTCCGCGCTGTCGTCCGGGCAGACGAAGTCATGCCCTTCGGTCGACCCGTGCAGGTGCTGCGCCGAAGGCTGACCGGGCACCATCCCCTCGGACTTGATCCACACGGTGAGTTCCTGGCCACGCGCGCTCAGCATCACCGTGCCCTTGGACCCGGAGTCGTTCAGCTGCTCCAGGTCGATCTGGTAGGCCGGGGTGTTCTCCTCGGCGAACACCGGGAACGAGCCCGCCACGGTGAGGAGAGCGGCTGCGGGCAGGGCGGCGAGCACCGCGAGACGGCCGGTTCGCATGGACATGAGGTTGGTTCCTTTTCCGGGTGGGGGTGGTCTCTTGTTGCAAGCTCTGCGCAGTTACCCATAGAACGCAGCAGGGCTTACGGGTGTTCAAAGAGACCCCCGTGACGAACGGGAACCGTGGGGTGAGATCCCGGAAACGAGGCGTTCACAACACCTGGGCCCTCCGGGAAACAAGCGGTTTCTAAGGCGGTCTACGCGAAGCTGCGATCGGCGTGCTCGACGGCGAGTTCGGCCCTCGCGAGCGGTTGGGCGAGATGCGGTTGGCGACTCGGTTCGGGGTGTCACGGACCCCCGTGCGCGAGGCGCTGGCGCGGCTGGCGTCCGACGGGCTGATCGAGCGCGGTGACGGCGGATTCTTCGTCACGATCCCCAACCTCACCCAGCTGAAGGACTTCTACGAGCTGCGGATCACTCTTGAGTTGCGCGGGATCGCCCGTGCGATCGAGGACCCGTCCGTACGGCACGACCCGGCGGTCATCGCCGCCGAGTTGGAGCGCTGGTACGCGATGCGCGAGAACCCTCCGACGCCGGACCCGAGGTTCGTCGTCCAGGACGAGCGCTTCCACGCCGAACTCTCCCGCGCCTCCGGCAATCCCGCCCTCACGGACGCGCTCGTGGCGGTCAGCGAGCGCATCCGCCGGGTGCGGATGTACGACTTCCTCACCCAGGACCGCGTCGAGACGACCATCACCGAGCACATCGAGATCATGGAGTTCGTCCGCGACGGACGGCTCGACGAGGGCTACCGGGCCCTGCACGCCCACGTCGGCGACTCGATGGCCGTGGTCCTCGAACGCGCCCAGCGCGCCATGACGCAGATGGCCCTGCACGCTGATCGCCTCTGACGCTGCGGGGATTCCTACCCCGGCCCTCAACTCCCCGGTCGGCGCCGTCGCCGACGGGGGGGCACCACCGCTCATTCATCCCCACTCGCACCCGCACGGAGTGCCACCCCTCCCCGAAGGGTGGCTCAGCAGGCACTCGCCGTCATGACCGGCCCCGACGAGGACGACCCTCAGCCGCACATGGCCGGACGATGTACGCCAGGCCGCCCCCGAGCACCCCCGCATCGCGATCCCGAGGAACGAGGACCTCCACCACCTGCACCGCAAGGCACCTGACACCCCATCAGAACGAGCGTCAAATGGGCGTCATTTCAGCGTCAGGATATCGCCCGTAACGCCCACACCGCACATAACGCGCGCCGATAAAACTGCAGGTCAGGAGCCCTTTACGGCCGGTTCAAGGATCGCAACACATTCAACATGGTGGGTCATCGGAAAGATGTCGGCCTGGGCGAGTCACGGGAAAGACCAGGTCAGAGCCGGTTTATCGGCTCACGGTGCCGCGTACGGGCGACCAGAGCGCCAAACGAGCGTCATGACCAACAATCCATCCCTCCTCTTCGCGCGGATCAGGCTGCCACGACCAGCTCGCCTGCACGAGCTCGCTGCCGCTCACTCCGGACGCAGGCTCGGGCATCATGACCCGCGCCACTGCTCCGGCCGCCATAATGGAGCCATGCCCTCCAGCCCACAGCACCCCGCACCCACACCGAGCGACCTGTCGGGTGTGGTCGCCGAGGACCTCGCGCTGTACCGGGAGAAGTTCCGGCGTCGCCTGCCGGAATCGCTGGACCAGCTGCGCGGCCCGACCCAAGGGGTCGTGGAACTACCGCTGCACATGGCCTGGTCCGGGATGGCCTCGTACGACCTGGGCAAGCCTCGCCAGCGCATGGGCCTGTACCGCACCGTCCTGCACGAGGGCCTGCACGACGACCTGCCCCGCTACCTCAACCAGGACCTGCTCCTCCAGCTGTGGCCGGTGCTGCGCACCCTCGTCGGTCGGACCGTGCGCGCCGTATGGGAAGACGCCTTCCCCCAGCTCGCCTCCCGCACCCGGGCAGCCGCGTGACGGACATGCCGGAGCTGCACACACGGCTCCTGGCGGACGTGATCGCGCTCGGATCCCCGTATCCACTGGTTCTCACCGGCGGATACGCCGTGCGAGCACACCGCCTCGTGAACCGCCCCAGCCAGGACCTCGACGTCGCCACCGAGAACCCGGCGCCCATGGCCGACATCGCCGCCACGCTCCACGCCGGCCTGGAAGCCCGCGGCTGGAAGGTGCACGCGCTGGAGACCGCCCCGCTGTCCGCCCGCTTCACCGTGACTGACCCAGCCACAGGGCAGGAATGCGAGGTCGACATCCTCAAGGAGATCTTCTGGCGGCCCGTCGCCCAGAGCCCCTACGGGCCCGTCCTCGCGGAGGAGGACGTGATCGGGACCAAGGTCCGCGCCCTCGCCGACCGCGGAGCGCCCCGCGACCTGATCGACGTGTTCGCAGCCTCCCACCGCTGGACCAACGCCGAGCTCGAGGAATTCGGCCGCCGCCACGCCCGCGGCCGCTTCGAGCGCGAGGATCTGCAGTCGAACCTCACGGGCGCCGAGTGGACCGACGACGAAGCCTTCGCCGCCTATGGGATCGATGACGCCACGATCACCGCTCTCCGCGGTTGGGCCCTGGAGTGGGCCGACGACCTCGCTGCCCGTCTCCTCGAAGAGGCCGGCGATCCGGACATCGGCTGAGCGCGTCCGAATGAGATCACAGCTGCAAACGATTGGAGCAGGAGCCAAGAATGATCAGGTAGGAAGCAGTCGATCGCGTGCTTGTCGCGCCAAGCACACCAGGCGGCCTGTAGCCCGATCGATGCGGGTGATCAACTGGGATCGTCCCTCGTGCGTCATACGACCCCGGCCACCAGGGCCCAGGCCGTAGGAGGTCGACGTGAACAGGGCGCCAACGGATACATACGCCGTCTCTGGTCGGCTATCAGCAAGGTGGCCGTGAAAGGCGACCGGCCGCCCGGACATGCGGGCGGCCGGACCGGAAGTCACACGCTGTCACACGCGGAGCGCCACGCACTGGCGCAACAGCGGTTCCAGGCGCAATTGGACGTCTTCACGGTCGAACACCTGGAGAGCCTCGAGGCAGTTGACGATCCACCGCGCCTCGTCCTCGTCCTCGATCTTGAGCGCCACAGCGGTCACCGCGCCCTCCAGATCGAACGGGTCGCCCTTGAACTCATCATCGAGGGCCCGGTATCCAGCGGCAAGCAGCGGGTCCATGTGCACACCGGTCGCCTCGACGAAGGCTCTGGCTTCGGCCCGGTCCGCGCGGATGCCTGCCAAGCGGTGCAACACATCGTCGGGGTCACCCAGTTCGCCGTGCAAGCGATGTGCTCGGCCGACCAGAAGCGGCCAGCCGCCGGTCAGCTCGTGGAGACGTTCCAGGCGATCCTCCGTGTGGAACATGTCGACACGCTGAGCCCAGCCGCGCAGGCTGCGGCGATCGTGGCGGCGCAGCACCACCGGGACGGCCGAGGTAGGTTCGGTTCCCGTCAGCAGGGTCCGCCACAGGGCCAGCTGAGTAGTGTCGGTGACGAGGACGACCGCGCGGGTGACCCCTGGGGTGACGGGCAGCAGCGTCTCAGCCAGGTCGACGGCCTCCCGGCAGGTCTCAGGCCGCACCGGGTCCCGATAGTTGACGAAGTCACTGATGACGACACGTCGTTCGCGAGGGCGTCCTCCGGTGAGCTCCTGCTTGTAGATACTGGGCCTACCGACGGGCGGCAGCGTCCAGCCGTCGATGGGTCCGGCGATCGTACGCAAGGTCCGGGCGACGTCGGTGACTCCGGTAGCGGATGTGCCGAGGACGACCCTGGTCCGGTTGGATCGCTCACCCAGAAGGTCGTCGAGCTGGGTGTTGGTGAGCGGAGCTGACTGGCCGTCGGGCAGCTCGGGGCGGCCCTCCTGCACAATGCTCTCCTGGAGTTCACAGTCCTGTTCAGCCCTGAGTAGGCGGGCCTCCACCTCGTGGGAGGTACCGATCATCCGCAGGGCATTGGGGCCGCGCAGATGCCAGCCGAGGCCGTCGTGGTTGGGCGCGAGGATACCGAGGCCGACCATCTCGGAGAGGTAGGCGCGGAAGCCCTCGGTGTCGAGTTGTTCGAACCCCTTGCGCCAGTACGTCTCGCACTCCTCGCGCAGCTCGGTGTCGCTCAGTCGCACCTCCAGGCCGTGATGGCGGGCGTGGTACGCCAGCACGTTGGCGATCACGTCGTAGCGGTGGTCAAGGCTCAGCGTGTCCTTGAAGGCGGCCGAGATTCCGTCTCTGAGAGCGGGGTCCGACTCCACGGCCTCGAAGTCAGTCACCTCCACCTCGTAAGGGGGCCCCTCCGCTCCACGCCGCGCCCGCTTGCGGTGCATCAGCTCGACCAGCCGATTCCCGAACATCTGGAGCAGGAAGGGCTGGTAGGAGCAGTGTCCGAGCACCCGGTTAACGAGATCCAGGTCCTTGAACTCGAACCCGAGCGCCCGCATCGGCTCGACCAGCAGCTCAGCCGCGGACTGGGGAGCCAGCGGGCCGATCACCTTCGGAGTCTGCGCGAGGTGGCCGAACGGCCCGTTGCTCGCGAGCTTGGAGAAGCGCTGCACGGAGTGCAGTCCGGCGAAGACGACCTTGGCGCGGTCCTTGGTGTCGGACCCGAGGCCCTTGAGCTTTTTGGTCTGGTCAAAGCGTGGGGCGTCCGCCTCGAAGAACTGGTCGCACTCGTCGAGCAGAATCAGCAGACGGCGGCGCGAGTCCCCGTCCAGCCAGGTGCGGATGCCGGCACGCACCCGCTCGGATATCTCCTGCCGTTTCCTGCGCCCCTGTGGCCGGTCGTCGAGTACCTGCGCCTCGGTCAGTTCCCGCTCCAGGACGCTCCACAGCCTCTCCGGTCCGAATGAGCTGCCTTTGCCGATGTTCTCCTGGTCGAGGTTGACGTACACCGCCTGGTGGTAGCCGGGGCGTTGCTCCGTGAACCGCTCCCCGGCATCGGCGAGCAGGGCCGACTTGCCGAGTCCCCTGCCGCCGTAGATGACTTGGGTGCCGCGCGGGTCGAGGATGCTCTTGCATTCGGCGTCACGGCCGTAGAACATCTCGCCGCCGATCCGGCCACGCTTCTCCCTGATGTACGGGTTGACGCCGGAGAACGGCAGCAGCGTCTGCGTGGCGGTGCTGACCTGGCGGTTACCGCAGGCAGCGAGATAGGCGAGGGCGGCGTCATCCACGACCAGCAGCGGCTGCAACTGGCCGGAGCCGACCGCGAGTTCGACGCGGGCCTGACGGCTCAACGTGCCGAAGTAGACGACGAGGAGGCTCGCATCGCTGGTGTCGCGTTCTGCCCAGCTCATGACGACCTTGGCGGGCGGTCTGCCCCAGACCATCATCACCCGCAGGTTGCCGCCCTGCTCCCTGATCTGCGAGCCGAACGCAGGCGCCTTCGCCCTGCCGTTGATCTCCACCCCGGTTGCCTCGAAGAGACGGTATTCCCTCCGGTGCTGGGACCGGTCATCGAGCGGCCTGGCACTCTTGGCGTCGTAGCCGAGGAGCTTGAGGAGCGGCGGCACCTGCTTCGTCGGAGCCACTTGGAGCCGGTCATTCCGCTCGGCGGCGGCCAGCGCGCGCCACTCGTCAAGGGCGTCGGCTGCGAGTGCCGCCTCGTCGGTGGAGAGGCTTCCGTAGTCCAGGACGGAAAGCCTCGGATGCTTGCCGCCGGACCGGACCAGGCCGACGAGGTCATGGTCGATGCCTCCCGGCAGGCCGTCGGGCACAGCCGGGAAGAAGTCGGGCAGGTGGGACTCGCCTCCCTCGATCTCCGGGACGGGTTCGCCGATCTCCAGGAAGTAGACGAGGTCAGCGGCGGTGGCCAGGTCGTTCGTCTCCAGGCGCCGAAGGACCTGGGCCCGCTCCTCCGCGGTGGGATCCAGGGCGTCGAGCCGGGCGCGGATCCGGTCGGCCGCCTGCTGTCGGAAGGCGGGCAGGTCACTCCGTACCGTGTCGAGCGCCCGCCGCACGTCCAGCAGGTCGCGCCGGTCGGCGCCTTCCAGGCGGTGAAGGGCATCGGCCAGCAGTTCCTGGAGTCCCAGGTCCTGGTCCTCGGTCACGGCACCGTCCGCCTGCGCGCGGTGCAACTCGGCGACGAGTTCGTCGTGTGCCTTCCGCAGCTCCGTGCGTCGGACGGCCTCCCAATCGGCGATCTCGGTGTCGGTGGGCGGGACGAACTCACCGGCCCGGGCGGCGGGCAGCAACCCTCGTCCGGCTAGCTCAAAAATGCTGAGGGCTGCGGTGAAGGCGTCGTGGGAGAGCCGCTCGTCGAAGGCGTCCTGCCAACTCCGATCGACCGCGGTCAGCAACTCGTCGAGCGACGGTCGCTCGTCACGGGTGTCGCACACCTTCAGCAGTTCCGCGTCCAGAACGAGTTCCGGGTCGAGCGGACCGCCGGAACGCGTGGTCACGGTTTCACCGGCCAGCATCGCGAACAGTTCCTCCATCGAGGCGCACGCCGCCCAGGCCGTTGCGGCGGAAACTGCGTCCGAGCGCCGAGCCAGCTGATCCAGCTCGCCCAGCGCCGCCTCCCTACCGTCCAGCAGGGACTGACGCAGCGAGGAGATCTCCTGGGCCGCCCGATTGCCGTCGGAACGGTCGCCCCGGCGGGTTCCGTCGACCGCCAGGCACCACTCCTTGGCGAGGCCGACGGCTCGCTCAACGAGATGCACCAGATCCTGCCGCCCGGAGCCTTGCAGCGGCTTGCCGCTGGACGAGCGGTGCTTGCGGTCCATACGGTCGATCTCGCTGTTGACCTCGGCCAGTTTCGACAGCCTCTCAACCTGCTCGCGCACCTGCTGCATCGCGTCGCGGTTGTCGCCGACGACGGTCACGAGCAGCGATCCGAGCATCCCGTCGTCGGGGGCCAGCCAGCGTTTGGCGATCTCCGTCGCCCGCGCGAACCGCAGCCTCTGCGGCGCGAGCAGATCACGGCTCTGATCGCGCAACTCCCGCAGCCGGGCCTCGCTTTCGGTGGCGTCGGCAACCAGCGGGGAAGCGATCATCAGGGCACCACTGAGGGCTCGGTCGGCGACGGCGGTCGCCGCCTCCCCAAGCTGGTCCGGCAGCCGGGGTACCAGCGCCTTGAGCTGGGCACCTGCGGAGTGGTCGCCGGTGATCAGTGCGGTACGCAGCAGAGCGGGCAGCAGCAGGAGTTCGCTGCCCTCGGCGTCCCGGCCGGCGTATCCGCCGTACTCCTGGAGCAGGTCCGCCGTCAGCCGGGCGCCCTGGCTGTCACCGGAGGTGAGCAGCGCGGCGGCACCTGCCAGGCGGAGCGCCGCCACTTGGGGCTCGGGATGGCCGACGGCCCTCGCCAGATGGTGGGCGAGTCCGAAGCGCCGATCCACGACCAGCTGAGCCAAGACCCGCTCGGCTGCCGCCTCGTCGGTGTCGTCACCTGCGGACGGGACTGCTTCTCGGACGGGTGCGTCCTCGGTGGGACGGATCGTGCGTGCGGCGGGCGCCGGGACAGGCACGTCCGGGCCCATGCGACGTGCCGGGTCGCTGTCGGCAGTGGGCGCGACCTGTGCGTCGGTGGCGCGGACCGGCTCGGAGGCCGACGCCCGGGCGAGCGCGGCGGCTTCCGGTTCGGAGGTGGGGTGGGGCGCGGCCTCCTCGGCGCAGTGGCCGACGGTCACCTCTGTCTGGTCGGCCGGTTGTACGGCCTCGTACTCCACGGTCATCGCGGCGGCAGCAGGCTCGGTGATGCCGTCTACTTCGGCCCCGGCGGGTTCGCGGCCTGCGTCCTCCGGCTGGGCCAATGCCAGTTCAGGGGCCATGACCACAGCCATGGCACACGCTGGCAGCACCCGCACGACCTGCTCCTGCAGAGCCAGGATCTCCGCCGCGGCATCCGCCTGCCGCCCCAGCCTGATGAGCCGGGCCAAGGAGGCCAGCGCGGCACTTTCCTCCCGTTGCGGCTCCTCCCACACCGATGCGTCCAGCAGACGGCGGGCCGCGCCGCGCACGGCCTCGGCAGCAGCGGCGGCAGCGGCGGAGCTGTCCGGACGAGAGGTGACATCCAGCAGTTCCCGCAGCGGCTCCCGTGCTTGGAGATCACGCTCGCGTGCCGCACGGTGCGCGCGTGCGGCACGCGTCAAGTCCTCCAAGCGGCGAGACACCCCCTCGATCCCCGCCGCGCGGAGCACCTCGTCGACGCTGTCGAAGACGGCACCCAGCACGGCCAGCGAAGCCAGGTCCTCGTCGGGCGGAGGGCAGCCGTCCACGACCGCGCTGATCACCTTCTCCGCGGATTGCCGGGCTTGCGCGAGAGCCGACTCCAGCTGTCGGCAGGCCGCCTCCGGATCGGTCCCCTCGTCGGTTCGGGCTCCGTCGAACGCCGTAGCGGTCATATCGTGAGAGGTGCCGGGGTCGGATACCACGACCCCGGAGGCGGAGGTATTAGTGCCCGGCCGGTCGGCGACGGCAGCGCGCACAGGCTTTCCGTCGCCCGCGAGCGGCGGCTCGTCTTCTTCCGCTGTTCCGGGGGCGAAGTCCGGGTTCGCCTCCACGATGGACCGCGCCACGGCACCGACAGCGGCGAGCTGAGCCGTCTCTCTGTCGTCGGCCGTCACCGCGAACCAGTCCTGGTCCGCCGCCCAGGCAAGGATGTGGGCGTCGGCCACGGAGGCGTTGCACCACGCGAACACCGTGGCCCGGACGAGCGTCGCACCCCACCGGGTAACTGGGTCGGGAACCGTCTCGCCGTCCTGCGCGAAGACCAAGCTGCCCACCTGATTCATCACAGTGACCGTGAGACCTTTGATCCCGCATGTGCAGGTGTGCTGCCGCGCCTCACGGCGCAGCCTGCCGAGAACGTCTCGGCACAGAGCACTGCTCACCCGTCGAGGAGCCGCCATACGGATGCCCAGGCTGCCGAGCAACTCCTGCCGGTCCCTTGGCCGCAGGGAGTTGAAGGCCAGCTCCACCATGTCGACCGTGAGGTCGTTCAGGGCGGCGACGGCCGGGTGATCTAAGGCGTTGAGCGCGGCGGCCAGTGGTTCGAGGTTCTGGGCCGAGACGCTCGACGGGGACCACGGCGGTCCCGTGACAACGCGGTAGCGGTCCTGCATGTATGCGTACTCCGTTTCTGTGGGCGCTAAGAAGAAGGCGAGGGCTGGCCGGACCTGTGAACGCGCAAAAGGCGCAACGAATCAGCGGCCGCGCGTGTGCTCGGTGACGAACGTGTATCCGTAGGGCAGTTCCCAACCGTCCGCCTTGCCGAGCCTGCGGCAGTGCTCCCGAAAGGCCGCGCGCTGAACGTCGCTGGGCGAGCAACCCGGTCGCAGGCGGCGCAGATGGCCGGGGACGAACTGGACTCCCCGCAGCCCCTCACCACCCGGATCAGTTCCGCCCCAGGGACGTATCACCCGGGGCCGGGCGGGGCAGTAGCCGATGAGAGGGATGGTCCGCTGTCCGTCGCGCGGCGGGAAATGCGGCTGGCCCCAGGCGTCTCGGCTGCCGAGGGCGGGTTCAAGGTGCCGTTCCGCGAGCAGTTCCGTGACGGCCGATTCCAGGGCTGCGGCCTGTGACCGGGTCGGCCGACGCCCGTAGACCGCGCTCGGCAGGACCGAACGGTCTATCAGGGCCTGGCCGTCCAGCGTGAGCAGGCCGCAACGGCGCACGGTGCGCATCACCAGCTGACGGGGGCCGAGCCCGACGGCGCTGTCACCGTGGCGGTCACTTCCCGGGGCGTCCTCCCTGGTGAGCACACGAGGGTCGTAACAGTGCCCGGTCTCACGGTCGCCGACCTGCACCCGTTCCTTGAGCTGCGTCGTGACCAGGCGGATCACCGAGCCGCCACGAAGCCGACGCAGTTCAAGCATCAGACCGGGGAAGAAGTCGCGGGGCCAGGCTATTCCGATCAACCGGCCCGAGTCGTCACCGAGTTCCGCGGTGACGTCCTGCACCGCCTCCGTCTCGTCCAACACCTCGCCGGCATGGTCAAGTTCGAGCCGGACCGTGGAGCGTACACCGTGAGACCGGCGGAGTTCCTCGACGACGTACGGATGCAACGGGAACCAGCCGTCGATGAGCTGAGCCAGCCGCAGGGGTGCCCGCCAGACGATCTCCTGCGCGTCGCTCCGCAGGAGTTCGCCGGTGCCGAAGGAGGTGTCGTCGGCCAAGGGCAGATCGACCGGGTCCAACTCTGTTTCCGGTTCCGGCTCCGATGGCGCAGGCAACGTGGCCGTCCAGCCGCGTCCGGCCGGGGCCAGCGGATCTCCGGGCGTATCTACATCACCGGGATGATGGGACCGCCACACACCTCCGCCCTCGAAGGCGTCGTCGAGTGTGATCCGGGAGCCGTTCTCGAACAGGCCCTGGTCGCTGCCCCCTTGGACGACGTCGGCGAGCGCCACGTTCGCCCGGTACACCGCTGCGGCGTACCCCACTCCCCTGAGCAGTTCCGTCGCCCCCGGGAACCCGCGAAGCCGCGGTCCGACCGCTGTGTACACGGTGACTGGCGTGGTGAGGCCGTAGCGCCGCCTCCCTGGGGTGGCCGCGCGTTCGACCGCCGCAGCAAGCGACCTGAGGTCGTCACCGCCCAACGGTCCGGTGTCCCGCCAGCAGTCCGCGAGGGAGGTCCGGGTCATGGTGTAGTCACGCCATGTGCGCAAAGCGGCGCTGGAGTTGAGCACACCTCGTACCGTGCCGAGGAGACCGAGCAGCCCCGCCCGCAGGTTGTCGTCGTGCGTGCCGCCCACCAGTGCGGCGAGGGACACCGGGACGAAAGGGCTGAGCAACTGCTCCCGTGCCGTAGTCAGGAGATGGTCCGCATAGGCCGTCAGATCGTCGCGCCGGGCCGCCTCCGGGGACGGGTAGCACACGTCGACCACGACATGGCCATCCTCGTTGATCCAGCGCCGACGCGTGCGTAAGCGGTGGAGCTGGGCCGGTGACAGGCTCAGGGCTGGGCCGAAGGCGTGGAGGTCGGGTACCAGTAGCTCCCTGCGCCGTGGAGCTGTGCTGTTCCCCGGCCTACCAGGTCCCTCCGCACCCGCGGGCGCCCCCGACAACCAGGCCGGAATGTCCCCGAAGCCTCCCGCTTCCGGGTGAGCACCCTCCCGGTAGACGATCTCGGCGTAGAGAGGGTCCGAGCCGGTGGCGACACACACCATGGCACCGACCGGGAGCACAGGAGCGCACTCACCGAAGGTGATCACGGGGAAGTCGTCGAGGCACAGCGGGCTGCCACCGTAGCCATCGCCGCCAAGGTCGTAACCGAAGTACACGGCGTTGAAAGCGACGGTGGTGTGCACCGGCGCCGGGCGAGCCGCAACCACCGCTTCGAGGTAACGGAGCAGCCGATCCCGCTCCTCGTCAGGTACGGCGTCATAGCCCCGTGTCATAGCAGAGGTCAGAAGAGCCCGTTCCCCGTACGGATCAGGCACCTCCGTCCCGTCTCGACGCGCCGATGACGCCTCCGGCTGGCCGCTGACCGCTCCTGATACATACGGGTCCCCACCCATGACACCTCCGCCGCACTGCAGGCCGCCCCAGCCTGGACTGCGGTTATTCCCGCAGACTATGCCTGCACATGGCATCCCGGCGGCACTTTCGTCACTTTGTGATGCCCAGTAGCTGCTCACAGCGAACACGCGCCGCCGCCAACATCAGACCGCACTCTCGTGGCAGTACGCCGAGCGCTGCGCCGACCAAGCCAAGGGGGGCAAGAGGAAGCGGCGCTCTGCAACCGCACCTGGCAACTGTCGTCGCACCGCCATGGCCTCGTAAACCTCAACGCGTACGGCACAACGCCAGGAGCCGACGCCGTCGCCTAACGCGCCTTCAGAAGCAGCGTCAAACGAGCGTCACGAATCACCAGCTTTTCGCCCGAAGTGTGGACACCAGACGCGTGCTCCACATTGCAGTTGGCAAAGCCGCAGATCAGCGCCTTTATATGGCAGACATGGAGCGCAGCGCGCTTCATCCCATGGCGCTCCGGAAACAGGTCGAACGAGGTCTCACCTTTAGAAAAACTGCAGGTCAGAGACCTTTTCCGGCAGGCTCCAAAATCGCCACACACTCCACATGATGAGTCATCGGAAACAGATCGAACGCCCGCAACATCCGCACCCGATACCCCCCGTCCCGGAAATACCCCAGATCCCGAGCCAACGCCGCCGGATCACACGCCACATAAGCGATCCGCCGCGCCCCCAGCGACGCGAGATGCGCGACCGTGTTCCGTCCCGCCCCGGCCCTCGGCGGGTCCAGCACGATCAGGTCCACCTCGGTGATACCCGTCCGCGGCAGCACCGCCTCGACCTTGCCCTGCTCGATCCGGACCCGGTCGAAGTCGGCGAGGTTGTGCCGGGCGTCCTCCACCGCGCGCTTGCCGGACTCGATGCCGAGGACCGCGCCCTTGTCGCCGAGCCGGTCGGCCAGGGCTCCGGCGAACAGGCCCACGCCGCAGTACAGGTCGAGGGCCATCTCGCCCTTGCGGGGCAGGAGACCCTGCATGACGGCCGTGACGAGGGTGTCGGCGGCCTTCGGGTGGACCTGCCAGAAGCCGCCGCTGCCGACCCGGTGGGTACGGCCGTCCGCGCGTTCGCGGACGAAGGGGCGGCCGTGGACACGGTGGACGCCGCCGTCCTTCTCGCCGACCCGCATGACCGAGACCGGCCGGTCCAGTTCCACGATCGGCAGGCGCGCACCCGGCCGCGGCGTCAGGATCACCTGGCGGTCCTGCGAACCCGTCGCCGCGATCGCCTCCACCGACGCCATACCGGTCCAGTCGCGCTTCTCGACGCCGAGCTCGCTGACCCCCTCGGCGGCGATCATGCAGTGGTCGATCGGCTCCACCTCGTGCGAGCGGTGCCGGCGCAGTCCGGCGTGACCGTCGGCGTCGACGGCGTACTGCACGCGCGTCCGCCACTGCGGCACCTGTCCCGCGGGCAGCTTGTCGCCCTCGGCAGGCATCACCGTGCCGTCCCAGCCGACGTCCTGCGGCGTCAGTCCCGCGAGCCGCTGCAGCTGTTCGGCGATGACCTCGCCCTTCAGCCGGCGCTGTGCCCCCGGCTTGGCGTGCTGCCAGTCGCAGCCGCCGCAGCGGCCGGGGCCGGCGAAGGGACAGGGCGCCTCGACACGGTCCTTGGAGGCGTCCAGGATCTCCACCGCGTCGGCGCGCAGGAAGCGGTCGCCCTCCTCGCCCTCGGTCACCCGGGCCGTCACCCGCTCGCCGGGCAGCGTGTGCCGGACGAACAGCACCTGGCCCTCGTCAGTGCGGGCGATGCAGTGCCCACCGTGGGCGACGGGGCCGATCTCGACCTCGTACTCCTCCCCCACCAGCGACTTCTTCGGTTCTGCCTGCATGGTGGGGTGACTCCAGATCGAGA
This sequence comes from Streptomyces sp. NPDC057623, assembly GCF_042800355.1. Taxonomy (NCBI): domain Bacteria; kingdom Bacillati; phylum Actinomycetota; class Actinomycetes; order Kitasatosporales; family Streptomycetaceae; genus Streptomyces; species Streptomyces sp. NPDC057623. The sequence goes on from NZ_JBHVGZ010000077.1 coordinate 17,676, forward strand.
AGGGATACGGCCTTGAACGGCGGTCAGAGGTCGGCCGGAGCACGGTCCGACCGGAGTCGCTCGGGGCCTGACAACAGCCCACCAGTCTACGTGCTCCCGGCCGTGCCCCGACCCGTGTCAGCGCCGGGCGTCCGGCTCCTTCGCCCGCTCCTGGGCCGGACCGCGCCGCACCGCTCCCGGAGCGTTCCAGTCCTGCCGCTTGCGGGCCCTGGCCTTCGCCACCTCGGACGACTGGAGCTGGTACGGCACGGAGGTCACCATGATGCCCGGCGTGAACAGCAGCCGGCCCTTCAGCCGCAGCGCGCTCTGGTTGTGCAGCAGATGCTCGTACCAGTGGCCGACCACGTACTCGGGGATGATCACCGACACGGCGTCGCGCGGGGACTCCTTGCGCACCCCCTTCACGTACTCGATGATCGGCCGCGTGATCTCGCGGTACGGCGAGTCGAGCACCTTCAGCGGGACGTCGATCCCGCGCCGCTCCCACTCCTCGCGCAGCGCCTTGGTCTCCGCCGGGTCGACGTTGACGCTGAGCGCCTCCAGGGTGTCCGAGCGCATCAGCTTGGCGTAGGCCAGGGCGCGCAGGGCGGGGCGGTGGATCTTGGAGACCAGGACGACCGAGTGCACGCGGGACGGCCGTACGCTGTCGTCGCTCGGGCCCTCGGGGGCCGCGAGTTCCTCGGAGACGTGGTCGTAGTGGCGGCGGATCGCCGTCATCACGCCGTAGAAGATCACCATGCCGAGCAGCGCCACCCAGGCGCCGTGCGTGAACTTGGTGACGAGCACGACGATCAGGACCAGGCCGGTGAAGAAGGCGCCGAAGGTGTTGATCGCGCGGGAGCGGATCATGTGGCGGCGCTTGGCCTGGTCCTTCTCGCTCGCCAAAAGGCGGTTCCAGTGGCGGACCATGCCGGTCTGGCTGAGCGTGAAGGAGACGAACACGCCGACGATGTAGAGCTGGATCAGGCGGGTGGAGTCGGCGCCGTAGACCCACACCAGGAGCATGGCCGCGCCCGCCAGCAGCACGATGCCGTTGGAGAAGGCGAGCCGGTCTCCGCGGGTGTGCAGCTGGCGCGGCAGGTAGCGGTCCTGGGCGAGGATCGAGCCGAGCACCGGGAAGCCGTTGTAGGCGGTGTTGGCCGCCAGGAACAGCACCAGGGCGGTGGCCGCCGCGAGCACGATGAAGAAGAAGCTGCCCTTGCCGAAGACGGCCTCGGCGACCTGGGTGATCACCGGGTTCTGGACATAGCCGGAGCCGACCGCGACGCCGTCCTTGATCAGGTCGACGGCCGGGTTCTCGGCCATGCGGACCTTGGTCACCATGGCCAGCGCGATGATGCCGCAGAACATCGTGACGGCCAGCAGGCCCATCATCGCGAGCGTGGTCGCCGCGTTCTTCGACTTGGGCTTGCGGAAGGCCGGGACGCCGTTGGAGATCGCCTCGACACCGGTGAGCGCGGCACAGCCCGAGGAGAAGGCGCGCAGCAGGAGGAAGACGAGCGCGAAGCCCGCCAGCCCCTGGTGTTCCGGTTTGATCTCGTACGACGCCGTGGGCGCCCGCATGGTGTCGTCGAGGACCAGCCCGCGGAACGCGCCCCACGCGATCATGATGAAGACGCCCACGACGAAGACGTACGTCGGGATGGCGAAGAGGCCGCCGGACTCCCGGACGCCGCGCAGGTTCATCACCGTCAGCAGCAGGATCACCGCGGCCGCGCACTCGACCTTGTGCTCGACGACGAACGGGATCGCGGAGCCGAGGTTCTCGATGCCGGAGGAGATGGAGACGGCGACGGTCAGGACGTAGTCGACGAGCAGGGCGCTGGCGACCGTCAGGCCCGCCTTGGGGCCGAGGTTGGTGGTCGCCACCTCGTAGTCGCCGCCACCGCTGGGGTAGGCGTGCACGTTCTGCCGGTAGGAGGCGACCACGGTGAACATCAGCACGACGACCGCGACCGCGATCCAGGGGCTGAAGTGGTACGCCGACACGCCCGCGATGGAGAGGACCAGCAGTACTTCTCCGGGCGCGTATGCCACGGAGGACAGCGGGTCGGAGGCAAAGACGGGGAGTGCGATGCGCTTCGGCAGGAGCGTTTCCGCCAGCCGGTCGCTGCGCAGCGCGCGCCCGATCAGAATCCGTTTGGGCACGTCGGTCAGTTTGGACACAACAGAGAATCGTAGGCCCCCTGTCTGGGGCGGAGCACATCCGGGTGAAATCGCGCGCGGCGCCGGGGTGAATTCCGTGCCCCGTACGTGCCGGGCGCCGGCCCGGGCGAGGTCCGCGTGCCTCCATGACCTGCGTAACCGCGGACCCGCTCACCTGCGTCAGTACGCTCATCACAGCCGGGAGGCCTCATGTCGCAGACGACCGCTCAGCTCGTCGGGGCCCTCGTCGCGCTCGCCGGACTCGGACTCCTGGCACTCGCCAGTCTCCGCAGCTTCAACCGCCGCTGAGGGGTCGTACGGGGACACCCGACTCGCCGGTCGGTGGGTCGGAGCCGAACGTTACGGTGGACCGAGGCACACGCGAGTCCACGATCCGTACCGCGAGGGATCATCCCGGGCATTCCCCGGCATGATGTTGCCCAGCGGTCCGCGACCGGCCCGCGCCTGCTGCCCGGCGAACCGAGAGAAGGATATGAGCACCACGTTCACGCAAGTCAGACGCCTAACGAGGAGTGCGGGGTAAGACCGTGCACATCGTCATCATGGGTTGCGGAAGGGTGGGTTCCGCTCTTGCCCAGACCCTGGAGCAACAGGGACACACGGTCGCCGTCATCGACCAGGACCCCACCGCGTTCCGCCGCCTGGGCCCCGGGTTCGGAGGCCGCCGGGTCACCGGCGTCGGCTTCGACCAGGACACCCTGCGCGAGGCGGGCATCGAGGAGGCGGGCGCCTTCGCCGCCGTCTCCAGCGGGGACAACTCGAACATCATCTCCGCGCGCGTGGCCCGCGAGATGTTCGGCGTGGAGAACGTCGCGGCGCGGATCTACGACCCCCGCCGCGCCGAGGTCTACCAGCGTCTGGGCATCCCCACCGTGGCCACGGTCCGCTGGACGGCCGACCAGATGCTGCGCCGGCTGCTGCCCTCCGGCGCCGAGCCGCTGTGGCGGGACCCCACCGGCGGTGTCCAGCTCGCCGAGGTGCACGCGTCCGCGGCCTGGGTGGGCCACAAGATCAGCAGGCTCCAGGAGGAGACGGGCGTCCGCGTGGCGTTCCTGACCCGGCTCGGTGAGGCGATCCTGCCCACCTCGCAGACGGTGCTCCAGGAGGGCGACCTGGTGCACGTCATGATGCGCACCGACGAGGTCGACAAGGTCGAGGCGGCGTTCGCCAAGGGTCCCGAAGAGGAGGGCGGTCACTGATGAGGGTCGCCATTGCCGGTGCCGGCGCGGTGGGTCGCTCGATCGCGGGCGAACTGCTGGAGAACGGCCACGAGGTCCTGCTCATCGACAAGGCGCCGACCGCCATCTCGGTCGAGCGCGTCCCGCAGGCGGAGTGGCTGCTGGCCGACGCCTGTGAGATCACCTCGCTGGACGAGGCGGCACTGCAGCGCTGCAACGTGGTGATCGCCGCGACGGGCGACGACAAGGTCAACCTGGTCGTCTCCCTGCTGGCGAAGACGGAGTACGGCGTCCCGCGCGTCGTCGCCCGGGTGAACAACCCCAAGAACGAGTGGCTGTTCAACGAGTCCTGGGGCGTGGACGTGGCCGTCTCCACCCCGCGTCTGATGTCGGCCCTGGTCGAGGAGGCGGTGAGCGTCGGCGACCTGGTCCGTCTGCTCCGCTTCAGCCACGGCGACGCGAACCTCGTGGAGCTGACCCTCCCGGAGGAGTCGGCCCTGGCCGGCACCCAGGTCGGCGACGTGGAGTGGCCGCAGGACACCTCCCTGGTGACGATCATCCGCGGCACCCGCGTGCTCACCCCGACCCGCGAGGACTCCCTGGAAGCGGGCGACGAGCTGCTGTTCGTGGCCGCCCAGGCGAGGGAGGAGCAGCTGGAGGACCTGCTGTCGGTGCGCCGGGAGGACACGGCGAGCTGAGTCCTTGGCGGGACTACGACGGCGGAGGGCGCCCCCGAGGATCTCAGGGGCGCCCTTCACATTTCAGCGGCGGCCGGCAATCCAGCCCGTCCGGCGTTTGAGGACGAGGCCGTTCAGGCCGAAGCGGGGGTCTGGGGGCGGCAGCCCCCAGGGACGGTCACACCAACGCCGGGTACCTACTCGGCCGAGCGGGCGGCAGCCTTCCGCTCCTCCTCGGCCTTCTCGGCCGCCTCCATCTCCGCGAACACGTCGATCGGCGCGGGCGCCTTCGCCAGGAACACCCACGTCAGCCACACGGCCAGCAGGAACGGCGGGATCTTCAGGGCGACCAGCACCCAGCCCAGCTGCGTGGTGTCCGCCCACAGGTACAGCGGGAAGAGGATCGCGCACTTGGCCAGCAGGATCGCCCCCCACGCGTAGCTGGCCTTGGCGTAGGCCTTCTTGCGTCCGGGATTGCGGGTACGCCAGGAGAGGTTCTCCTTGAACACCGGCCCGAGGATCAGCCCGATCAACGGCACCCCGCACAGGGTCGTGATGATGTACGCCAGCCCCAGCCCCAGCGTGTAGAGCATGCCGGGCAGATAGAAGTCCTTCGCGTTGCCGGTCATCATCGCGAACACGACACCGAAGGCGACGCCGAAGACGCCACTGAACGCGTGCTTGACGGTGTCCCTCATCACAAGGCGCACGACCACGAGCACCAGGGACACCGCGAGCGCGGCGATCGCCGAGAGGTGCAGGTCCTTGTTGATCGTGTAGATGGTGACGAAGAGCAGACCGGGCAGCACCGTCTCGATCATGCCGCGCATGCCGCCGAAGGCCTCGAACAGCGCGGCCTCGGTCACCGCCCGGACATCTTGGCCGGCGTCTGCGGTGGTGTCGGTGGTGTCTTCAGTCGGCTTGTCGAGCGACGTCACCGGCTACTCCCGTCCGAGGGGTCTCAGTTCGTATTTCGGGTTGAACAGCACCCGGCGGCCGCGGCTCATGGAGATCCGGCCCGATGCGATCAGCCGGCGCCCCGGCTCTATCCCGACTATGGAGCGCCTGCCGAGCCACACCACGTCCAGCGCGGCGGAGCCGTCGAACAGCTCGGCCTCCAGGGCCGGAACGCCCGCGCGAGGCCGCAGGGTGACCGTGCGCAAGGTACCAGTAACCGTCACTATCTGTCGGTCACGGCAGTCACCGATCTTGATACAGCCGGCGGTCTCGGCGTCCTCACGCAGCTCCTCGGACTCCAGGTCCTCCTGCGACGAGGAGAGCCGGTCAAGCATGCGCCGGAACCGGCCCACCGACTTTTCGGAACGAGGAACAGCACTCATGTCCTGAAGCCTACCGGGCCTCACTTCTCGAACCGATAGCCCATCCCCGGCTCGGTGATGCCGCATCCCCCGGGGGCCGACCCCCGGACCCCCGGCCCCCCCCCGCAGCTCACTTTTCGAATCGATACCCCATCCCCGGCTCGGTGATGAAATGCCGGGGATGCGACGGGTCCGCCTCCAGCTTCCTGCGGAGCTGGGCCATGTAGACCCGCAGATAGTTCGTCTCCGTCCCGTACGACGGCCCCCACACCTCCTGGAGCAGCTGCCGCTGGCTGACGAGACGTCCCGTATTGCGGACGAGCACCTCCAGCAGATGCCATTCCGTGGGGGTCAGCCGTACGTCCTTCCCGCCCCTGTTGACCTTCTTCGCGGCCAGGTCGACGGTGAACTCCGCGGTCTCCACCATCACGTCGTCCTCGCCGCCCCCGGTGGGCTCGGCCCGGCGGACGGCGGCCCGCAGCCGGGCCAGCAGCTCGTCCATGCCGAAGGGCTTGGTGACGTAGTCGTCCGCGCCCGCGTCCAGCGCCTGGACCTTCTCGTCGGAGGAGTGCCGGGCGGACAGCACCAGGATCGGCACCCGGGTCCAGCCGCGCAGCCCGCGGATCACCTCGACGCCGTCCATGTCGGGCAGACCGAGGTCGAGAACGACCACGTCGGGGTGGCGGGTGGCGGCGAGTTCGAGGGCGGTGGCCCCGTCGTGGGCCGCGTCGACCTCGTACTTGCGGGCCTTGAGGTTGATCACGAGGGCGCGCACGATCTGCGGCTCGTCGTCGATCACCAGAACCCTGGTGGAGGTCTGGGGAGTCCCCCCGGTCGGGCTCAGCATGTGGTCTGCCTTTCTGGTCGCGCGGGGTGCTCCACGGACGCGCCCCCCTCTTCGAGCCGCTCCGCGCGCGATCCCGCCGCCCGCAGAGTGAGCACCATGGTGAGGCCGCCGCCCGGCGTGTCCTCGGCGTTCAGCGTGCCGCCCATCGCCTCGGCGAAGCCGCGTGCGACCGCGAGTCCCAGGCCCACTCCCGCGCCGCGCGGGGCGTCCCCGTAGCGCTGGAAGGGCGCGAAGATACGTTCCTTGGCGTCGTCCGGGACACCCGGCCCGCGGTCGACCACCCGGACCTCGACCCGGTCCGCGATGGCACTGGCGGACACGAGGACCCTGCCGCCGTCCGGGCTGTACTTGACGGCGTTCTCTACCAGGTTGGCCACCGACCGTTCCAGCAGCCCGGGGTCCACGGCCACCATGGGCAGCGTCTCCGGGATGTCGAGCTCGGCGCTTCCGTCGGGCACTCCGCCCAGCGCCATCGGCACCACTTCGTCGAGGTCGATCTCCCTGATCAGCGGCGTGACCGTGCCGGTCTGAAGCCGGGACATGTCAAGGAGGTTCCCCACGAGGTGGTCGAGGCGGTCGGCGCCCTCCTCGATGCCCGCCAGCAGCTCGGCCTCGTCCTCCTCCGACCAGGCCACGTCGTCGGACCGCAGCGAGGTGACCGCGGCCTTGATGCCCGCGAGAGGCGTACGGAGGTCATGGCTGACGGCGGCCAGCAGCGCCGTACGGATGCGGTTGCCCTCGGCGAGCTCCTTGGCCTGGTCGGCCTCCTCCTGGAGCCTGCGGCGGTCCAGGACGACCGCGGCCTGGGCGGCGAAGGCGGCGAGCACCCTGCGGTCCTCGGCGGGCAGCACGCGGCCGGTCAGCGCGAGGGCCATGTGGTCGCCGACCGGTACGTCGACGTCCGCGTCCTCCGGCCGCTCCGGCGCCCGTCCCGTGCCCGCCTCGCCCGCGCGCGTCCACGGGGCGACGTCGCTCTCGCGCTCCAGCAGGGCCGCCGAGTCCATTCCGAAGGTCTCGCGGACCCGCTCCAGCAGCTCCTCCAGGCCGGTCTCGCCGCGCAGCACGTTGCCCGCGAGGAACGAAAGGATCTCCGACTCGGCACGCAGCCGGGCCGCCTGGTGGGTGCGGCGGGCGGCGAGGTCGACCACGGAGGCGACCGCGACCGCCACCAGGACGAAGATCACGAGGGCGAGCAGGTTCTTGGGATCGGCGATCGAGACGCGGTGCAGGGGTGGCGTGAAGAACCAGTTGAGCAGCAGCGAGCCGACCGCCGCCGAGGCCAGAGCGGGGTAGAGCCCGCCGAGCAGGGCGGAGGCCACCGTCAGGGTCAGGAACAGCAGCATGTCGTTCGCGAGACCGAGGTCGGCGTCGATGTGGGTCAGCAGCAGGGTGAGCAGCACCGGACCGCCGACGCCGGTGAACCAGCCCCACAGGATCCGGGGCCGGCCGAGCCGGGCTCCCCGGGCCACGGGCAGTCCGCGCCCCTTGGCGGCCTCCTCGTGCGTGACGATGTGCACGTCGAGGTCGGGGCCCGAGTCCCGGGCGACCGTCACGCCCACGCCCGGCCCGAAGACGTACTGCCAGCTCCTGCGCCGCGAGGAGCCGAGGACGATCTGGGTGGCGTTCACACCGCGCGCGAAGGCCAGCAGCGCGGCCGGGATGTCGTCGCCGACGACATGGTGGAACGTTCCGCCCAGGTCCTCGACCAGGGTGCGCTGGACGGCGAGCTCCTTCGGCGAGGCAGAGGTCAGTCCGTCACTGCGGGCGATGTAGACGGCCAGCACCTCGCCGCCGGCGCCCTTCTCCGCGAGCCGGGCAGCGCGCCGGATCAGGGTCCGCCCCTCCGGCCCGCCGGTCAGCCCGACCACGATCCGCTCCCGCGAACCCCAGATCCTCGACACCCGGTGATCACTGCGGTACTGCTGCAGATACTCGTCGACCCGGTCCGCCACCCACAGCAGCGCCAGTTCGCGCAGCGCGGTCAGGTTGCCGGGCCGGAAGTAGTTCGAGAGGGCCGCGTCGACCTTGTCCGGCTGGTAGACGTTGCCGTGCGCCATACGACGCCGTAGTGCCTGTGGCGACATGTCGACCAGCTCGATCTGGTCGGCCCGGCGCACCACCTCGTCCGGCACGGTCTCCTGCTGCCGTACGCCGGTGATGGACTCGACGACGTCGCCGAGGGACTCCAGGTGCTGGATGTTCACCGTCGATATCACGTCGATCCCGGCGGCGAGGAGTTCCTCGACGTCCTGCCAGCGCTTGGCGTTGCGCGAGCCGGGGATGTTGGTGTGGGCGAGTTCGTCGACGAGCGCCACCTGCGGACGCCGCGCCAGGACGGCGGCCACGTCCATCTCGGTGAAGGCGCTCTCCCGGTACTCCAGCCGCTTGCGCCGGATCTGTTCGAGCCCGTGCAGCATCACCTCGGTGCGCGGCCGCCCGTGGGTCTCCACGAACGCCACCACGCAGTCGGTGCCCCGCTCGATACGACGGTGCGCCTCGGCCAGCATCGCGTACGTCTTGCCGACGCCCGGTGCCGCACCGAGGTAGATCCGAAGCCTGCCGCGTCCCATGGTCCTCATTGTGTTCCGGCCGGTACTGCCTGCGCAGCGTCGAGATTACGGCCAGCAATCGCGACAAATGGGGCCGGGTGCGGTGGCGGGAGCGTCTTTGACGCAACTCTGACGCTCCCGCCGGGACGTCACGAGGGGGCTCAGCCGGGGTTGTCGCCGTGGGTGAGGGTCTCCCAGGCCACGAAGAGGTTGTTTCCGGCGGACGGGCGGTTGCGCTGGTTGAGCGTCCCGGTGTTGGTCATGGCGTGGCCGAGACGGTTGGCCAGGGCGTTGTGCCCGACCTCGGTGACCGGCCCGAGCCCGCGCTTCAGCGAGCCCCCGCACAGCCAGCCGGGCACGGCCTCGCCGAGTTCGTACCTGGCCTGGAACCCGAGCGCGTGCCGCAGCCGCTCACCGACGTCAGTGCCGTAGAGGTCCTGGCCCTGGATCCGGCTGGTCTCCGCGACGTGCGAGATGGCCGAGATGCCGTACCCGGTGTGGGTGAGGTCGCGGCAGGTCTCCTGGGTGAGGCCGGTGACGAAGGTGCCCTGCCCCTGCCAGTAGTTGACGATCTTCTCCCGGGTGTCGAGGTTCTGGCTCGGCACGGTCTTCGGCAGGTCGCCGTCGGAGGACAGGTAGACGTAGGCGGCGGTGCGGGTGCGGAACTTCGCCATGGCCTTGTCGTAGGACGCCTTGTCCTCCAGGAAGACGGAGATGCCGACGGCGGCCTCCGTCATCGACAGCTCCCAGTTCCCGTTGGAGTTCGAGCCGTTGATGATCTCGGGCAGATAGACGGTGCGGAGCATGGTGGCGAAGCGGCCGGAGTTCGCCCAGCTCCCGGTGTACGTGTACTTGATGATCTCGGCGGCCTTGGGCCAGGAGGAGCCGGCCCAGCCCGTCTGGAGGGGCGCGTTGCTGTTGGTGTGGTCCCTGATCACCGCGGACCAGGCGTCCATCAGCTCGATGGCCTTCCTCGCGTGCCGCTCGTCGCGGGTGATGTACCAGGCGAGGGCCTGGGTATAGGCGGCTATCGCGTCCTCGCGCTCGTCGGTGCAGCCGTAGTTGGGGTTCGAGTACGAGCCGCACTCGACGACCGCGCGGGGCTTGGGGGTGCGGTTCAGATCGGCGTACTTGCTCGCCATCATGCGGTCGAAGGCGCCCTTCCAGGGCTGGGCGCCGGCGTTGACCTTGGAGCGGGTGAAGTCCAACTGCCCCTTGGAGACGGCGACTCCGGGGTGGGCGAAGGTGGCGGGAGCGGCACCGGCGGGCCAGGCGAGGACACCGGCGACGAGGGCGGCCGCGGCCGCGAAGAGTGCTGTTCTGCGCATGCGTGGGGGGCCTTCCGTTCTTGTATGTGAACGTTAAGCGCCTTTATGAACAGACGCGTTGGCCGGAGACGGTAGGTACAGACCAATGCGCCGTCAAGGGTTCACGCACGAGAAAGGGCCGCACCCCCGAGGGGTGCGGCCCTGATGCTTCTACGGCTGTTTCTGAGGCGCCGAGCTGTCTCCGCGACGCTCAGCGAACCTCGGTGATCTCCGGCCCGCGCTGGAGCTGGCCCATGCCACCGGAGAAGCGCGAACCGGCCTCCTCCTGCTGGACGCCCTCGGGGACCATCTGGGCGTCGTTGGGGAGCTTCAGGACGATCGGGTCACGGGGGGCCATCGGGCCTTCACCGCGCACCACGACCGTGTCCCGGAAGATCTGCTCGAGCAGACCGGCCGCCTGCGGCTGCACGGCACCCTGACCCGAGATCACACCGCGCAGGAACCAGCGGGGGCCGTCCACACCGACGAACCGCACGACCTGGAAGCCACCCGTGCCGTCCGGCAGCTGCACCGGCACCTGGGCCCGCAACTCCCAGCCCAGCGGGCCCTCGACCTCGTCGATGATGCCGCCCTGCTGGGTGATGCCGGAGCCGATCTCCTCGCGCACCTCGCCCCAGATGCCCTCACGCTTGGGCGCCGCGAAGCCCTGGAGCTGGATGGCGCTGTCACGCAGCACGACGGTCGCCGCGACGATCGCGTCGCCCGCGACCTCCACGCGCAGCTCCATGCCGTCGACGCCCGGTACCAGCAGGCCGCCCAGGTCCACCCGGCCCTCGCCGGGCTCACGGACCTCGGAGCTGTCCCAGGGCCCGTCGGGCCGCGGTTCCGGTTCGAGCCTCACGCGCTCGCGCTCACCGTCGTCGTCCGCCTCAGTGTCGACACTGTCGACGACCTGCTCGGGCTCGCCGGCCGCGTCCTCGGCGGCACCCTTCTTCTTGCGACGTCCGAACACGTCACTGTCCTTCCCGGTCGGATACGACCGAAGCGTATCGATTCCCACCCGTTGCGCCGCCATCGGCGGCCTCACCGCTTGTATCGCCTGTATCGCCTGTGCCGCCCACCGCGGCATGGCCGCCGGTGGACCCGAAGCCCCCCGCCGCCCGTGCCGAGTCGGGAAGCTCCGCGACCTCCTGGAAGCGGACCCTCTCGACCTGCTGGACCACCAGTTGGGCAATCCGGTCGAAGCGCTCGAACCGCACGGGCTCGTGCGGGTCGAGATTCACCACGATCACCTTGATCTCCCCACGGTACCCGGCATCAACCGTCCCCGGGGCATTCACCAGGGCGACACCTAGGCGGGCGGCGAGACCGGAACGGGGGTGCACGAACGCCGCGTACCCCTCCGGGAGTGCGACAGACACCCCGGTGGGCAGTACGGCCCGCTCCCCCGGCTTCAGTTCGCGGCTCTCGGTGGTGCGCAGATCGGCTCCCGCGTCACCGGGGTGCGCGTACGCCGGCAGCGGTACGTCCGGGTCGACGCGCCGGATCAGCACGTCCAGGGGGGCACGGCTCACGGGTTCACCTCGAAGGCACGGGCACGCCGCGCCTGGTCCGGGTCGTTCATGGCGGCCCGGATCTCCTCGGGGCGGCCGTTGTCGATGAAGTGGTCGACCTTCACCTCGATGAAGAGCGCGTCGGCACGGACGGCGACGGGCCCTGCGGGGCCGCCGATCCGGCCGGTCGCGGTGGAGTAGATCTTGCGGCCCGCCACCGCCGTGACCTCGGCCTCCAGATACAGGACCGTGCCCACGGGAACCGGCCGCACGAAGTCGGTCTCCAGCCGCCCGGTCACCGCGATCGTCCGCAACAGCCAGTTGAGCGATCCGAGGGTCTCGTCGAGGGCGGTCGCGAGGACACCGCCGTGCGCCAGGCCGGGTGCGCCCTGATGAGCGGGCTGCACCGTGAACTCGGCCGTGATGCTGACGCCGTCCCCGGCCCGCGCCGCCAGGTGCAGCCCGTGGGCCTGCTCGCCACCGCAGCCGAAACACTCGCCGTAGTGCGCGCCGAGAAGCTCACCGGACGCGGGCGCATCGGGGTGCCGGGCCGGTTTCACGGCGTCCGCCGGGGGCTTGAGAGCCGCTGAAGTACCACTCACAGCCGCAGACCTTACCCGCGCGTCGGCAGCAATCGGACACCGTGCCAAGCTTGGCTCCATGCAGCTCTCCGCCGCCCCGTACGAAGAACGTCTCACCGCCCCCCGCTCGTGGTGGCTGGTCTCGTTCCTGGTCGGGGTCTCCCTGGCTCTGATCCTTCTGCCGTTCGGCACGCTGCCCATGCTCGGCGGCCTGGCCGGCGGCACCGCCGCGGCGGCCGTCATGGCCAGCTCGTACGGCTCGCTCCGCATCCGCGTGGTGGGCGATTCACTGATCGCGGGCGAGGCGAAGATCCCGGTGCGGGCCCTGGGCGAGGCGCATGTCCTGGACCCCGAGGAGGCCCGCGCCTGGCGCACCCACAAGGCCGACACCCGCGCCTTCCTCCTCCTGCGCGCCTACATCCCCACCGCCCTGCGCGTGGAGGTCACCGACCCCGCGGACCCGACTCCCTACCTCTACCTGTCGACCCGTGAGCCGGAGCGCCTGGCGGAGGCGATCAAGGCGGCGAAGGCCGCGGCCTAGCACACCAGAGCGGGCCTTCACCGGCCGGGTCAAGGCTCGCTCCAGCCGCGGCAAAATCTTCTCCGGGGCACATCGGACGCCCTCTCAGCGGCCGGTTCTCCAGCCGCCGCCGGGCTTCTTGCGTCCCAGCTCCCGCGCGATGTCCCCCATCTCCAGCGGTTGCGCCGGACGTTCCAGGGGCGGCAGTTGCGGCAGTTCGTCCCAGGGCACCTGGATCTTTCGCAGGTCCGCCCGAATACGTGCCGCGAGTCTCTTGGTGTCCCGGCGGTTCATGACCGCGCCCACGGCGGCGCCCACCATGAAGGGCATCAGGTTCGGCAGGTTGCGGACCATGCGTTTCATGATCTGCTGACGCAGCTCGCGCTTCATCTGCCCACCGAGTGCGGCGTTGATCGTCGCCGGCTTCATCGGGTCGATGCCGCGCTCCTCGGACCACGAGGTCAGATACGCGGTGCTGCGGTCCTTGAGACCGCCGGGCGGGCGCACGCCGTACACCTCGTGCAGCTCGGCGATCAGCTTCAGCTCGATCGCGGCCACACCGGTGATCTCGGCGGCCAGCTCCGTGGGCATCGCGGGTGGCACCGGCAGCATCGCCGCGGCACCGACTCCCGCACCGACCGTCGAGCTCGCGTTGGCCGCTCCCGTCACGAGTTTGTCGGCGAGCTGCTCGGGCCCGAGGCCCGGGAACTGCCGGCGCAGCGCCGCGAGGTCCCGTACGGGGATACGCGGGGCGTTCTCGATGATCCGGTCGGCGAGGTACGCAAGGCCCGCTCTGGCGCGGCTGCCGCCCTTGCGGACCCCTTCCCGGGCCTTCTCCCGGATGACCGCCGCCCTTCGCCGGGCGACGGGCGCGGGAACGTCCACCAGTGCCGGGAGGTCAGCCCCGGACACGGGTTCGAGCGAGGCCCCCGTACTGGATGAGCCCCGCTCGTCGTCACGCGCGCCAGACGGGCCGTCGGACGGCCCTTCGTCCGCTCCCGGCACCCGGGAGCGGCGCTTCCAAGGTGGGGTCGAGCCAGTCATGCCCGACCCGACCTCAGTCGCAGTCGCGGCAGATCGGCTGACCGTTCTTCTCCCGGGCCAGCTGGCTGCGGTGGTGCACCAGGAAGCAGCTCATGCAGGTGAACTCGTCCTGCTGCTTGGGCAGCACCCGGACGGCCAACTCCTCGTTCGAGAGGTCCGCGCCGGGCAGCTCCAGGCCTTCGGCGGCCTCGAACTCGTCTACGTCCACAGCGGACGTCGACTTGTCGTTCCGCCTGGCCTTCAGCTCTTCAAGGCTGTCCGAGTCGACGTCGTCGTCGGTCTTGCGTGGGGTGTCGTAATCCGTTGCCATGTCGCTCTCCCCCTCTGGGTGTCTGCGGTGTCTCCAGCGCACGTAACGCGTGAGAGGCCGGACTTGTGCCCGACCCGAGGCGGAGATTTTGCCTCACATCAAGGTCTGTTACTCAATCGACACCCAACCGAACTCCTCAAGAGTGATCGGCTTGGATGGCGAACGGGACCGTACACGGTCCTAATGCCGCAGTTCAAAGGCGTCTCACCGTGTACTTCCCGTGATCAAGACCCTCGAAAACCCGGATTTTCCCGGCTTTCCGGCAGGCGTCATGATCACGGAGAGTAGATGGCTGGAAAACCGCCCTTGTGATCGATCACACACGAGGCCGTTCGTCCGGTGCCCAGAAAATTCCGCGCAAAGCGAACATCCCCGAGTATCTGCCGAGTGTCGGCGCACATGATCTCAGATCGGCAGGGTCACCCGCATCACGAGACCTCCCCCCTCACGCGGCTGTGCCGAGATGTGCCCGCCGTGCGCCCGCGCCACGGACCGCACGATGGACAGTCCCAGGCCCACACCCTTGTCACTGCCCGTACGCTCCGTGCGCAACCGCCGGAACGGCTCGAACAGATTGTCGATCTCATACGCCGGCACCACCGGCCCGGTGTTGGAGACGATCAGGACCGCCTGTCCGTGCTGGACCTCGGTCGTGACCTCGACCCAGCCGCCCTCCGGGATGTTGTACCGGACGGCGTTCTGCACCAGGTTCAGCGCGATCCGCTCCAGCAGCACGCCGTTGCCCTGGACGACGGCGGGCTTCTGCTCGCCGCGGATCACCACGCCCTTGGCCTCCGCCTCCGCGTGCACCTGGTCGACGGCCTGCTCGGCCACCTCCGCGAGGTCGACCGGCTTGCGTTCGACGATCTGGTTGTCGCTGCGGGCGAGCAGCAGCAGCCCCTCCACCAGCTGCTCGCTGCGCTCGTTGGTGGCCAGCAGTGTCTTGCCGAGCTGCTGGAGCTCCATCGGCGCCTGCGGGTCGGACAGATGCACTTCGAGGAGCGTGCGGTTGATCGCGAGCGGGGTGCGCAGCTCGTGCGAGGCGTTGCCCACGAAGCGCTGCTGGGCGGTGAAGGCCCGCTGCAACCGCTCCAGCATCTCGTCGAAGGTGTCGGCCAGTTCCTTCAGCTCGTCGTCCGGGCCGTCCAGTTCGATACGGCGGGACAGGTCCGAGCCCGCCACCGCGCGTGCGGTCCGGGTGATCCGGCCCAGCGGCGACAGGACTCGGCCGGCCATCGCGTAGCCGAAGGCGAAGGCGATGATGGCGAGGCCGAGGAGGGCCAGGAGCGAGCGGCTGAGGAGGTCGTCCAGGGCGATCCGGCGCTGCTGGTCGATACAGGCGCTGATCGCGGAGTTGAACTCGTTGAGCGTCAGGCCCTTGGCGTTGTTGACCGCGGGGCAGTCGGCGCTCGAGACCCTGATCTCGTTGGAGGCGCTCACGATCTTGAACGGCGGCTGGTTGCCCGTGCTGATGGCCTGCGCGGCCAGCAGATAGATGATCGACAGCAGCAGGATGCCGGCGATCAGGAACATGCCGCCGTACAGCAACGTGAGCCGTATCCGGATGGTGGGGCGCAGCCACGGGAAGGAGGGCTCCGCCTTGCGGGGGTCCCACGTGGGCTTCGGGGGCGCCTGCGGAGGCGCGGGTGTCGCGGCCATGGGGGATCAGATCCGGTAGCCGGAACCGGGCACGGTGACGATCACCGGCGGCTCCCCCAGCTTGCGGCGCAGCGTCATGACGGTCACCCGGACCACGTTCGTGAACGGGTCGGTGTTCTCGTCCCAGGCCTTCTCCAGCAGCTGCTCGGCCGAGACGACCGCGCCCTCGCTGCGCATCAGCACCTCCAGGACGGCGAACTCCTTCGGCGCCAGCTGCACCTCCTTGCCGTCGCGGAAGACCTCGCGGCGGTTGGGGTCGAGCTTGATGCCGGCGCGCTCCAGGACGGGCGGCAGCGGCACGCTCGTACGGCGCCCGAGGGCACGCACGCGTGCCGTCAGCTCGCTGAAGGCGAAGGGCTTGGGGAGATAGTCGTCGGCGCCGATCTCCAGTCCCTCGACACGGTCGCTGACGTCGCCGGACGCCGTGAGCATCAGCACGCGGGTGGGCATGCCGAGTTCGACGATCTTGCGGCAGACGTCGTCGCCGTGCACCAGCGGGAGGTCGCGGTCGAGGACGACCACGTCGTAGTCGTTGACGCCGATGCGTTCCAGGGCGGCCGCACCGTCGTACACGACGTCGACGGCCATGGCCTCCCGGCGCAGTCCGGTGGCCACCGCATCGGCGAGCAGTTGCTCGTCCTCGACGACGAGTACGCGCACGTCGCTTGTCCTTCCTGTGTCCACCCGCGTAGCGCTTGTCCTCGCTGGCGGGCAGGGGCCTTGGTTGGGGGTCTTGGCCTCCATCCTGCCCTTTTCGGTCATAAGTCGGCGGTAAGACGGGGGAGCGGGCCATGAAGGACAGGTGTGAGGCCCGGGAATGCGAGATTTTCTCCTCCGGTTGAGGTTTCCGTGGAAGAGAGCGGGGGGAGGACGGCTTGTACACCCCGCGATCACGCTCTGCTTGTGCCGCACCACCAAGCGGTACGAGGCGATCCGCTTTCCGCAGGGCGGGTGTGGGTGTCCGGCACCGTCGCCGCCCGGCATGGGCAGCGCTGGGCATCCACTGGAGACGTGATCGCCCCTTCCGAACGGCACACCCCCGTGCCATCGACCCACGACCCAGGACGAGGGGGCGCAGCATGGACGCATTCACCACAGGACTTCTGCAGCGCATAAGGACGACCGAGTCCGACCTGACGCGGGCTCTCGACGACGGCGACGACTTCCTCGTCGAGGTGGAACAGGGCGAGCTCGACGACCTGCGCCGCCTCGCCGCCGAGCACGGTGTGGAAGTCGGCGCGACTCGCGTCTGAGCAGCTCGCGGACCAACAGCAGGCCCCCGGCGAATCCAGCGCTGGGGGCCTGCTGCCGCGAGAGAGCCGTAGGGTCGGGCCTCAGTCGTGCCAGGCCCCGAACTCCTCCAGCAGCCGCTGGAGCGGCTCGAAGACCCCCGGCGTCGCCGCCACCGCCAGGTCACGCGAGGGCCGCTCCCCGGGGCGCCCACCCGTCAGCGCGCCCGCCTCCCGTGCGATCAGGTCGCCCGCGGCCACGTCCCAGGCGTTGAGCCCCCGCTCGTAGTAGCCGTCCAGGCGGCCCGCCGCCAGGTCGCACAGGTCGATCGCGGCCGAGCCGCCGCGTCGGATGTCGCGCAGGAGGGGGATCAGCCGCCGGGCGACGTCGGCCTGGTGAGTGCGGACCTCGGTGACGTAGTTGAAGCCGGTCGAGACCAGGGCCTGCTCCAGGGGGGCCGTGGGACGGCAGCTGAGCCTGCGCTCGCCCTCCCACGCTCCCGTGGCCCAGGCGCCGCCCCCGCGGACCGCGTGGTACGTCTCGCGGCGCATCGGGGCGGCCACGACGCCGACGACCGCCTCACCGTCCTGCTCGGCGGCGATGGAGACGGACCAGGTCGGCAGTCCGTAGAGGTAGTTGACCGTGCCGTCCAGGGGGTCGATCACCCAGCGGACGCCGCTCGTGCCCTCGGTGGAGGCGCCCTCCTCGCCCAGGAAGCCGTCGTCCGGGCGGCGTTCGGAGATCAGGGTCGTGATCAACTTCTCCGCCGCGATGTCCATCTCGGTGACCACGTCGATCGGGCTCGACTTGGTCGCCGCGACGGCCAGGTCGGCCGGTCGGCCGTCGCGCAGCAGCTCGCCCGCGCGGAGCGCCGCCTGCTGCGCCAGTTCGAGCAGTTCCGAGTGCAGAGGGTCGAGTACGTCGCTCACGGGGCTCCTCACGCGTAGGGACTGTCGGCACCCGCCGCGGCGGGCCGGGGAGCGCGGGCCGGGCAGCAGCCCACCGGGCAGAGGTCGTGGCTCGCGCCGAGCCCGCCGAGGAAGCAGGGCGTGACCTCTTCCGATCGCGCCACGGCGGCGCGCTCCAGGACGAGGTCGCGGACCGCCGCGGCGAACCGCGGGTCGTCGCCGACGGTGGCCGAGCGGCGCATCGGCAGACCCAGCTCCTCGGCCTTGTCCCTGGCCTCCGTGTCGAGGTCGTACAGGACCTCCATGTGGTCGGAGACGAAGCCGATGGGCGAGATCACCACGGCCGGAACGCCGGCCTCGTGGCGCTCCTCCAGGTGGTCGCAGATGTCGGGCTCCAGCCACGGGATGTGCGGGGCGCCGGAGCGGGACTGGTAGACGAGCTGCCAGGGGTGGTCGACGCCGGTGCGCTCGCGTACGGCGTCGGCGATCAGCCGGGCGGTGTCCAGGTGCTGCGCGACGTACGCACCGCCCTCGCCGTGGTCCTCGACGGGGCCGGAGGTGTCGGCGGACGCGTTCGGGATCGAGTGGGTCGAGAACGCGATGTGGGCGCCGTCCCGGACGTCCTCGGGGAGGTCGGCGAGGGATTCGAGCACGCCGTCGATCATCGGCTCCAGGAAGCCGGGGTGGTTGAAGTAGTGCCGCAGCTTGTCGATCCTCGGCAGCTCCAGGCCCTCGGCCTCGAGGGCGGCGAGCGAGTCGGCGAGGTTCTCGCGGTACTGGCGGCAGCCCGAGTACGAGGCGTAGGCGCTGGTGGCGAGGACGAGGATGCGGCGGCGGCCGTCGGCGACCATCTCGCGCAGGGTGTCCGTCAGGTACGGCGCCCAGTTGCGGTTGCCCCAGTAGATCGGCAGATCCAGGCCGTGCTCGGCGAAGTCCTTGCGGAGGGCGTCCAGCAGGGCGCGGTTCTGGTCGTTGATGGGGCTGACGCCGCCGAAGAGGAAGTAGTGCTCGCCGACTTCCTTCAGGCGTTCCTTGGGGATGCCCCGCCCCCGGGTGACGTTCTCCAGGAACGGGATCACGTCGTCCGGGCCCTCGGGGCCGCCGAAGGAGAGCAGGAGCAGGGCGTCGTAGGGGGTGGCATCGTGCACGTCTGGCATGGATCGATCCTGTCATCCGGTACTGACAGCCGGGAAACGGTGGGGTGACCACCCGGGTTCCCGATGCGTCCGGCCCGGTGCGTTAGGGTCACCTAACTCGTAAGCTGTATCGGCCGCCCGCACGCCTTACCGGGTCGCCGCATGCCCACCGGGCCGCCCACACGCCTTGCCGCGTCACCCCCGAACCACCGCAGCCCCCGCTGCTCCGCCTGACCGGAGACCCCCGTGCCGAGCCCCTACCTCGCCCTGTTCGCCGCCCCTGGCACCAAGGGCTTCTCCGCCGCGGGCCTCCTCGGCCGGATGCCGCTGTCGATGATGGGCATCGGCGTGGTCACGATGATCTCCCAGCTGACGGGGCGGTACGGCCTCGCCGGCGCCCTGTCGGCCACGATCGCGCTCGCCGCGGCGGTCGCGGGTCCGCAGGTCTCACGGATGGTCGACCAGTACGGGCAGCGGCGGGTGCTGCGTCCGGCGACGCTGATCTCGCTCGTGGCGGGGGGCCTGCTGCTGTTCGCCGCGCACTACGGGTGGCCGGACTGGGTGCTGTTCGCGGCGTGCGTCGGTATCGGCTGCGTGCCCAGCGTCGGGGCGATGGTCCGCGCCCGCTGGGCCGCCCTGTACCGGGGGACGCCTCAGCTGCACACCGCGTACTCCTTCGAATCCGTGATCGACGAGGTGTGCTTCATCTTCGGGCCGATCATCTCCATCGGCCTGTCCACGGCCTGGTTCCCGGAGGCCGGACCACTGCTCGCCGGCTGCTTCCTGGCGGTCGGCGTCTTCTGGCTGACCGCACAGCGGGGCACCGAGCCCGCGCCGCATCCGCGCGAGGAGCGCGGCGGGAGCTCGGCCCTGCGCGCCCCGGGACTGCAGGTCCTGGTGGCCACCTTCGTGGCGACCGGGGCGATCTTCGGGGCCGTCGACGTGGTCACAGTGGCCTTCGCGGACGAGCAGGGGCACAAGGGCGCCGCGAGCGTGGTCCTCGCCCTGTACGCGGCCGGCTCCTGCGCGGCGGGCCTCGTCTTCGGGCTGTTGCGCTTCAAGGGGGCGCCCGAACCTCGCTGGCTGCTGGGCATATGCGCGATGGCCGTGAGTATGATCCCCCTCCTACTGGTCGGAAACTTGCCGCTTCTGGCCGTGGCGCTGTTCGTTGCGGGCATGGCGGTCGCTCCCACGATGATCACCACCATGTCCCTGATCGAAGAGCACGTACCACGCGCGCAACTGACCGAGGGCATGACCTGGGTGAGCACCGGGCTCGCCGTCGGGGTCGCGCTCGGTTCCTCCGCGGCCGGCTGGGTCATCGACGCCGCCGGTGCGGACGCCGGGTACGGGGTTCCGGTGGTGTCCGGAGCCGTCGCGGTCGTGGTCGGTTTCCTGGGGTACCGCCGGCTCAGCAGGCCGGCTCCGGGTCGGGGAGGCACCGTTGAGCAGCACAGCGAGCGGCAGGAACGGCACGTGGCGTAACTGGGGCGGCAATGTCGCCGCCCGCCCCGCGCGCGAGGTCACTCCGGCCTCCGTCGAGGAGTTGTCCGCGGCGATACGCCGGGCCGCCGAGGACGGCCTGAAGGTGAAGGCGGTCGGCAGCGGGCATTCGTTCACGTCCATAGCCGCGACCGACGGCGTGTTGATCCGCCCTCAACTGTTGACCGGCATACGCGACATCGACCGCGACGCCATGACGGTCACGGTCGAGGCGGGCACACCGCTCAAGAGACTCAACATGGCCCTGGCGCGCGAGGGTCTGTCGCTCACGAACATGGGCGACATCATGGAGCAGACGGTCTCCGGCGCCACGAGTACCGGCACGCACGGCACGGGCCGCGACTCGGCCTCGATCGCCGCCCAGATCAAGGGCCTGGAGCTGGTCACCGCCGACGGCTCGGTACTCACGTGCTCCGAGAAGGACAATCCCGAGGTCTTCGCGGCCGCCCGGATCGGCCTCGGCGCCCTGGGCGTCGTCACCGCGATCACCTTCGCCGTGGAGCCCCTCTTCCTGCTCTGCGCGCGCGAGGAGCCGATGCCGTTCGACAGGGTCCTGGCGGACTTCGACGAGTTGTGGGCGGAGAACGAGCACTTCGAGTTCTACTGGTTCCCGCACACCGGCAGCACCAACACCAAGCGCAACAACCGCAGTGCGGGCCCGGAGAAGCCGGTGTCGCAGCTCCAGGGCTGGATCGAGGACGAGTTCCTCTCCAACGGCGTCTTCCAGGTCGCCCAGTGGGTCGGCCGGGCGGTGCCCGCGACGATCCCCGCGATCGCCCAGGTCTCCAGCAAGGCCCTGTCCGCGCGGACGTACACCGACATCCCCTACAAGGTCTTCACATCGCCGCGCCGGGTGCGCTTCGTGGAGATGGAATTCGCCGTTCCGCGCGAGGCCGTGGTCGGGACGCTGCGCGAACTGAAGGCCATGGTCGACCGCTCCGGCCTCAGGGTCAGCTTCCCGGTCGAGGTCCGCACGGCCCCGGCCGACGACATCACGCTCTCCACCGCCTCGGGCCGCGACAGCGCGTACATCGCCGTCCACATGGTCAAGGGCACCCCGTTCCAGCGGTACTTCACCGCCGCCGAGCGCATCTTCACCGCGCACGAGGGGCGGCCGCACTGGGGCAAGGTGCACACCCGGGACGCCGAGTACTTCGCCCGGGTGTACCCGCGGTTCGGCGAGTTCACGGCGCTGCGGGACCGGCTGGACCCTGACCGCCGGTTCCAGAACGACTACCTGAGGCGGGTGTTGGGGGCGTAGCCGACGTCCCGCGACCGGCGCGACGCACCGGCGAAATCCATTGGTTCCGTTTCTGCGGAGTGGGTGAAGTACGCCACGTCCAAGATCCGAAAACGGCTCAACCGACGGCCGAGTCACGCTTCTTGCCAGAAACTGGGCGGCGCGCCAATCCACGCACGTGGCCCAAATGGAGTACTGTTGCGAGCCCTGGGTCCGGTCTCCCGCCTGGCTGTCCGTGGCCTTCAAGGACCGCCGGGAGGGGGCTAGTTGCACAGGGTGACGGAGTTGGTCACTTAGCGTTGCGAATAGGTAACCGTGCCATAACGGCGTTCCAGGGCCCGTGCCCGACACGCCGGGCAACTCGGCAAGGTTGTGGCAGGCTGCACCCGGGCAGGCCACACTCGACTAGCGGAAGCAGCGACGCACGTGACGTCGGCAGGCACCACCCGGGAGGTCCCCATGCCCGAACTGCGTGTCGTGGCCGTCTCCAATGACGGCACACGGCTGGTGCTGAAGGCTGCCGACGCGACGGAGTACACCCTTCCGATCGACGAACGCCTGCGCGCCGCCGTGCGCGGCGACCGTCCGCGCCTCGGCCAGATCGAGATCGAGGTGGAGAGCCATCTCCGCCCCCGTGACATCCAGGCGCGTATACGAGCTGGTGCGACCGCGGAAGAGGTCGCCCAACTCGCCGGCATCCCCGTCGACCGCGTCCGGCGCTTCGAGGGCCCGGTGCTCGCCGAGCGCGCCTTCATGGCCGAACGAGCCCGCAAGACTCCCGTCCGCCGGCCCGGCGAGAACGCCGCCGGTCCGCAGCTCGGCGAGGCCGTCCAGGAGCGGCTGCTCCTGCGCGGTGCCGACAAGGACACGGTGCAGTGGGACTCGTGGCGCCGCGACGACGGCACCTGGGAAGTGCTGCTGGTCTACATGGTGGCGAGCGAACCGCACTCGGCGAGCTGGACGTACGACCCGCCCCGGCGGCTCGTGCAGGCCGTCGACGAGGAGGCGCGCTCGCTGATCGGCGAGTCCGAGGACCTCGCCGCGCCGGAGCCCAGCTTCCCCTTCGTGCCGCGTATCGCGCGACTTCCGCGCGAGCGTGGGATGGACCGTGCCCTGGAGACCGCGCGGCCGAGCCTGCCGGCCCAGGTCCCCGAGCCCGTCGAGGAGACGACAGAGGAACGGGACTCGCTGACCAGCCTGCTGGAGGCGGTCCCCAGCTTCCGTGGCGACCTGGTGGTGCCGGAGCGCCCGGTGGAGCCCGAAGCGGAGGAATCCCCGGCCGAGCCGGTCGAGGAGGAACCTCCCGCTCCGGCCGCCTCCGCCGGTTCCGCCTACGCGGACGTCCTCATGCCTCGCTCCGTCGGCAGTCACCGCGACCGCCTCATCGGCGCGACGGATCGCCAGGCCGAGGCGGACGGCGTCCGTCCGGGTCGCCGCGCCGCCGTCCCGAGCTGGGACGAGATCGTGTTCGGGACGCGCAGGAAGAAGCAGGAGTAGCAAGGCAGGCAGCAGGAGTCATCGGTCGTACGGCTGTGGATGCGGCCGTACGAGGACGAGGGCCGCGTCGGTCGCGACGCGGCCCTCGTGCTGTGCCGCCCTACTGCGGGTCCGGCCCCACGGCCACCGGCCGGGACGGGTCCGACGACCACTGCGACCACGAACCGACGTACAGCGCCGCCGGAATCTCCGCGACCGCCAGCGCCAGCACCTGGTGTGCGGCCGAGACACCCGAACCGCAGTACACGCCGACCTCCGTGCCCTCGGAGGCGCCCAGCGCCTTGAAGCGGTCCGCGAGTTCCCCGGCGGGCAGGAAGCGGCCGTCGGCGCCGACGTTCTCGTTCGTGGGCGCGGAGACGGCGCCCGGGATGTGGCCGCCGACCGGGTCGATCGGCTCGACCTCCCCGCGGTACCGCTCCCCCGCCCGCGCGTCCAGCAGTACGCCGGAGCGGGCGAGCGCCGCGGCGCCGTCGGCGTCGAGCAGCCCGGCGCCCGGCGCGGGCTCGAAGTCACCCTCCGCCGGAGTCGGTACGGACGTCTCCAGCGGTCCCTCCCAGGTGGGCAACCCGCCGTCGAGGACCCGCACGTCGGGGTGACCCGTCCAGCGCAACAGCCACCACGCCCGGGCCGCGGCCCAGCCCTGTCCGCCGTCGTACACGACCACCGGCGTCCCGGACGACACGCCCGACCGGCGCATCGCCGCACCGAATTCGGCCAACTCCGGCAACGGGTGGCGCCCCTGCGGGCCGGGCGCGGAAGCCAGTTCCCGGTCCAGGTCGACGTAGGCCGCGCCGGGGATGTGCCCGGCCTCGTACGCTGCCCTGCCGTCGAACGGCGGCTCGCCGGCCGACTTGGCCAGGCTCAGCTGCCAGCGGACGTCGAGGAGCACCGGCGGGTTCTCGCCCGCCAGTTCGCTCGCGAGTTCGGATGCGGAGATGATGGCGTTCATGGCCACCATCCTTGCGCACGGGGTGGCCGCATCGTCGACGTCCGGCTACTCTGCTCGGCCGGACAGGTCCGATCACGAGGCGTACGGGATCAGGCACGTGCTGTACACCCGACGGACTTCCGGCGGCAATCGCACGGAAACGGGCCGTAAATCGCACACCGGGCATCCTCCGGGCGCCGGCCGTCGTGCGGCGGCGTGCCCGCAGCGCGCGCGGCCACGGGTGGTGCGAGCATCGGCACGGGGTCCGGACAGCGGAAGCGACGCGGCCACCGCGAGGGGCCGAGGAGAGAGTGACGATGACCGAGGCACGGGGGTCGGCCGGCCCGAACGGCGAGACGCACGCCCGGCACGCGCCCGGCACGCCCTGCTGGGTGAGCCTGATGGTGCACGGGCTGGCCGCGACCCAGGAGTTCTACGGGGCGCTGTTCGGCTGGGAGTTCCAGCCCGGCCCCCAGCAGCTCGGCCCCTATGTGCGAGCCCTGCTCGACGGCCGTGAGGTGGCCGGTATCGGCCAGCTGCCGCCTGACCGCCACCTCCCCATCGCCTGGACGCCCTACCTCGCCTCGGACGACACGGACCTGACCGCCGACACGGTACGGCTGTGCGGCGGCACGGTCGGCGTGGGACCGCTGGACGCCGCCGAAGCCGGCCGGATGGCGATCTGCTCCGACCCCTCCGGCGCCGTCTTCGGCATCTGGCAGGCGGCGGAGCACCGTGGCACGGCCATCACGGGCGTGCCCGGCACCCCCGCCTGGAACGAGCTGCTGACCTTCGAGTCGGTCAACGTGGCCAAGTTCTACGAGACCGTGTTCGCCTTCGAGGAGGAGCCGGTGCTCTCCGCCGACTTCGACTACGTCACCCTGCACATCGACGGCCGCCCGGTCGCGGGTATCCACGGGGTCGGCACCGCCCTGCCCCGCGACCGGGGCCCGCACTGGGTGACGTACTTCGAAGTCGCCGACACGGACGGGACGGTGGACCGGATCGTCGATCTCGGCGGGCATGTCCTCAGACCGGCCCACGACAGCGCCCACGGCCGCGTGGCGACGGTGGCGGACCCGGAGGGCGCGCGGTTCTGCCTGATCCAGAACCCGCGCTGACGGGGCTCAGACGCACCCGGTGTCTCCCAGCAGGGCGACCAGCTCCCGCTTGAGGACCTTCCCGCTCGGCCCCAGAGGGAGGGCGGCGGCGAACTCCACCCGGCGCGGGCACTTGTAGCCGGCGATGCGCTCACGGGCCCAGGCGATGACGTCCCGCGCCAGCGACGCGTCCGGCGCGGCTCCCGGGCCGGGGACGATCACCGCGCAGATCTCCTGGCCGTAGCGGGCGTCCGGTAGGCCGATCACCGCGGCCTGGGTGACGGACGGGTGGCGGGACAGGACCTCCTCCACCTCTCGCGGGTACACGTTGTAGCCGCCGCGCACGATCATGTCCTTCTTGCGGTCGACGATCGTCAGACAGCCCTCGGCGTCCTTCACGCCGAGGTCGCCCGAGCGGAACCAGCCGTCCACCAGCGCGGCGGCGGTGGCCTCGGGGTCGTCGAGGTAGCCGGCCATCACGTTGTGGCCGCGGACCACGATCTCACCGACCTCGCCCGGCGGGAGCAGGGTGATGCGGTCCTCGGTGTCGGCGCGGGCTATCTCCGCCTCCACGCCCCTGATCGGTCTGCCCACGGTGCCGGGCCGCCTGGGCCAGGCCTTCTGGTTGTAGGCGACGCAGGGGGACGTCTCGGTCAGGCCGTAGCCCTCGTAGACGGGGCAGCCGAAGGTCGTCTCGAAGTCCTCGAGCACCCGGACCGGCAGCGCCGAACCGCCGGAGTACGCCCGGGCGAGCGGCGGGCGGCGGGCGTCCCGGGCCGCGGCCTCCAGGAGGGTGATGTACATGGTCGGCACGCCCATGAGGACCGTGCAGCCTTCGCGCACCATCAGGTCGAGCGCCGTGTCCGGGGTGAAGCGGGGCATCAGGACGAGAGTGGCGCCGGCCCGGAAGCACGTCCCCATGCCGCAGACCTGGCCGAAGGTGTGGAACAGGGGCAGACAGCCGAGGAGGACGTCGTCGGGGCGCATGTCGAAGGGCGAGAGCATCGTCGTGTCGATGTTCAGCACCAGGTTGAGGTGACTGATCATGACGCCCTTGGGACGGCCCGTGGTGCCCGAGGTGTAGAGGATCAGCGCGATGTCGTCCGGCGCCCGGGGCACCGGGGCCTCGATCGGCGTGGCCTGGGCCGCGAGCCGGTTGAGCGTGGGCCCCCTCATGTCGTCGGCGTCCGCGTCGACCGTCAGCAGCGGCACTCCCGCGCGCTTCGCGGCCGGCTCCCCCTCGCCGAGGAGCGACCCGGCGCACAGCACGGCCCGCGCCCCCGAGTGCCGGAGGATGTACGCGATCTCCTCCGCCTTCAGCAGGGCGTTCACCGGTACGACGGTCGCGCCGAGCGCGAGGAGGCCGAAGTACACCGCCGGGAAATCGGGCGTGTTGGGCAGCAGCAGCGCGACCCGGTCGCCGGGGGCGAGGCCCCGCCCGCGCAGCGCCGCCGCGCACCGTCGCGCGGCCAGCCACAGGTCGCCGTAGGAGACGCGCTCGGGACCGGCGACGAGTGCCGTGCGGTCCGGGGTGCGCCGCGCCGAGTCCGCGAGCACGTCCGCGGCCGAGAGCGTGGCACCGCCCCTCATCGGACCGGGCCGCGTATTCCGGTGCCCCAAAAGGCAGGGTGAATCCACGGGAAGGAGATTTCACATTCGGTCATAGATATTCCGCTTTCAGGCGAAGGCGCACTGTGCAGGAACCCCGACGCATCCTACGATGAGGCCCGCCGATGGGAAAGCGACAGAGAGCGAGCATGAGACATGTCCGAGTACATGGATTTCTTCGCACGCCTTGCGCAGGAAACAGCCGAGCGGAAAAGGGAATTCCTGGAGCTCGGCCGCATCGCGGGCCGCTTCCCCGCGGCCGACACGGCACTGCATGGCGAGATCTCGATCTGGTGCAGCAACGACTACTTGGGTATGGGACAGCACCCGGACGTTCTGGCCGCGATGAAGCGCGCCGTCGACGAATACGGGGCCGGCTCCGGCGGTTCGCGCAACATAGGCGGGACGAACCGCTATCACGTCGCTCTGGAGGCGGAACTCGCCGCGCTGCACGGAAAGGAGGACGCCGTGCTGTTCACCTCCGGTTATTCCGCCAACGAGGGTGCGCTCTCCGTGCTCGCCGGGCGCATCGACGACTGTGCCGTGTTCTCCGACCAGTTGAACCACGCGTCCATCATCGATGGTTTGCGGCACAGCGGGGCCGAGAAGTTCATCTACCGGCACAACGACTGCGCACATCTGGAGGAACTGCTCTCCGGGGTGGATCCACAGCGGCCGAAACTCGTCGTGACGGAGTCCGTGCATTCGATGCGCGGCGATATCGCGCCACTCGCGGAGATCGCCGACATCGCCAAGCGGTACGGGGCGGTGACCTTCGTCGACGAAGTGCACGCGGTCGGCATGTACGGTCCCGAGGGCGCCGGCATCGCGGCGCAGGAGGGACTCGCGCCCGCGTTCACCATGGTGATGGGGACCCTGGCCAAGGGCTTCGGAATGACCGGCGGTTATGTCACCGGGCCCGCCGTTCTCATGGACTCGGTGCGGGCCTTCGCCCGGTCGTTCATCTTCACCACGGCCCTGCCGCCCGCCGTGTCGGCCGGCGCGCTCACCGCCGTACGGCATCTGCGCGGCTCCCGGGTCGAACGCGAACGGCTCGCGGCCAACGCCGACCGCATGCACGGCCTGTTACGGGAGCGGGGCATCCCCGTCCTGTCCGACCAGACCCACATCGTCTCGGTCCTGGTCGGTGAGGACCGGCTCTGCAAGCGGATGTCGGCGATGCTGTTGGAGCGGCACGGCGCCTATGTGCAGGCCATCAACGCGCCGAGCGTGCCGACCGGGGAGGAGATCCTGCGGATCGCGCCCTCGGCCGTGCACACGGAAGCCGAGGTCCGCGAGTTCGTCGAGGCGCTGGACGGGATCTGGAGCGAGCTGGGCGCACCGCGGGGTGCCTAGCTTGATCTTTAACCTGTGCGGCGTGGTCGTGGGGTGGTTGACTTACTCGTTCGCTGTTTCGCCGCCTGTGTTTTGCGGGGTGTGTGCACGT
>NZ_JBHVGZ010000078.1:0-26682 GCF_042800355.1 Streptomyces sp. NPDC057623
GGGGAGATATCTGGCCGCCACTGGGGACGCCGAGTCGGCCATGAGTGCATGGAACATCTGGCCGCCACCGGGGCAAACAAATGGCCGTTGACAGGCTTGATCCCGTTCGGATAGGTACGCATCGCGCGGGCAATCTTGCCGGACCACAGCTCCGGCTCGGAGAAAGACCGCTCCGCGTACTGCCGCTGTAGCTCCTTGAGGTGCTCGGGCGAGCACACGGTCACCAGCCGTTTGCCGTCCATCTTCGGGTCGCTGGTGTGGATGGCAGAGGAGTCATCGACAAGAGCCAGCAGCTCCGTCTCTTCGTCCAGCAGTTGCCCGCAGAGATCACAGACGTCCGGGAGAGGGATTTCATCCGGTTCCATGACGACGGTCTACCCCGCCCCGACGACCGATGGAGCCATTTCGCGGGAGCGTCCGGTACAGCCGTGGGCCTTGAGAACGGTCCTTGTGAGGTCGGTCAGTTCTGTGCGAGCGGATCGTCTTCGGGAGGGACGAAGACCCAGCCCATGGATTCCATGGTCTCCGTCTCCCACATCTCGAAAAGCAGCGGCAGGTCTTGCGAACGCCGGGCGGGATCGCCAATCCAGCGGATCAGGTCGCTCGCGGCTGGGCGGCCGCTGTCGCAGCCCTCGCACAGTTCCAGCAGCACGCCCGGCGCCGGCGCTCTCCAGTGCAGCAGCAGCTTCCGCGTGCACCGCGAGCACGGCACCGGCGTCTCCGTCTCGCGGCGCCGACTGACTGCGCTGTCCATGCCTGCGAGCTCCTCGTCCGTCACCGAGTCGAGGTGTCCGTCGATGTTGGGTGTGCGCCAGAAGGAACCATCGGGACGGACGAAGTAGCGCCACTCTGAAGGCATAGCAGTTCCCCTTCGGGACAGGTTGGTGCAATGCGCCACGATGTGCCCGTTCCTGGATCACCGTCAAGAGCCGCGCACTGCCAGACAACGGGTTGGACGAGGTGGGACCTGTTGGGGGCGCGATCGCATTCCGGCTGTGGCTCCCAGGAGGGCGTTGCTGCGGTTCTCGAATCAAGGCCGTGGCCCGGAGGCGGGCCAGACTGTCCCTGTCCGAGCCGATTTCGGCCCAGCCGGCGAAGACCGCGAGACCCGCGCCCACCGCGGTCAGCTGCCGTCCGGCGTCGTCCACCTCTTCGCCGCGGCACTCATCGTGCCGCTGTGGTGGCGTCGCCGGGCCCCGGCCGTCACGTTCTTCGTGATCGCTGGACGACCAGTACGACCGCGGTGTCGAGCAGCCACGGTTGTCTGCGGCCGCGCCACATGCGCCCCAGTACGGGGTGCGCCCAGTCGGCGTCGAACCCAGGGGAGGACCAGCAGGAAGACGGCGACGCCCAGGGTGATCCAACTGGAGCGCAGCGACCAGAACTTGGCCCACTCCGAACGCAGTACCCGCAGGCCGGTCACCTTGTACTTCGTGGTGTGGGCGGGGGAGGGGCGAGGCTGGTGACGGTCATCAGGCGGCCTTTCGCTCGGTGTCGGCGGGAGCGCTCTGGTACTCGACGACATCGCGGGTGAGTTCCATGAACGCCGTCTCCAACGAGACGGACTGCGGGGTGAGTTCGTACAAGGCCACCCCGTGCTGGGCGGCGATCGCCCCGATCTCCCGGGCGTCGCGTCCGGAGACGAGGAGTTCCTCGGCGGAGGTGGAGCTGATCGTGATGTCGGGGCCGGCCAGCAGCGAACGCAGCCTCATGGCCTCGGAGGTGGCGACCTTCACGCCTCCACCGCCGGCCTCCCGGGTGAAGTCGTCGACCGTGGTGTCCGCGAGCAGCCGGCCGCGTCCGATGATCACCAGGTGGTCGGCGATCAGCGCGGTCTCGCTCATCAGGTGCGAGGAGAGCATCACGGCCCGGCCCTCGTCGGCCAGGGAGCGCAGCAGGTTGCGTACCCACAACACGCCCTCGGGGTCGAGGCCGTTGACCGGTTCGTCGAGCATGACGATCGCCGGGTCGCCCAGGAGGGCCGAGGCGATGCCGAGCCGCTGGCCCATGCCGAGTGAGAAGGCACCCACCCGCTTGCCGGCCACACTGGTCAGCCCGGCCAGCTCGATGACCTCGTCCACCCGGCGGCGCGGAATGCCGTGGGTGTACGCGAGCGCCATCAGGTGGTTGAACGCGCTGCGCCCCGGGTGGACGGACTTGGCCTCCAGCAGGGTGCCGATCTCGTGCAACGGCGCGCCGTGCCTGGCGTACGACCGGCCGCCGACAGTGACCGAGCCCCTGGTGGGGGAGTCCAGGCCGACGATCATGCGCATCGTGGTGGACTTGCCCGCCCCGTTGGGGCCGAGGAAGCCGGTCACCTCGCCGGGCTTGACGGTGAAGCTCAGGTGGTCGACGACCGTCTTGTCGCCGTACCGCTTCGTCAGCTCACGCGCTTCGATCATGGGAGTGGGCCCTTCCTGCCTCGAACATCGAACCCGTCCGCGGGCTCGATGTGGTCTGCCTTCGAAGTTACGAGCGCCGCAGGTCAGGACTTTGGGACTGCGGGGGAATCTTCGGTGGCCCACTGGTACCGCGGTACCAGTCGGTGGGTCTTGATCCAGGATCAACGTGACAAATCACCGAGGCGGTTTGCGTGTGCCTGAGTGGACAGGAGGCCGCCGCGTCGAAGAATGCCGGCGTGTCGGTTGGCCGGGTACGTCGTCGCCGGTTTCCCGGTCGGCACAGGTGAAGTCCCGGCGTCCCTTGCTCGGCCACGGTCCGACTGGCGAACCTGTTTCGGTCCGCGGCCGTGACGGAGGGTGAGGGCATTGGCCATGAATCGGGCGGGGCGCTTGATCGGGCTGCCCGGCCTTGAGAGGCGGGGCTGGAGTTCGGTGCGCGGGGCTTGCCACCGGCGTCGTGGGATGCGGCGGCGGGGGCGGGTCCGGCTCGACCCGCTGCCGCCATGCGGGGCTGGGGGGTGTCACCCCGCGCTCGTGGAGCCGTCCAAACGGCGATCTTCTGCTTCAGCTGCGCGACGCCGTCCTTGCACTTCCGCTCGGCCTCGGACCGCTTGTGGTCACGCCTTTCCTGCGCCTCCACCTTCCTGATCCGCTCGGAGGCCTTCTCCATGGCCTTGAGCTCGGTGCGTACCGAGTCCCACGGACGGCGTTCGAGGACGGCGTCGTGGCGCATGGCCAACAGGTCCGGTCCGGTCGCACCCGGCAGGCTCAACCGTGCCGATGCGTTCGCCGCCTTCGCCGACGGCGAGGTCGGGATGCTCAACGGACACCCCTCGCTGATGAAGATGGCGGCTAGCAACGGCGTGCAGTTCGGCACGGTGGCGATGCCCGGTGTGGACGGTCCGAGCCAGACCACCATGGGAGTCGCCGACTGGATGATGGCCTTCAGGAAGAACGGCCACGCCAAGGAGATACGGGATTTCCTCGACTTCGTCTACAACGACAAGAACGTCCTCGCCTTCTCCCGCGAGTACGACCTGCTGCCGGTCACCACGTCCGTGTCCGAGATCATGAGTACGGCGAAGGCGGACGCCGATCTCAAGCCGTTCCTGGACCAGTTGCCGTCCTCCGAGCTGTATCCCGTCGGGGAGACCTCCTGGTCTCAGGTCAGCGCGGACATCAGGAAGCGGATCGGACAGGCGGTGTCGACGACCAGGAGCCCGTCCGCGGTGCTGAACCAGTTGCAGTCGACAGCGTTCGCAGCGCAGAGCGCGGAGTAGACCCCACATCCGGAGCTGCTGCCACCGCGGCAGCCCTCCGGATGCGTGCGTCTTCCCTACGGGCATCCGCGTCTTCCCCGCGCCCCTCCGCGCAACCTCACACCACGGCGCCTGAATCCCGCGCACGCCCGCGCCGCTCCAGGGGACTGCGCACTCCCCTGTCCTTGCTGCGCCCGGGGCGCACCGGTGGCGCCGGGTGACTGCCCTCTAGCTGCACGGCTATCGGAACGGCGGTGAACACCGTCGACGCCATACCGATCACCACACCGGCGATCAGCGCGATGGAGAAGTCCGCGAGCGAGTCACCGCCGAGCACGGCCAGAGCCGACAGGATGAACAGCGCGCCCATACCGGTGTTCACGGTACGCGGCAGCGTCTGGATCACGGCCTTGTTCGCGGTGGTTTCCAGGTCAGCCGCCGGATCGCGGTGGCGCGCCTCGCGCACCCGGTCGAAGACGACGACGGTGTCATTGACGGAGTACCCGATGACCGTCAGCAGGGCCGCCAGGAAGACGCTGTCGACGGGCTTGCCGAGCCAGGCGAACAGGCCCACCACGAGCAGCACGTCGTGCACCATGGCCGATACCGCCGCGGCGGCGAACGTCCACCGGAACCGCACGCTGAGGTAGATCAGCTGGGTCGCGACGGCGATGCCGAGCGCGATGAGCGCGTGCCGGCGCAGCTCTTCGCCGAGGCTCGGGCCGATCAGCTCGTCCCGCTCGACGGTGACCTCGCCGCCCTCCTTCGCCAGCGCCGTTCTGATCATGTGCTGCTGGTCGTTGCTCAGCTCACCGGTGCGTACCGAGATGTCCCCGTCCCCCGACTCCTGCACCAACGCGCGCGGGAACCCGGCGTCCGTGACCGCCGTGCGCGCCGCGTCCACGTCAACGGGCCTGCTGGTGCTGTACTCCACCAGGCGCCCGCCGGTGAACTCCACCCCGAAGTCCAGGCCGCGCAGGCCGATTCCGGCGACGGCAGCCACGATCAGCAGCCCGCTGACGCCGAGCCAGCGGCGCCGGTGGTGCACCAGGCGGGGTTTGCGGCGTGCGAGCCAGGCACGCACCCGGCCGGTGGAGGTGATCCCGGTCAGGCCGGGCCGGCCCCGCACGAAGCGGCGTCGGATCGCGAAGTCGGCGAGGACGCGGGTGATCACCAGGGCCGAGATCATCGAGACGAGGACACCGATGGAGAGCGTGACACCGAAGCCCTTGACGGGTCCGGTGGCGAAGAAGAAGAGCAGCCCGGACGCGAGCAGCGTGGTCACGTTCGAGTCGACGACCGCGCTCCAGGTCTTGTTGAAGCCGGTGCGCAGCGGCTTGTCCAGGTGCGCCGCGGCCGACTTCAGGGCGCGGGCTCCCAGATACTCCTCGCGGGCACGCTCGAAGACCAGCACGTTCGCGTCCACCGCCATGCCGATCGCCAGGACGAAACCGGCGAGTCCAGGCAGTGTCAGGGTCGCGCCCAGAGCGACCAGTGCGGCGTAGGAGATCAGCCCGTACAGAGCGAGCGCGATGGTGGCCAGGGCGCCGAGCAGCCGGTAGACGACGAGGATGAACAGCCCTGTCAGGGCGAGCCCGATGATCGCGGCCTGGGTGCTGGCGGCGATGGCGTCGGCACCGAGCGTGGGGCCGACGGTGCGCTGCTCCACGACCTCAACGGGCACCGGCAGCGCACCGCCCTTGACGAGCGCGGCCAGATCGCGGGCCTCTTCGCGGCCGAAGCCGCCGGTGATCTGCGTGGAGCCGCCGGAGATGCCGACCTCGCACGCCACATCCGCGTTGACGCCGGGCGCCGAGAGGACCTTGCCGTCCAGGACGATGGCGACGCGCCGCTCGGGGGCGCCCTGCGGGGCACAGGCCGCCGCCCCGGTGACCCGTGCCCAGTCCTTGCCTGCCTGCCCGCGGAAGGTGAGGTTGACCATCCAGCCCGACATCTTCTGCTGGTCGAGCACAGCCTCGGCGTCCTTGACGCCCTCCCCGGTGAGGGCGGTGGGTCCGAGCTTGAGGAACGCCCCCTTCTGATCGGGATCGGCCAGGGTGCGCGAGCCGTCCTTGGTCGGCTTCCCCTTGTCCGCGTCCTGCTTGTCCGTCACACCCCGCACCGGGTGGACTGTCAACTGCGCGGTACGGCCGATGACTTCGGCGGCCTCGCGCGGGTCCTGTACGCCGGGCAGCTCGACGAAGATCCGCTGCTCTCCGGACCGGTACAGGCTCGGCTCGGACACGCCGAGCGCGTCGACCCGCTGGCGGAGCACCTCCAGGGCCCGCTGGGTCGATTCGGCATCGGCCCTGACGACGGGAGAGTCCTTGGTCTCCAGGACGATCTGAGTGCCGCCGCGCAGGTCGAGGCCGAGGCGGGCGGACTGGGTGAGAGCGAAGAAGAGCGAGGCGGCGATCACACCTAGGGCGACGATCGCCCGCCACATGGGCGCGCGAGACATGAGTTCTCCACGATGGGCAGGCAGACGGAGTCGACGTCTGCGCCGGGCGCGGAGGCGAACGGTCAGGCGTCGATACGGACTTCGGTGCTCCATCGGGACGGCGGGCCGCGCGGGCGATACGCGTGGGCGCCCCGGCTCGCTCCCGCGGCCGCGGCCGCCGCGGCCACGGCGGGGCCACCGACAGCACGGTGCGGGGCCGCGTCCCCGGTGCCTGGTCCGAGGAAGCCGTGGAACGGGTACGGCACGGCGTCGGCGTGGCCCGGCACGGGGTGCGCCACGGTGACGGGCCGCTGCGCGTCGGCGGTCGTGGACGCCTGCGCGGTCGCCGCCGCGGCCGTGCCCGTCGAGGACGGGCGGGACGCCGACGCCGACTTGGCCGAAACCGGCAGGAGGAAGGTCAGGACCGCGAGCAGCGCGGAGAGCACGGCGGTGGCCGGGCGCGCGGGGTGTGCGCGGTGCTGCTGCACGCCTCTTTGCCCCCGGTCAAGTCGTCGTAGCAAGTCAGCAGTTGGGCACTGCGGGCCGACGGCTCGGCTCCTGCGGCCGTCAGCGACAGGAACGCCGCCGGGCATCCGGAGGTTCCCGGGGAAGGGGCGGGACGCCGCCTTCGCCGCTGTGCTGCTGCGTCGCATCAGCGTTCGAACAAGATCCGCTAGAGTGTCCGCTCGCGGCGCTCGAGCACGCGCGCCTGATCGCACTCGGGGGATTGCGCGACGTGAGCGGCAACGGAGAGGACAAGCGCGGGCTGGTGGGCCTCATCACTCGTCCGCTCACCATAGCGACGGAGCGGGTGGCGGCCATCCGGCCCGACCGCGTCCAGGACGGGGTCATCCGGACACTGCAGCGGAGCCGTACGGTTCTCGGTCTGACGGCGACGGTGTGGCTGGTGATGGCCTATCCGATGAGGGTGGGCCGTCAGGACTTCGTGATGGGCAAGCTGGAGGATCTGCTGATCGGCTGCGGGGTCACGTTCGGGGTCGGTCTCCTCGCGGTGACCGCGTTCATCTCGGCGGCCCGGGCGCCGCTCGGCCGCCGTTACGCGTCCTGTCTGCTCGGTCCCGCGTACTGCGTGGTCCTGATCCTGTGCGGCGCCGGGCTGTTCTGGCTGTCCTGGAAGGCGCTACGGGGCGAACTGGTCTCGTTCGACGGCCGCCCCGCCGATCTGAGCTGGCTGACCGTTGTCCTCCTGGTGGTGGCGAAGGGCGTCGGTGGACTCGTCTGTCTGATCCTCCTGTTGTTCTCCGTCCCCTTCACCGTGATCGTCCTGGTCTACGGCGTGAACTCCTGCTTCCGTCTCGGTGACGTCCACGATCTGCTGCCGGCCCTGATCTCCCCGCTCCTGGTCTGGTCGCTCTTCCTCCTCAATATCTCCGACGGCCCCGATGTGGCCGCCCCGCCCTGGGTCCTTTACACCTTCCTCCTGGGCGGCCCGGTGTCGGTGACCCTGTTGTCGGTCGGGGAGCTCCACCGTCTCCGCCGCCGCCACGGCCTGACGCTGCGTTCGGCGCTGGGGCGGTAGGCAGGGGCGACGGCTCGGCGCGCTGGTCGACTCCGGCTTGAGTACCCCGATGAAGGGGCGGCTTCCGGAACCTCGCTTACCGCCTTCTCAGCTGTGGCGGTGATAGGCCTTGTTGGCGATACGCCAGGTGTCGTCGTCGCGGACCAGCAGGAAGACGTCGGTGAACGTGTCCGGGCCGTGCGAGAGCGTCATGGTGGCGGTTGCGACGGTGTCGTGGACGGCGATGGCGTCGATGCGGCGGGAACGGGTCGGTTCGTCCGGGGCCGGGCGGCCGTGGAAGAGAGCGCAGTAGTCGTCCAGGCGCCACGAGACGAATGCGCCGTCCCGGATTCCCTCGATGTGCGCGGTGGGCCGGAAGGCGTCGCGGAAGTGGGTGGGGTCGCCGGTGGCATGTCCGCGGATGTAGGCGCGAAGGGGTTCGAGCACGGCATCCTCCACGGCGGGGACCGTGGCGGCAGCGGCGATGTCGGCTTCAGGGGCGGAAGTACTGTCGGCCAGATGGGCCACGTTGCGCAGGGGAGTGTTGGATGCGGCGGCCAGCAGGGCCATGTCCTTGATCAGCGCGCCGATCGTGAACTCGGCCGGGCCAGTGGCCGCAGGGCCGGTGAGGAAGTGGCGCTTTCGGGCCACCAGCCCCCCGAGCTGGCCGAGTTCGAGGACGTCCAGCACCTGGGCGCGGGGCAGGGAGAGGGCGTCGGCTTGCTGCAGTGCGTCGCGCAGGGCGAGGACGGCGCCGGCGAGGCTGTTGTTGGCGATCAGCTTGAGTGCTGCGGCGCTGGGGGCGTCATCGACGCGCCGCACGGTGCCCAGCGCATCCAGTACTGGTCGGGCTCGATCGAGTGTGTCCTGGTCAGCGGCTGCGAGGATCTGCAAGGCGCCGGCGGCGGCACTCGGCACAGAGCCGAGCACGGGCGCGTGGATGTAGGACCGGCCGAACTGTCGGGCCAGCGTGGATGCTTCGGCGGGGGCGATGGTGCTGGTGTTCAGCACGACCGTGTCCGGTTGCAGCGAGTCGCGGACGTCGTCGAGGACCTGCCGGCAGGCCGCGCCGTCGAACAACGCCAGGAGCACGAGGTCGGCCCTGGCCACGGCGTCGTTCGGATCGCCGGTCGTCCTGACTGCCCCTGAGGTGCGCCCGGAGCGGGTCCAGCCGACGACGTCCCAGCCCCGGTCGGCCAGTCGTGCTGCGATCGCGTTGCCCATGCGTCCCAGACCCAGGACGGCGATGGTGTGCGGTGTGGTCATGCGTGCCAGAGTCGTGCACCGCCATGACTGCGACAAGCGCAGATTTCGCAGGGCCACCATGCGGGAATCACATACCTGGGAGGCATACTGGCGCCATGGACCTGACTGTGTGGCGGAGCTTCGTGACCGTGTGCCGACTCGGGTCGTTGTCGGCGGCGGCTGTCGAACTCCATCACACGCAGTCGGCGGTCTCCCGGCAGATCGCCGGACTGGAGCAGCAGCTCGGTGTGGCCCTGGTGGAGCGCCATGCACGCGGAGTTCGCCCCACACCGGCCGGCGAGGTGTTCCAACGCTACGCTCTGGCCGTGCTCAACGAGGCCGACCGTGCGATTCGCGCCGTACGGGACATGGGGGACGGGGCGTTCGACCGGCCGTTGGCCGTCGGTGCAACACCCTCGTTGGCCGCGGGAATCGTCCCCGAGGCCATCCGGGGCCTGCTGGAGGCCAGGCCCGTGCCCTGGAGCCTGCTGCCCGACCTGAGCGCGCAACTGCACAGCCGCGTGATCGCCGGCGATCTCGACATCGCTGTCGTCACCGACGCGCCACCAGGGCTGCCCCAGGACCCGCGGGTCGAACGCAGGTTCCTCGGGCTGGACGACATGGTCGTCGCCGTGCCCGTCGGCCATCCGCAGGCCGGGCGAGGTCCGGTGCACATGCGGGCGCTGGCCGACCAGATCTGGGTCGAGGACAACGACGGCTCGGCGGCGCTGCTGCGCCAGCACGCCGCCCGTGCCGGAGTCAGCGCCCGCATCGACCTGACCGCGGCCGACCTGCCCGGCAAGCTGGCCCTGGTCGCAACCGGTCACGCCATCGCGCTGATACCCGGGGTGCTGACGCGCGCACTACGAGCCGACGTCACCACGGTGGCCCTCATCGACCCGCCGTCCCGAGGCATCTACACGCTCACACCACGCCATGACCCCCACCCCTCCGCGGCGCCCCTGCTCGACGAGCTCGCGACAGCCTTCGCCTCGGTCGCTCGCGGAGGTGCGCGACAAGCCCGGTGATCGCACGGCCCCACGCGACTCGACGTACGGCACAGCCCCGTCCGCCACGACCACCAACACCCCAGCGTGCTGGATGATGGTGCAGTGCAGCTCCCCTACGTCTACCAGGTCACCAAGTACGACCCCGCCGACCGTGACGAACACGGGTACTACACCGGCAGTGAGGACACCGTCAGCGATTACGGCGAGGTCGAGGCGTCCTACCTTCAGGCGGTCGCGGCCTTCGCCGGGGACACCGGCGTCGATCACCTGGCCCTACGTGAACCACAGATCCCGTCCTTCGTGCACTTCGGTGTGGAGCCCGCAGTGGACGGCTTCGGGCTGGACGGGCTCTTCCCGGCCGGCCCTACCGGTTTTCACGACGGGGCGGTAGTACCGCTCGACATCGGGCTGCAGCTGGTGCGCGCCATGTTGCGCGACAACGGGGCCTGGTGCCGGCTGGAGGCGGAAGGCGCGTTCGCGGTCCATGTGGGATGGGACCAGTACCTCTACGTCAGCAGCAGGCGGTCTTGCGAGGAAGCGTTGGCCCATACCCGGCAGCTCGGACTGTTTCCAGAACGGCTGGACGCCTCCCCGTACGCCTTCGAGGCCGAGGAAGAGCAGGTCATCCAGCGGCCCGGCGATGACGACTTCTGGTCCGACCTGCACAGGGCCGTCGTCACCGGCCGTGCGGGAATCCTGGAAGAGACGTATCTCGAAGGTGCCTCACGATGGCACCACCTCACCAGCGACACCATCGACTCCGTTCGCGCCCGACTAACTCCCCGGGCCCGTCTCGCCGTCTGGCCGCCCCTGTCCACCGACATCGACGCCGTCCTGAGGGCCCTGCCCGCTGATGGTCTCGTCGAAGGCGTGTGGCAGGACGACGACGGCGACATCCGCGGCGCCATCGCCGACGGGGACGACTTCCCCGAACTGACCGCCCGGATATCCCGTGCGCGTGCTGCCGCGCTCCTGTCTGTCTATGCGGGTGAACGCATGCCTCTGTGCACCGCTGTCCTGCCCGACAACGACGGTGTCCTCCGGGCTCGTTGGCGAACCGAGCCGACGCCGAGCGACCGCGACTGGGCACTTCGTCAGCCCCAAGGGTGAGCGGTGGTCCCTAGTCCGCACTCCAGATCGCCGGAGTATGGCGCTTCCGGAAGCGTCGCTCGAAACCGGCTGTGAATGTCAACGGCGCTGTCGACGAGGAGGATTGCTCCAGCACGCCGTCGTCGTCCACGTAGAAGATGGCGCGGCCGATCCCGCCCCCGGGCACGTAGACCATCCAGCCGATGCTGAACCGGTCGGCTACCAGCTCGGACAGCGGATAGCCGGTGGTGTCCAGGCCCTGGGCCTCTACGTACTGCCGCACCCGGAGCATGGCCTGCTCCTCGGGCAGCTCCTGCGGTGGCAACGCGTTCGTCAGGCCGGCGAGCGAGAACTGGTACAGGGCACTGTCGATGTCGCAACGGCCGTCGTCGCCAAAGACGTCCACCCCCCTGGTGTGGCCGGTCATGGGCTCGCCCATGGGGGTTCCGGAGGCGAGATCCCACAGCCGGACCGTCTTGTCCTCGCCGGCGGTGACGGCGATGGGTTTCCCAGGAGGCGTCTACGGGGCTGTACTGGCCAGCTCGATGGTCGCCGCGCTCACGCAGTACGGCGAGACGGCGCCCGACGACCGGCTGTACGACGCCCGGTGGCTGCTGATCACCGCCGTCGCCTCGGCTCTGGCGCACGGGTACGCGCACATGATCGTCCGACGCGGCGACGGGTCCCATCCGGGTGTCCTCGGCGCCCTGCGGGTGCTGGCCCAGGAATGGCCCCTCGTCGTGGCCACCCTTCCCACGATGGTGATGCTGCTCGGCGCGGGCTGGGGCTGGTGGCGTTCGGCGGGCATCGAGTACGTGGCCTTCGGGTTCAATATCGCCCTGCTGTTCGCCTGGGGACTGTCCGCCGTCCGCGCCTCGGGCCGGACCTGGCGGTTGGTTCGGGGGTTGGTCTTGGGGGACGTGTTGTGGGGGGGGGTTGTTGTGGTCGCAAACTCCCTCCGAAGGGACCGCTCTGTTTCCGGGGTGGGGTCCCACCCGGCAGGGGCCCACCCGCCGGGTGGCGGGGTAGCACCGGACAGTCGCCGGATACTCCGGGCCCGGGCCGCTCTCCAGCCTGGAAGCATGACCCAGAAAGCAGACGACACGGTGCTCGCGGCGCCGATCAGCGCCCCGTCCGGGGCCGTGGGGAACGAGCGGTCCAAGGCCCCCGAGACGGGCCGAGCCCCGGTCGGCCGCCTGATAGGCGTGGACCTGGCCCGGGGGCTCGCGGTGTTCGGCATGTACGCGGCCCACGTCGGCCCCGACCCCTCGCAGGGCGGCATCACCGGGCACCTCATGGAACTGGCGCACGGCCGTGCCTCCGCGCTCTTCGCCTTCCTGGCCGGTTTCTCGATCATGCTGATGACCGGCCGCCGCACCCCGAAGACGGGCCGGGCGGGCCGACAGGCGGTCGCCAAGGTGGTGATCCGGGCGCTCGTCCTGCTGGCGCTGGGCACCTGGCTGACCTCGACCGGCACCCCGGTCGAGGTGATCCTCGCCTTCTACGGCCTGTACTTCCTGCTCGTCCTGCCGCTGTACCGGCTGAGCACGGCCCCGCTGGCGATCACCGCCGCAGCCAGTGCCCTGGTACTGCCGCAGGTCCTGTACGTCGTCCAGCACGCACTCCCCGTCGACGGCGCCGAGGGCGTCTGGGCCTGGCCCGCGGACGCCGACGGCATCGTCTCGCTCCTCTTCACCGGCAGCTACCCGGCGCTGACCTGGATTCCCTTCGTCATCGCCGGTATGGCGGTGGCCCGCCTCGACCTGGCCGCCACCGCTGTCCGCACCCGCCTCGCCATCACCGGCGTCGCCCTCGCCGTCGTCGGCTACGGCGGCTCCTGGCTGGCCCTGCACCTGGTCCCGGGCGCCCTGTCGAAGCTGAGCGCCGGTGGCTGGGGCGAAGGCGGCTGGGGAGGGAGCGCCTCAGCCGCCTCGGCCTGGTGGTCCGACACCTGGGGCTACCCCGACGGCAGTACCCCGGTGGGGCTTCTGGTCGCCTCGCCGCACAGTGAGACGACCCTGTCGATCGTGGCCAACGCCGGGGTGGCGATCGCGGTCCTGGTCGGCTGCCTGGCCGCCGTCGACGCCTACCCCCGCTTCCACCGGCTCGCCCGCCCGGTGATCGCGGTCGGCACGATGTCCCTGACCGCCTACGTCTTCCACATCGCCGGCATCCACTCCCTCGGCATCGAGGAACTTCCCGGCCCCCCGCTGCACGTTCTTCTCGGCTTCATCGTCGCCATCACCCTGTTCGCCACTCTCTGGTCGCGCTACTTCCGCCGCGGCCCCCTGGAGTGGGTGCTCGGCAAGGCCACCAAGCCCGCCGAACTGGTCCGCTGAACCAACCGCCCGACGGCCGCCGGAGCCGCCGGCGCCACCGCGGCCGTCGGGCACCGGAACGTACACCTCCCTCATCCGCACTCCACCCCCCAGGAGATCCACGTCCATGCTGTTCAACCCGCTGCCGAACCCGAACCAGCAGCATCCGCGACCGCTCCGCTTCTCCACGACCCTCGTAGCTGCCACGATCGGCCTGAGTGTGGCCGCCGTCGGCCTGACCCTCGGGGCCGCCGCACGTTCCGACGCCCGGCCCGGGGGCGAGGAGACCAAGACGCTCGACCAGCTGTATGCCGAGGCGAAGGCCGAGGGCGGCAAGCTCGTCGTCTATGCCGGCGGAGACTGGAAGGACCAGCAGGGCGACACCAAGCAGGCGTTCGAGAAGCGCTTCCC
Source organism: Streptomyces sp. NPDC057623 (assembly GCF_042800355.1). Lineage (NCBI taxonomy): Bacteria > Bacillati > Actinomycetota > Actinomycetes > Kitasatosporales > Streptomycetaceae > Streptomyces > Streptomyces sp. NPDC057623. The sequence continues at coordinate 13,694 of NZ_JBHVGZ010000078.1, forward strand.
GGGCATCAAGGTCGAGATGGTCGTCGACTACAGCAAGTACCAGGACGCCCGCATCGACAACCAACTCGCCACAGGCACCCTCGTCCCCGACGTCGTCCAGCTCCAGACCCTCCAGGACTTCCCGCGCTGGAAGCGGCAGGGCGCGCTGCTTCCGTACAAGCCGGCCGGCTTCGGCAAGGTCCACGACAAGTTCAATGACGCCGACGGCGCCTGGGTCGCCACCAACGTCCTGGCCTTCGGCGCCGCCTACAACAAGGAGCTCGTCGGAGGGGACGCGCCCCACAGCGTCCGCGAGTTCGCGGACTCCGAATGGAAGGGCAAGATCGCCTCCGCCTACCCGAACGACGACGATGCGACGCTCTTCCTCTACAGCCGCTACGTGAAGAAGTTCGGCTGGAACTGGCTCGCTCGCATGGCCAGGAACACCGAGTTCCTTCGCGGCTCCGACTCCGCCGGCAACGCGATGACCGCCGGCAAGAAGGCCATCGGCCTGGGCGGATGGGTCACCCCCGACGCCGGCAAGGATCCCGAGGCCACCACGGTCGGCATGCTCCCGAACACCCGCGACCCGTTCATGGCCTGGGGACAGCGCGAGGCCATCTTCAAGGACGCCCGCCACCCGGCCGCCGCCAAGCTCTTCCTCAACTGGCAGCTCTCCAAGGAGCAGCAGACCAGCGATGGGTGGTCGGTACGCACCGACGTCGCCCCGCCCGCCGGCCTGAAGAAGGTCTGGCAGTACAAGAACGCCGACATCGACGGCTTCCCCGCCTTCATGCGGGACCGTGCCGCAGCCGAACGCCTCCGCGAGCAGATGACGGTGTACATCGGCGAGGCCAAGGGCGACCCGACCCCGGGCCGCCTGGGCACCCACCCGGGCCGCTGACACCGGACGCGACCGGCGCGGGACCAGGGACGGACTCGTCAGCGAACGCAGTCATCCGGCACGAGCACTGGTCGCGCGGGCCGTGACCGAGCGACACCCTTGTGCTACGCAGGGGTCCGGTCGGCGGCTCGTTCCAGGCGGATGATCACGCTCTTCGACGTGGGTGTGTTGCTGATGTCCGCGACGCTGTCGAGCGGCACCAGGACGTTGGTCTCCGGGTAGTAGGCGGCCGCCGAACCGCGGGGCGTCGGGTAGGCGACGACGCGGAAACCGTCGGCGCGCCGCTCCGACCCGTCGGTCCAGACGCTGATGAGATCGACGAGGCTGCCGTCGTCGACGCCGAGGTCCGTGAGGTCGGCGCGGTTGACGAGGACGACGCGCCGGCCGCCCTTGATGCCCCGGTAGCGGTCGTCCATCGCGTACGGGATCGTGTTCCACTGGTCGTGCGAGCGCAGCGTCTGCAGGACCAGGTGGCCTTCGGGTGCCTGGAGCATGGTGAAGTCGTTGACGGTGAGGACGGCCTTCCCGGAGGGCGTGCGGAACACCTTCTTGTTGACCGGGTTGGGCAGTCGGAAACCGCCCGGGCGCCGTACCCGCTCGTTGAAGTCCACGAAGCCGTCCACGACTTGGGCGATGCGGTCGCGGACGAGGTCGTAGTCCGCCTCGAAGTCCGCCCAGGGGATGTCCGGTCCGGAGCCCAGGACCCTGCGGGCGAGCCGGCTGATGATGGACACCTCGCTGAGCAGGTGCGCGGACGCGGGGGCGAGTCGACCGCGGGTCGCGTGGACCTCGCTCATGGAGTCCTCGACCGTCATGAACTGCTCGCCGCCCGCCTGGACGTCGCGGTCGCTGCGGCCGAGCGTGGGCAGGATCAGGGCGGTGCGTCCGCACACCGCGTGGGAGCGGTTGAGCTTCGTCGAAATGTGCGCGGTCAGGCGGCAGTTGCGCAGGGCGCGTTCGGTGGCGTCGCTGTCGGGCGAGGCCCGGACGAAGTTGCCGGCGACGCCGACGAACAGCTTGGCCCGTCCGTCGAGCATGGCCCTGATGGAGTCCACGGAGTCCAGGCCGTGCCTCGTCGGCGCGGTGAAACGGAACTCCTGTCCCAGTCGGTCCAGGAAGGGCTGGGGCATGCGCTCCCAGATGCCCATGGTGCGGTCGCCCTGCACGTTGCTGTGTCCGCGCACCGGGCACACTCCCGCGCCCGGACGGCCGATGTTTCCGCGCAGCAGCAGGAAGTTGACGACCTCGCGGATGGTGGGCACACCGTGCTTGTGCTGGGTCAGGCCCATCGCCCAGCAGACGATGACACTGCGGCTGGCCAGCACCCGCTCGTGCACCTGCTCGATCTCGTCCCGGGTCAGGCCGGTGGCCTCCAGCACGGCGTCCCAGGACGTGGCGCGGATGTGCTCGGCGAAGGCGTCGTATCCGGTGGTGTGCGCTTCGATGAACTCGCGGTCCAGGACGGTGCCGGGTTCCTTCTCCTCGGCCTCCAGCAACAGCAGGTTCAGTGCCTGGAACAGCGCCAGGTCGCCTCCGGGCCGTATCTGGAGGAACTGGTCGGCGATGTCCGTGCCGCGGCCGATGATGCCGCGTGCCTTCTGCGGGTGCTTGAAGCGGAGCAGTCCGGCTTCCGGCAGTGGGTTGACGGCGACCACGTGGCCGCCCCGGCGCTTGGTCTCCTCCAGCGCGGACAGCATGCGCGGGTGGTTGGTGCCCGGGTTCTGCCCGACGACGAACACCAGGTCGGAGTCGTAGAGATCGTCGAGGCTGACGCTGCCCTTGCCGATGCCCAGGGTCTCGTTCAGTGCGGAGCCGCTGGACTCGTGGCACATGTTGGAGCAGTCGGGCAGGTTGTTGGTGCCGAAGGCGCGCGCGAAGAGCTGGAGGAGGAAGGCCGGTTCGTTGGCCAGGCGTCCGGAGGTGTAGAACAGCGCCTCGTCCGGATGGTCCAGGCCGCGCAGCTCGTCGGCGAGCAGGTCCAGTGCCTCGTCCCAGCCGATGGGCTCGTAGTGGGTCGCGCCCTCGCGCAGCACCATCGGTTCGGTCAGCCGGCCCTGCTGGTTGAGCCAGTGGTCCGACTTCCGGCCCAGCTCGTCCACCGAGTACTGCTGGAAGAAGTCGGCGGTCACCCGCCGGGAGGTCGCCTCGTCAGCGATGTGCTTGGCACCGTTCTCGCAGTACTCGTTGAGGTGCCGCTTGCCCGGAGCGGGCTCCGGCCAGGCGCAGCCCGGGCAGTCGAAGCCCTTCGCCTGGTTGATGTTGAGCAGGGTCAGCGCGGTGCGCTTCGGCGACGTCTGCCCGAGCGCGTACTGCAGCGCGTGCACGACCCCGGGAACACCGGTCGCCCACGTCTTGGGCGCCGTCACCGACAGCTCGTTCTCATCCGGCTCGTCGAGATCCCGCATCGCAATCCACGCCCTCTCCGTCGCGGGGCGAGCGCGCTCGGCGGCGTCCGGCGTGTCCAGCGGCGGGACAGCCCGCGCGCCCTCGGACCCGCGCGGGCGCGACATACCCCGCCCACCATTCGCAGCACACTCTCCGCCGCCGCGTCGGGGCAGGTCAAAGCGGCAGTTCCGATCGACTGAAAGGCAGCACCGATCACCGCCGCGCAGCGACGGTGACGAGCGGCCGGGGTGCGGGAGATCATGGAGGTGTGCTGCTGCGCCAACTCGAATACCTCGTCGCCCTCGCCCGCGCCCGCCACTTCGCCAAGGCGGCCCAGGCCTGCTACGTCTCCCAGCCGACCCTGTCCGAGGGCATCCGGAAACTGGAGGACGAACTCGGCATTCCCCTGGTCCAGCGGGGACGCCGGTTCGACGGCTTCACACCGGAGGGCGAGCGCGTCGTCCTGTGGGCTCAGCGCATCCTCGCCGACCGTGACGCGATGCAGAGCGAGATCCAGGCACTGCGAGCGGGCCTGAGCGGCCGGCTGCGCATCGGCACCGTCCCGACCGCGGCCACGGCGGTCGCGCTGCTGACCCAGCCGTTCTGCGCCGCCAACCCGCTGGCGACCGTCCAGGTCTTCGCCGACCTCCAGGCCGAGGACATCGTGAACCGGCTACGCACATACGAACTCGACGCCGCCGTGACCTATCACAGCTCCGTCGCCGCGCATGACTTCAAGTTCGTACCGCTCTACCAGGAACGCTATGTGCTGCTGACCCAGCGGACCGCGCCCACCTCCGGCCCCGACGAGATCTCCTGGGAGGAGGCGTCCCAGTACCCCCTGTGTCTGCTGCACCCCATGATGCAGGGCCGTCAGGTCCTCGACGCGGTGTTCGAGGCCGTGGGCGTCTCCGTCACACCGCGGGTCGAGACCGACTCGATCGCCTCCCTGTTCGCGCAGGTCAGGGCCGGTCAGTGGGCGAGCGTCGTGCCGCACGCCTGGCTCCACGTCTTCGGCGTTCCCGCGGGCATGCGCGCCGTTCCGCTGGTCCGCCCGGTCCGCACCGAGCGCATCGGGCTGGTGCTCCCGGCCCGTGAACCGGTCTCCATGATCGGGCAGGCACTGATCGACGTGGTGGGACGGGCCGGGATCGCCGCCACCCTGGAACGGCTGCCTCACCAGGCACCGGATGGCGACGCCTCAACCGGCGTGCAGCGTTGACTCCGCCTCCTAGAAGATCAGGCACCTGACCTGCGATCTCACTGCTGGTAGAACCTGGCCTGGCCGACGGCTGACTTCTCAGTCAGGGCCGCTCCAGTCGAAGGGGAAGTGCTTGCTCGACTTGCCGGAGCGTTCCCAGGAGAAGCCGAACGCGTCGACGCGGTCGAGGGAGGCCCGACCCCACGTCGCGATCTGACCTGGCCCCACTTCGGCGCCTGGGGCGTTGTGGACCTGGACGCGCGCGCCGTTCGGGGTGGTCGGACCGGTGAGGGCCTCGGCGGTCGCGGTGACCCGGCCCGGAATCTCGGCTCGCCAGGTCGCAAGGTCCTCGTCGATCTCCACGTGGATGGGCGCGATGTCCATGCCGCGCATCTCGGGGTGGAACATCTCCCCGAACTGCGCCGGCCACCCGCCCGCCTCACCGCCGAAAACGGCCCCGAGCGCAGCCCGCTGCCGGTCGTCGGCGCGTTCGTCGAGGAAGACCGCGGCGTACGGGTCGGTATGCGTGCCGGCCCACGGGTTGCCCTCGAAGGAGCCGAGCATCAGGACGTTGAGATCGTCGAGCCGCGTGTCGCCGAAGTTGCCGTCCCGGATGTGCCAGACCAGTACGCCTTCGCAGTCGCCGTAGGTCGGGGGCTGCGCGAACGTACACGGACACGGTATGGCGCACTTGCACACATCGAACCAGTCACCGGCCAGGTGCCAGCGTGTACCGGTCGTGGCCTGTTCTGTCATCTCGCTTCCCTCCTGACGAGCCCGAAGGAACTCACTCGGAGTGGCGAGACCGCATGTCCCGAGCCCGCTCCCGGGATCGGGAGGGTGGCCTCCCCTCCAGCTTGCACCTCACCTCGCACGAGGGAAACCCGCCCCTGTGGCCGAAGCGCACACCGGGCAATCACATGTCGTCCATCGACGGCATCGAGTCCTGCAGCCCCGGCAGCAGCCAGTCCTGGAACGGTGCGAGCGCTCCCAGGACGAGGAAGGCAATGCCCACGACGACGGCGACCAGCGGCCCGCGGGACCACAGCTTCTCCACGAAGATCACCAAGGCCAGTGCGGCCATCGCCGCCACGTTCATCACGCCGAGCGGAACGAGGACGACCATCAGCCCGGCGCAGCATCCGACGCAGTAGGAGCCGTGATGGACACCGACCCGCAGGTCGCGGGCAGGTCGCCGGAAGCCCGCGTATCGCACCAGATGGCTCAGCGGGTCGCGGCAGTGCCGTAGACAGACGGTCTTGAGGGGACCGAGCTGGTACAGGCCCGCGAGCAGGAAGGCGATCGAGCCGATCCAGCGTCCGGCGGTGGGATGGTCGTCCACCAGGTTGCCGGTGAAGGCCAGGGCGGCGTACGCGAGCAGTCCGAAGGCGGTCCACACCAGCAGATATCCGCCCACGAACTCGACGGTGCGGGCCGTCCGTGCCCAGCCGGAGGACTGTCGGCCGATTCCCCGCACCCAGGTGATGGCTACCGGTGCCATGGACGGCAGCATCATGGCCGCCATCATCGTCACCCAGAGCAGCAGGAACAGGGGCAGCGCCAGCCCCATCGTGCCGGGCTCGACCCCCATGTCCCGGGCCTGTCCTATCGTCAGCGCCCAGGCGAGCACCGCGATCAGCAGCACAAGGAGCCAGGCGGCCGCGAGATCCCGCGTCGGCAGCAGCTTCCCGCCCGCTCCGGTCGGTGCGGGGGAGCGGGTGTACAGGAGGGGGGCGATCTGGATGCGGCGCATAGGAGTGTTCCCCGCGGATGCTTCCAGGAGAGCACGCCTCCGCCGGCGATGCGACCTGGTCAGGGTCGCTCACCCGGCCCGCTGGGCTTGCGCGGCCGGCAGCCTCACGTCACTGGATCAGCTCTGGCGACTGACCCTGGTGATGAGTTTTCGCACCCGCACCCGTCACACCTACGACGGGACACGACGAGGCGGAAGGATGACGTGATGAGTGCGGAGACGCGGCTGGAGGAGCTGGGCGTGAGCGGGCTGGGCGTGAGCGGGCTGGGCGAGGTCGACGAGCCGGCGTTCTCGGGGCTGGCGGAGCGGCACCGGCGGGAGCTGCACGTGCACTGCTACCGCATGCTCGGGTCGTTCGAGGACGCCGAGGACACCGTGCAGGAGACGTTCCTGCGTGCCTGGCGGCGGCGGGAGACGTTCGAGGGGCGGTCGACGTTCCGGGCCTGGCTGTACCGGATCGCCACCAACGCCTGCCTGGACCTGCTCGCCAAGCGCCGCCCGGAGCCAGCGACCGGCGGCGAGGTGCTGTGGCTGCAGCCCTACCCGGACCGGCTGCTCGACGAGCTGCACGCGGGCGACGCGGACGAGCCGGAGACCGTCGCCGTCGCCCGGGAGACGATCGAGCTGGCGTACCTGGTCGCGGTCCAGCACCTCGCGCCGCGTCCGCGGGCCGTGCTGATCCTGCGGGACGTGCTCGGCTGGCCGGCCAAGGAGGTCGCACAGCTCCTCGGGGACTCCGTCAACTCCGTGAACAGCGCCCTGCAGCGGGCCCGCGCCGGCCTACGGGAGCACCTGCCCGCCGAGCGGCAGGACTGGACCGGCGGCGACCAGGACGCCGGGACGCGTGAACTGGTACGCCGCTACACCGACGCCAGCGTGGCCACGGACGTCCCGACGCTCGCCGCGATGCTGCGCGACGACGTCCGCTGCTCGATGCCGCCCACCCCGGGCCTGTACGTCGGCCGCGACGCGGTGGTGAACGACTGGGTCGAGAGCGGTTTCGAGGGCATGAAGGGCCTGCGCGGCGTCCTCACCTCCGTGAACCGGCAGCCCGCCGTCGCCTTCTACCAATGGCAGAAGCGGGAGGGCGCGTACCTGCCGCTGACGATCGACGTCCTGCGCATCACCGGCGGGGCGATCACCGAGATCGTCACGTTCCACGACGACCAGTTCCCGCGGCTCGGTCTGCCGGAGCGCCTGCCGGCGGACGGCACGGAGTAGTCCTAGGGCGGATGCTCACGCTGCGCGGTGGTGCGCCTCCTGGTGGTCGCGGCGGAGCGGTGCGAGGGGTTCGGCGTCGGCGCCCCCGGGCGCGTGCAGCTGGAACTGTGTGAGGGGGAGCTGGGCGGCTGGTCCTCCGACGCCAGAGGCCAACGTCTCGATGAACTCGGTCTGGAACCCGTCGGGCAACGCCTCGACGAGCCGGATCAGGCGGTGATCGACGATGGCAGACCCCGGCTCCGGACTGACAGGCTTTGGCCATGAGTCTCCAGCCCAACGATGTATCCGACCCCTCCTGGCTGGGCAAGCCGATCGATGCTCGCCCGCTGTTCGGGCCCGAGCTGGCGTCGCTCCTCAACCTGCTGCGCGGCCTGCGCCGCAATGAGTGGAGCACGGTCGCGGTCCCGGGCTGGACCGTGCACGATCTTGCCGCCCATATCCTCGGCGACTACCACGGCCGCCTCGGCTGGAGCACAGAGAGCCACCAACGCGCCATGGCGGCTGGAGAGACGCTGGAGACGTTCATCCACCGGGTCAACCAGGAATGGATCGACCTCCACGCCGATCACAGCCCCGTCGAGCTCATCGAGGCCCTGGAACTGGCCGGGACCCAGGTCGCCAGTCAATTCGAGGTCACCGACCTCGACGCAACGGGCCTGGGAGTGTCGTGGGCAGGGGCCGACCCGGCGCCCAAGTGGCTGGATGTTGCCCGGGAGTTCACCGAGTACTGGGCCCACCGCCAGCAGATCCGCCACGCCACCGACCGGGCCACCGATCCGGAGCCCAACGCTCTGTCCGCGGTCCTGGACACCTTCATGAGGGCTTTGCCCCACACACTGCGTCACACGCCTGCGCCCGCCGGGACACAACTCCAAGTGATCATCGAGGAGCCAGCGGTCGGCACCTGGACCGTGACCGCCACCGCGGACCGCTGGTCACTGGCCGAAGCACCCAGCGGTCCGCCGACCGCGTCAGTACGGCTGGACCCAGAGACCGCCTGGCGACTCTGCACCCGCGGCATCGATCCCTGCACCGCCCTCGCCCGAGTCCGCATCAGCGGAGAGCGTCAGATTGCCGAAGCCGCCTGCCAGATCGTGTCCATCGTCTTCTGACGGACACTGGGCGTCGAGGTCCATTGCCCAGGTGTGACGGCAGACCGGCATCACCCATGGAAGTTCAGGTGGCGGCCAGCACTGCCGAGAGGCCGTCTTGCAGGTCCTTGACGAAATACTCGGGAACCTCCAGCGACGGGAAATGCCCCCCGACTTCGGGCGAGCCCCATCGGACGATCTGCCGGTACCGCTCCTGTGCCCAGGGGCGCGGACACTTCTCGACGTCGCGGGGATACATACTGATTGCTGACGGGACGTCGACCCGGAGTTCGGGGTCCAGCGAGTTGTGGCTTTCATAGTAGATGCGGGCCGCCGATGCGCCGGTCCGCGTCAGCCAGTACAGGGTGACGTCGTCGAGAACCCTGTCGATGGAAATCCTCTCGAACGGGCTGTCTTCGGTGTCTGACCACTCGGCGAACTTGTCAAGGATCCAGGCGAGCAGCCCGACCGGTGAGTCGACGAGCGAGTAGCCGATGGTCTGGGGTCGGGTCGCCTGCTGCTTCGCGTACGCCGCGCGGTGGCGCCAGAAATCGCGGGTCTCCTCGGCCCATTTGCGTTCGGCCGCCGTCAGCCCGTCCGTTGTCAAACCGGGCGGTCCCTCCGCGAACGTTGTGTGGACGCCGAGAACGTGCGCCGGGAACCTGCCGCCGAGGACGGTGGTGATATTGCCTCCCCAGTCGCCGCCGTGGGCTACGAACTTGCTGTAGCCGAGCCTTCCCATCAGTTCCACCCATGCGGCCGCGATCTTTTCGGTTCCCCACCCGGTGGTGGCCGGCTTGTCGCTGTAACCAAATCCTGGCAGCGACGGGACCACGACGTGGAACGCCGGCGCGCTTCCATCTTTCGGATCTGCCAGCTCGTCCACTACATCGGTGAACTCGGCGATGCTGCCTGGCCAGCCGTGCGTCAGGATCAGAGGAGTGGCGTCTGCGCGCGCGGATCGGCGGTGCAGGAAATGGATTCCCAGATCATCGATGGCCGTGCGGAACTGGCCGATCTGGTTCAGGCGCTCCTCGAACGACCGCCAGTCGTACCCGGTCCGCCAGTAGTTCACGACATCGACGAGGTCGGCGAGCGGAACGCCCTGTTCCCACCGGCGAGGGTCGGGGGCGGCGCGATGGACCGTCTCGGCCTCCGGTAGGCGCGCGGCGGCCAGTCGCGCGCGCAGATCGTCGAGGTCGGCGTCAGTCGCGTGGGCTTCGAATGCTTGCACGTCGCTGGTTGGACGGGGCATGAGACCTCCTGGCCATCGTGGAACCGGCTACGGCCTACCGAGAACCGTCTAAGACGGTTCTAACAGTTCTCCGAGCCACGCCGCAACCAGCTAAGGTGGTTCCATGCGCGCTTCGTTCCCTGACTTCCGCCTCGGCACTGTGCTGGCGACCAGCTTCACGGGGACTCTGTCGGAGCGTCATGGCAACCCTGTGGAGCGCATTCCGACGCCGCACCGCCTCGTTGACTGGCTGGCGGTGAACGGCCTTGCCGTGGAGTCCTGCACCACTGCCCAGCTCGACCTCGCTCGGGAACTGAGGGAGTCGATTCACGCCGCCGCGACAGCGGCCGCGATCCACAACGCTCTCCCTGCGTCCGCTGTCCAAGTCATCAACGACTTCAGCGCTCAGGGTCGGGCCGCGGCGATCCTGACGCCCGAGGGCAAGCGGCGATGGCGGCTCAGCTCGGCTTCCGGCGTGGAAGATGCCCTCGGCGTGATCGCCGCCGACGCGATCAGCATCATCGCGGGCGAACGAGACGGCAAACTGGCCTTGTGCGCATCGCCGACCTGCCAAGCCGCCTTCTTCGACTCCAGTCAGAGCCGCACCCGCAAATGGTGCGACATGAACACGTGCGGGAATCGTCAGAAGAAGGCGCGCTTCAATGCCAACCAGCGCAAAAACCCCAGTTCAGCGGAGTGATCGTCACCTCGGGACATCCCAGTGGGCCCCACTGATTTCCTGTCCCAGGGGCCGTGATCTGCGTGTGAGGTTGCGGCTGCCCTGCACCGTCAGACGTTTCCCCTGTCACGCTTGCTCTTGATGGATTGGCTGCCCTGGCACTTCACTACCGGAGGCGGCCGCTTGTTAATCTTCGCGATCATGCGAGCCCTCTTCCCAGGATCCTTCGACCCGGTCACTCAAGGGCATCAGGACGTACTCCGGCGCGCTGCCCTCCTGTTCGACGAGGTCGTCGTGTGCGTGATGTTCAATTCGAACAAGACCGGCCGCTTCCCTATCACGGAACGTCTGGACCGGCTCCGAGCGGCAGCAACCGACTTGAGCAACGTCACGGTCGACTCCCACACAGGCGGCCTGCTGGTCGACTACTGCCGGCGGGCCGCAATCGACGTCGTCATCCGCGGAGTTCGCGACGTTCCCGACCTGGACCACGAAATGCCGATGGCCCGCATGAACCACGAACTGGCCGGAATAGAAACGTTCTTCATCGCCGCGGACCCCGCCCTGGCCCACATCTCCTCCACCCTCGTCACCGCGGTGAGTCAACACGGTGAGTCAACAGGACCGTGTCCCGAATGATGATTCGAGCGAGTAGAGCTATCCGCCCTGCTCGGGGCGGCCCGTTGACCGCACCCACGACCGTTCGCCGCGGCCCCCGCCTGATCACAGCAGGGGCTCAGCTCAGCGGGCGGCGCGCTCCCGGGTGGTGCGGCGCAGCCCGATGAGTTCGGCGACCGCCTCCAGCCAGCGGGCCACGACCTCGTCGCCCTCCACGGGCCGGGCCACCGACGCGGCCGCATCCAGCCAGCCGCGCATCAGGTCCGAGGCCGTCGGCTCGGGCAGCAGCTCCGGCAGCCGGGCGGTGTAGCCGGTGCCACCGCTGCGGACGGTCCTGCCGAGGAACGCCACCGAGCGGGGCTGGACCCCGAGGCGGTCGAGCACGACCGCGGCGCCCACGGCTCCGTCGCCGAACAGGGCGCTGCGACGTGGGCCCTGGGCACCGATTCCGTAGCGCAGGAGCATGGCGACGTCGGCCTGTGCCGACTCTTCGTCGGTCTTGCCGGGGTTCATCGGTACCTCCGTTCGGTCATCGCACGGTGACCGTGTAGATGAAGTACGCCGGGTCGTTGCCGGGGCTGCCCGTCGCGGTGCGGTCGTCGCCGTCGGGGCACTCGCCCAGCACGCAGTAGCTCATTCTGATCTTCGTGGTGCCCGCGGCAACGGCCTCGAAGGTGAAGGTCTGCGTACCGTCACCACCCCCGTCGACACCGCTGTCGCCCCCGAAGTCCTCCTCCCGGCGGCCGTCCTGGCGCACGGTGGCACGGTCGGGACCGGGCCTTACGATGCTCCAGTCCTGGCCCATCGAGGGGTTGGCCGGGAGCGTCAGCTCGAACGTGTCGCCCGCGTCCACTTCGATGGACTGCTCGTCGGCCTCGAACGTCTCGGGGCCGAAGAGGCCGCACCCGGACAGCGTCACGGCGGCCAGCGGCAGGGCGAGGGCGGCGGACAGGCGGTGCCTGGACTTCATGGGGATCGGTCCTCCGTTCACTGGGCGGGCAGGTGGACGCCGTAGGCGTCGGGCAGGTCCTTGTCGGAGGCCTTGCCCATGTTGCCGTTGACGAAGTCGTTTTCGCTGACCCATGTGGTCGTTCCCCAGGGGTTGTAGACCTGCAGCATGTCGCCCTCCTGCCCGATGATCATCATGGAGTGGCCGACCCGGTCGCCGTCCTCGTCCTCACCCTCGACGCCGATCGGCACCGGTCTGCCCTCGGCGACGGCCCGCTGGATGTCGGGGAGCGCGTCCCGGCGGTCGTCCGCGCTCCTGACCTCCTGGAACTCGTACTCGCCGCCCGTGTGCGGGCTGATCTCCTTGTTGGCGATCTCGGTCTTGCCGTCGTTGTCCATGCCGTCGGGTGTCGAGCCGAAGGGGAAGTCGTACGCGTCGTTGCCGTCGCCCTCGTCGTGCATCCGCAGCTGCTCGTCGTGCAGCCGCTCCCGGAAGGCGCCCGGGTCGTCCTCCTGCCCGGACGGGCCGCCGGTGAGTTCGAGGGCGTACACCGGATCGACCATGGCACGCCCGGTCACGACGGTCGAGGGCACGCAGGTGTTGCCTTCCTGCGACCACCTCTCGCCCTTGAACGTCTGCTGGTCCGTGTTGTGGTTGGAACCCTTGTTGGGGCCGCTGGTGTTGACCCCCTCGTCCTTCATGCTGTCCCCGGCCGTGGTGACCGGCGTCAAGTGCCGCTGCAGCCAGTCCGGGTCCTTGCCGTGGATCTTGTCGCGGAACTCGCCGACCTCCTTGACGTCGTACCCGGCGGCCAGTGCCTTCACGAGGTACGCCCGTTCCTGCGGTGTCTTCGCCTCGGCGAGCATCCGCTCGAACTCGGCCTCCTCGCGGGCGTCGAGGCGCTCCATGGCTCTAAATGGGTGATGTAGGTGTTGTGTGGTCGGAAGCGCGCTCAGCTCCGCCAAGCCGACGGGG
>NZ_JBHVGZ010000078.1:26692-43631 GCF_042800355.1 Streptomyces sp. NPDC057623
GCTCCATGGCGCGACCCGAGCGCTCCAGGTCGTTCGCGGTCAGCAGCTCGTTCATCTCCGCCGGGCCGCCGGGGCCCGCGATGTCGGCGAGCACGAGGCGGTCGGCGGCGGAGATGTTGTCGGTCTTCATCCGGCCCGCCCGGGCCTCGGACGCCAGCTTGTTGAGGTCGCGCGCCGCGGCCCGCGCCGCGTCGTCGGCCACCTCCGCGGCGGTGTGCATCGTCTTGGCGCCCGCGGCGGCGATGTTGCGGGCCCGCAGCCGCTCCGCCTCCTCGGCGTCCTTCTCCACCATGTCGTCGAAGAAACCGTCCTCACCGCCGAGCATGCCGAGCGCCTCGCGCAACTGCTCACGCCCGCCCTTGTCCTGGGCCTTGGCGTTGGTCAGCGCGTCGGCCAAGCGGTACAGGGCGCCGGCCGCGCCGATGAACGCCTGCTGCATCTGCTCGGCGGAGCGCGCCGCCGCCATCACCACCTCGGACGCCCGCGCCCCGGTGCTGCCCACCCAGGCGTCGGGCAGGCTCTCGCCCGCGACCTTCTGCACCCGCCGGTGCACGTCCGCGACGTCGTCGATCTGTTTGCGGTATGTCTTGGCGAGACCCTCGATGACCCCCGGTTCACCGACGGGCGCCAAGACGCCCAGGGCGTTGTTGATGGCCCCGATGAGATCGTTCTTGCTGTCGGCCGAGGAGATGGAGTCGTGGTACTGGGCGAGCTTCTGGCGGCGGTCGGTGGTGGATTCGCCTGCGTCGGGCATGACGGTGCGGCCTTCTGTCGTGGTGAGGGCAGGAGTGCGGACTCGTACGCGGTATGAAGGACGCTCAGTCGAAGTCGGACAGGCCGCGCGGCGGCGTGCCGGGAGCGGGCATCGTGCGGTAGCCCGGCGCGGGAACGCCTCCCGCGGGCGCGGGCATCGTCGTCAGGCCGCCCTCTCCGCTTGCCGCGCTCATGCCCTGGATGGAGGCGTGCTCGGCGCCTCGGTAGTTCGCCTTGGACACCCGCACCTTGTCGGCCAGTTCGTGCAGGGCGCTCTCCAGGACCTTGGCCTCTGCCTGCCAGTCACCGGCGAAGTTGTTGTAGGCGGGGCCCGCGTCGGAGCCGCCGAGGGCGTCCGAGGAGTAGCACGCGGTGTCCTTGACCGCCATGGCTATGACGCCGACGTCGTCACCCGCCTTGTCGAGTGTCTGCGCCTCGCTGTCCATCGCGCTCGTCTGGACGCGATAGCCCCCGGCGTGCCCTTGCACGGTCATGTCCGGCCCCCGTTTTTCTGATCTCGAGGGCGCAATGTAGCAGGTGACGGTGGTGATGGCCGCGATCAGGACGAAGGGCCGGATGCCCTTCATGGAGTTCATCGGCGCCTTCGACTTTCGGATCAATGCGACTCGATGGCGGACGTCCTTGCTGCTGATCGGATGCCGGGCGCCTGCTCAGCCTGATCTGATTCCCGACGATGGTGATCTCGCGGGGCCGGGCGGACGATCATGCCCCCTTTCGGATGCGTTCGCGGAGAGTCGCGCCTATGGCGGGGGTGACATATCCGTTGGGAAGGGGCACGCCGAGGTGCTCCGCAAGCAGGGGAGAGTGCACATCCATGCTCGACTCGACGAGATCGGTGAGCGTCTCCACCGCACGGCGTGCTCGCGTCCAAGCGAGGAGTGCGGTGATCACCCCACCGAGTGCGACGGGGTACCACCAGACACACCCGACGACGACGTAGAGCACGCCCCATGCAGCCAGAGCGCACGCATCAGAAAGGCTGTCGCGAGCGGCCCGGATATCGGCACGTGCAGGTTCGGGCAGCAGCAGCCACATGCGCGGCCAGGTCATGTCCAGGTCGAGACCGTACTGCCCCATGACGCGCTGTCCGCAGCTGTTCAACCGGTCGGCCATCCAGCCTGCGAGACAGGGCCTTGTCAGAGCGATCCGGTTACGACGCGCAGCGTGACGGGTGGCTGCGCGGGCGTGCAGTTCGGCCAGGTGTGTGAGGCCCGCGAACTGGGCTTGCTCGCGGCGTTGTTGGGCCCCTCGGTATCGCCAGTGGGCCCGTGCCCACCGACGGCGCCGTTGCCGGACCAGCGGGCCGGCGGGCCAGAAGGCCCACGGAGTCAGCCAGAACTCCTCGATCACGACGGACGACCAGCGGACCAGCACCCCCGAGAAGGTGGCCAGCGCCAGGACGACGAGCGCGGCGATGACAAGGGCGGCGGGCGCCGTGTCGTAGTTCGCGGTCGTCTGACGCAGCTGTGCCTCGGCGCGCGAGAAATCCATGGTGTGCCCGAGACTCCGAGCGCCCGCCGCGGTGACGAGGAAGAGCACGCCAGGGGCGGTGAGCAGCGAAACCCAGCGGCCGGCGAGCTGTTTGCCGATCTCGTTGAGGAAGCTGTTCACGGCCGGCCCTCAAAGGCGAGCGGCTCATTGTCGTAGAAGGGGCAGAGCGGGACCGCTCCGCCAGGGGCCCGCTTCTCCTCACGATCGCACTGGCGGCGGGGGCAGCTGTACGCGCCTATGACGGGCGCCGCGGCCTGGGGGCCCGGGAGCTGTGTGTCAGGGCGCCAGGACCGGGGCGTGGCCGGCAGTCCGTAGGCGCGCCAGATACGTGCGATGGCATCTGCGACGTCCGCGGCCCGAGCGGGGGTGTCGTCGCGGGCGAGAATGGTGTGCAGGGTTTGCAGGGACTGCCGCAACTGTGCGTGCTGGCCGCTCCGTGCGGCGTCCCGTTTCAGATGTGGCAGCGCGGCGCACAGATCTGACAGCCCTGGCGGCGATGGCTCGGTCATGCCCACCTTCCTTTCATGAACAACTATGGGCTACCGTCGCGGAGTTGTGGTGCTGCTTTGCTTCTGCACGTCGGCTGTGGTGAGAACCGGGGGGACAGCACAGTGCCGGATCGGATCGAACTGAGCGCCCTCCTTCAGCGGTTGGAGTCCCGCCTCTCCGCGTATCGCCGCGATGGAGACGCCGACGCGATACGGTCACCGGCGGCCTTCGACGACGCGGACCGGCTGCACTGCGCCCTCGCGGAAACCGAGGAGGAGACAGGCGAAGAGCCGGCCGACTCCCTCGCTGTGTGGGCTGCACTCGCGGAGTTCCACGAACTGCGCAAGGAGTCGGTCCCCCCAGGCCCCTTGGCCCACGACCCCTCCAGGGCGGCCTTCTACCACTGCCGGCTCTACCGCCGACGCCCCGAGCTGGTGCCGCCGCAGATCCGCAGGAAGCTGGACAGCCATCCGAATGTCCTCGACGTCATGGGCGCCACCCCGCGGACCATGATGGAACGCGTGCTGATGGCGGCGGAGGCATCCACCCTCAAGGAAGCCCGGCAAAACCTGCCCGAGGGATTCGTCTTGCAGCTGCTGCACCAGGTGCTGGGACTCGTGTCGCCGGCGCATCCCCTGTGGCCGGAGTGCCTTGCCGCGACCGGGTTCGTCGCCTTCTGCTCGTTCCGGAACACCGGTGACAACGGCCAACTCACCGCGGCGATCAGTGCGTCGGAGAGCGCCCTCGAGGCGATGCCGCGGGGCCACCACGCGCGGGCCGCCGTACTCTCCGACCTGAGTCTCTACCTCCGCCGTGCCGCGCGCCGCGCCGACGACACCCAGCTACTCGCCCGCGCTGGTGCGGCCGTTCAGGAGGCGCTCGCGCTCACCCCGGTCGCCACCCGCGACTACGCCAAGACCCAGATAACGTACGCGAATCTCCTGGTGGAGCAGTACCGCATGGAGAGCGCGGCAGACCCCGCGCGGCTGGACGAGGCCGAGTCGGCGACGCGGGCGGCAGTTGCCTCGGGAGAGCTGTCCCGCCAGGAGCAGGCGCAGGCACTGTCCAATCTGGGGGACATCCTGGACCACCAGTACGAGCGCACCGGACGCGTGCCGTTGCTCCAGGAATCCGCTGACGTGTCCCGCCGGGCCGTGGACCTCAGCGTCCAGGACGATGCGCACTACGCCACCTGCCGCGCCAACCTCGGAGCCGCGCTGCTGTCACTGGCCCGAGCGCAAGGGGACGACCCGGCCCTGCTGCGGGAGGCCGAGGAACAACTGGCAGGGACCGTCGAACTGCTGCTGGAGGACGAAGCCCGGGCCCACGCGCTCTCCGCCCTGGGCTCAGTCCGGCTCCTCCTGGGCAAACACGTGTCCGGCGCCGCCGCGGAGGACCACGATCCCGTCGATCTGCAACTGCGGGCTCTCGAAGCCCTCCCGGAGGGGCACCGGGACCGGGCCGCGAAACTCCTCAACCTTGCGACTTCCGTCGTTCAGCGTCATCTCCGACTGGGGGACGCCGCCAGCATGCCGCAACACCTCGAGCTGCTGCGCCGTATGGCACGGGTCTCCGGACGGGAGCGCGCCATCGGTATGAACGCGCTGTCCCAGGCGCTCATCTGGCACAGCAAGGGAAACGACAACGCACTGGACGAGGCGGAGGGGCTGCTCCGGGACGTCGCTGAGGGAGGGTGGGCGGGTGTGCGTGATACCCGCGAGGCGACCCATCTCCTGGGCCTGCTGCTGCACAAGAGGTTCGAAACAGCACGGGACACCCAGGCACACACGTTGCAGTCCTGGGCGACATCGGCAGCCCTACGGGCCATCGAGGACGGCTACCCGCTACGTGACCGTGCGGTTCCCCATCCTCGACCGCAGCACAGCGACAGCCGACTGCTGGGAATGGGCGACGTCGAGGAACTGGACCGGGCGTTGGGCCTCCTGCGTGTGGGTCTCACGCCCGGTACCGAGACCACCGAGAGGGGAGACGAGCGGCGGTCGGGGCGTCTCCACCACCTGGCCATGGCGATACACGACCGCTATCTCCACGACAATGACATCGCGCAGTTGCAAGAGGCGATTGACGTATGCCGCGAGGCTCGCGATCTGTCCTCGGAGGGGTCGGAACAACGCGCCTTCACCGAGATGCAGCTCGCCTTCCAGCTACGTGACCTGTACGAGGCCACGTCCTACACCGGTGCGCTGGCGGAGGCCGCCGACCTGTTCCGCGGCGCCGCCCTGACGCCCGCGGCACCAATGCGCGTCCTCCTTCGATCGGCTCAGGGGTGGGCGGAGTCGGCAAGCCGGCTGGGTTACACGGACGCGGCGTCGAAGGCGTACGACACCGCCTTGGAGTTGCTGGAGCTGGCTTCCTGGTCAGGGATCGACCGGGAAGGGCAGGAATCACTTCTGCGGGCCTTCGACGGACTGGCCCGTGACGCGGCCGCTCTGGCGCTGGACCGACACGAATACGAACGTGCGGTCGAGGTCCTCGAGTACGGCCGTGGCGTCATGCTCAGCCGGGCGCTCGGCGGCCGGGCGGCCTTCCACCGCGCCGCCGGAGTCTCCCCGGAGCTGGCGAACCGCTTCGCGCAAGCACACGCCAGGGCAGAGGCTGCCGCGGTCGGAGACGAATACGGGGGAGTCCTTTCCACCGGAGAGCGACTCGCCGCCGCCCAGCAGAGAAAGGACCTCATCCAGGAGATCAGAAAGCAGGACGGGCTGGCCGATTTCCTGAGCAGACCGTCCTACTCTGTTCTGCGCGGCGCCACCGAGGAAGGTGCCGTCATCATCGTCAACGCCAGCCGGTCCCGATGTGACGCCCTGGTGGTGAGGCCGGGACAGGACCCGTTGCCCATCCCTCTGGACGGCGTCTCCTATGAGCTGGTGGAGTCCTACGCCCGCCGCTTCTCGCACGGCCTGGACGTACTTCAGGGCAACGCCGGCGACGGGGCGAAGCGCGCGATCGGCCGGGAACTGGTCATGGCTTGTCTGGAATGGCTGTGGCTCCATGTCTGCGAACCGATCCTCACCGAGTTGGGCCATACGCGAAGAACAACCGCGGATGAGGCCGAGCGTGTGTGGTGGTGCCCCACCGGACCGTTCGCGTCGCTGCCGCTGCACGCTGCCGGCCTGCATGGCAGGCCGGGTGGCAGGGCGCAGGCGGTGCTGGACCGTGTGGTCTCCTCCTACACGCCGACTCTGCGCCAACTCGTCGAGGTACGGTCCGCCCCAGCCGCCGCCGCTGCCGACGACGACGCGCAGCAGCAGCGTGCCCTGGTCGTCGCCGTGCCGGAGTCCCACGTCCCCGGTGGGCAGCAGGTGTTGCGCACCGCGTGGCACGAGGCGCAGGTGTTCCTCAAGTACTTCCCCAGCGCCAAGACGCTGATCGGCCCCGATGCGACGGAGGCCGCTGTGCTCGAGCACCTGTCGACGGCGTCATGGGTCCACTTCGCCTGTCACGGAACCGTCCATGGGGAGAAGGGAGAGGAAGCCCGCCTGTTGCTGCAGGAAGAGGAACTCGCGATGGAAGCCGTATCCCGCCTCTCACCGGCCGCGGGCGCCGAGTTCGCCTTCTTCTCCGCCTGCAGTACCGCCCGATCTGTGCGAGGGCTGAACGACGAGTCACTGAATCTCGCGACCATGGCGCAGCTCGCCGGGTACCGGCACGTCATCGGCACACTCTGGTCCATCGACGACTCGACGGCACCCACTGTCGCCGAGAGCGTGTATGCGCGTCTGGTGCGCGAGGGAGACGCCGCGCGGGGAACGGAGGCCGCTCGAGCGCTCCACAAGGCCGTGCTCGAACAGCGGGATGCTTCCCCGATGGCACCCGTCAGCTGGTGTGCGTATGTCCACCTGGGGCCGTGATGAGTGACCAAGTCCACCAGCGGAATGAGCTTCTGCGTCGGATGCATGACCGGCTGGACGCATTCGTGCTGTACGCCCAACCACAGCTGCTGCTCGAGCCGACGGCGTCGGGAGAGGCCGCACGACTCCTGGAACTCGCCTCCCGCGAGCGTGCTGACACAGGCAGGCCCGTGGAGGACACGGAGTTCCAGCACGCAGCTCTTTTACTACTGGCGTGGTTCCATCTGATGCGAGCACAGATTCTGCCCGAAGACGAAGGCCGGGAGCCGACGCAGACGTCGTATTCGTTGTTCACCGCGATCGGCCGGCAGAACCCGAGTGCGGTCCCTCGGTCCTTGCGGCACTTCTTCGACGGCGTGGGCGATACCACCAGCAGCGACGAACGGGATGACGCCGCGGTCTGGAGCAGCCGGGCCAACGAGGCGTTGCAGATCTGGGCGGAATCCGGGCGCCTCGAAACGCTCGAACGCGCCGTGGTGGCCGGGAGGAGAGCCGTCGAGGAAGGGGATCCGGGCAACCCGTCCTATGCCGAGGCCCTCAGCGTCCTCAGTGCTGCCCTGCGCACGCTTTCCGAGGTCACGGGCTCGCACACGCACGCGCAGGAAGCGGTGGACGTCGGCATTCGCGCCCGGGACGCCGCCGAGGAGGCGGATCATCACCGCCTCGCCTGCCTTCACCATCTCGGCCTGGCTCTCGCACACCGCGGCGCGCTCACTGGCAGTGCAGACGACCTCTACGAAGCCACCGCGGTGCTCCAGGAAGCCATCGCCGCGGGCATGGCGCAGGAAGACGAGCCGGATACTTTGGCCGTCGTCTCTCAGGGGCTGGCAATGGAGCTGCTGCAGCGCTATCAGACGGGGGGCAGCATGGCCGACCTGGATGGGGCCATCGAGGCGGGCAGGCAGGCAGTGGCCCGGAGGACGAAACCGGACCCCGGGGACCTCAGCAACCTTTGCTACGCGCTCGCCCTTCGTAGCAGCGTCACGGGCAGTCCCACCGATCTGTCTGACGCGCTCCAAGTGGGTCAGGAGGCACTGGGTGCCGCACCACCCGGCCATACCGAGCGTCCGGCGGCCCTCAACAACATGAGCGCCGCCTGGCAGCTGCTCAGCTACCGCTCCGGCTCCCTTCGGGACCTCGACAGGACAATCGCCTTTGCTCGCGAAGCAGTCGAACTGTCGCCGGACAGGTCATCACACGATCTCCGGAAAGTGACCCGCCTCGGCAACCTCGCTTACCTGCTGGCCTGGAGATACCGCAGCAGCAAGCGGACCCAGGACATCGATGAAGCCATCGACCTCATGGACCAGTCACTCCAGCTCGTGCCACGCCGTCACCCCAAGCGCGCCGAGCTGCTGTCCCAGCTGGCTGACCACCTCGGCAGGCGCTACGCAGCCAGCCGCAGAGTGGAAGACAAGCGCCGGATCATCGAGATCCGGCAAAGCCTGACGGCCAACAAGGGCCCACAGTGAGGTCCACGGGGCGACAGCGCCAAGGCGTACCCCGTGACCCGGCGGATGGTTCTGCCGGATGGCCCTGCCGAGCAGGGCTCCCATCGAGCACGCCACGTTGCTCGGTGGCGAGGTCATCGAGTACCGCTGACGGATCACGTTGCTGCCGAGGTCGACACTGAAGGCCGGGTGATCCGGCAGGTCGAACTCGAAGGACCTGAGCTGACCCCCATGCTTCCGCGTACCGTCCGAGCCGTCGACACTGCTCAGCTCCTGGACCTGGCCCAGGAGGCCGCCATGCACGGCTTCAGCCAGTGCCTCCCGGTCGACTGGCTCCAAGAGCACCTCGCCGCACGGGCGACGCACTACCTGTTCCCCGCGCTCGTGCAGCGACTCACGCACCGTTTCGAGGTGCCGCTGCAGTGAAGGTGCCGGCAGCTGCTGACCGACAGCACCGGCGAACAGATACGGGGTCTCCTCGACGTCCTTCCCGACACCTTCGACAAGATTCCGGAGACCTTGGACACGGCGTCCAAGAAGCACATCGTCAGCCGTCGAGCAGGTAGTGACCGTGCGGGCGTGGGTGGAACGGATGGGTGGCGATTCTGGTGCGTGACGGCCTCGGGCGGCTACGCCTGCTGGTGCAGTTGCCGGTGGAATTTCGATGCGAAAGGGCCCGCCAGCGTGCTGCTGACGGGCTCCGTTCAGTGCGCTCCTACCAGTTGCACTGTGTCCTCAGGGCCTCTGCGGAATCCCAGGGGATGTCAGCACGCCAGGTCTCCAGATCCCAGGTCGGACCGCCGAAGTGCCCGCCCCCGGGGCTGGGGAAGGCGAACGCCGCATGGCAGTAGAGCTGCTTGGAGACCGAGTTGATCTCGGTTTGAGTGGCGTTGGGGAACAGGGGCGTGTTGGCCCACACCTGCCGCCAGTTCTCCTGCAGATCGTCGTCCGCGTCCTCGAATCCGGCGTCGGTCGGAGTGACATGGACGGAGCGCTTGCCGTTGCCCAGGTTGGTGTAGACCTCGGTCTGCTTCACCCACGGCTCGTTGGTCACACCGAGGTAGCCGACACACTCGCTGTGGCAGGTCTCGAAGGCATTGGTCTGGCCGGGGCTCCAGAGCAGGAACCGGTCGTTCTGGAAGCGCTGGCGTACGCCCGTGTTCTCGGAGAGATTGCCTCCGACCTGTACGGCGTTGTACTCGTCCGTCATCGGGTAGCCGAACGCGCCCCGCTCATACCCCCACTGCCCCCACAGCTCACCGATGCGGCCGCCCACCGCGTGCGCCCCGTTCGACTTCGTGGGATGCCAGTAGTACGTACCGCCCTGGAACTGCTGCCGCCTACCCTCGCCATCCGGGTTCGTCAGCTCGTCGCTGACCGGGTACCCGAGTCTGCCCCTCTCCCAGCCCTGGCTCTCCCAGCTGTCGCGGATCGCCCCCCACACCGGGTGCGCGCCCGTCGAGCCGGTCCAGTAGATCGAGCCGCCCTGGAAATGCGTGAACGCGCCCTGCCCGTCCGGCGTCGGTTGCTCCGGCGTTCTGGGACAGCCCAGCGGAGAGGTCTGGCCGCCCATCTCCTTGTACTTCTCCAGGATCGCGCCGCGCACGAGCTCCCCGCAGATCACTTCGTCCGCTGCCGCCGGGGACGTACCCATGATGAGCGAGCCCACTATGCCCGCCGCGAGCAGCAGCGCTGCCGGTAACTTTCTTCCCACCGTGTCTCCTTCGGATCATTCCTGCGCTCCCGTGTATGAGACCGCACCAGCCCCGGTCTGGGCATGGAGATGCCGGCCGACACCGCATGGACGGGCAAGATTGTCCGGATCCGGTGCGGCGAACTGCCCGTTCCTGTCGGTGGCACTGTGCCCCGGCGGGGCGGTGATGGTCAGGCCCTGGTGCGGGCGTCCAGGCGGCGCAGTTCGCTCTCGTCGACCGTGAAGCCGAGGCCGGGGCCTTCAGGGACGGCGATGTGCCCGTCGACGACCTCGACCTGCTGATCGGTGATCTGCTGGCGGTACTTGAGCGGGCCCATCAGGTAGGACGGGTAGGCGAGATGAGGCAGGGCGGCGGCCAGGTGCAGGCCCATGGCGGTAGCGACCCCCAACTCGATGACGCTGCCGACCATCAGGCCCACTCCGCTCGCGTGGGCGATCTGCGCGGCCTGGAGGGCGGCGGTGGGGCCTCCGAGCTTGGAGTGGCCGAGGTTGATGACCGTGGCCGAGCCCTCTCGTACGACGGTGGAGGCGTCGGCGACGGTACGGACGGCCTCGTCGGCGGCGATGTCCACCCTCAGACTGCCGACCAGGTCGCGCTGGTAGGCGGCCGCGGCCGGCGGGAGCGGCTGCTCAAGCAGGCTCAGGCCGATCTCGGCCACGCGTGGCAG
This sequence comes from Streptomyces sp. NPDC057623, assembly GCF_042800355.1. Lineage (NCBI taxonomy): Bacteria > Bacillati > Actinomycetota > Actinomycetes > Kitasatosporales > Streptomycetaceae > Streptomyces > Streptomyces sp. NPDC057623. The sequence goes on from NZ_JBHVGZ010000078.1 coordinate 37,152, forward strand.
GGCTCGCACGAGGTCGCTGGGTGTCCACATCGTGTTGACGTCGACGAACAGTCGGATGTCCGGGCCCACGGCGTCGCGCACCGCCTGGAGCCGGTCGAGGTCTGCGTCGAGGTCGCCGCGGCCCGCGTACAGCTTCAACCACCGGTAGGTTTCGGCCTGTTCGAGGGCGACGTCGGCCACCTTGGCGGCGTCCTCGTCCCACCCGACCGAGCCGTGCACCTCGGTCCGGTCCCGGAAGGCGCCGCCGAGCAGGGTGTACACGGGTACGCCGAGAGCCCGGCCGACGAGGTCCAGCAGGGCGGTGTCCACGGCCGCGGTGGTGAAGGGCGCGGACTTCAGAACTCGCCCCAGGTCCCGCAGCAGAGGCAGCCGGTGTTCCGGGTCGCGGCCGACGAGGACGGGCGCGACCCGCCCCTCCACCAGTTCGACGATGGACTTCTGGGTCTCGCTCGTGAAAGCGGGGACCGGGCAGGCCTCGCCGTAGCCGACGGGGCCCTCGTCGGTGCGGATGATCACCACGACGTTCGGTGAGGCGGTGCGGTCGGTGGTGCCGAACCGGAACGTCGACTTGAAGGAGGCGGCGACGGGGATCGCTTCAACGGAATGGATCTTCATGAGGGTACGAGCGCTCCTGCACAGGGGGGCAGCACGGTTCCTGTCTCGGTCAGCCCAGGTGGTGGCCTCAGACGCTACAATTGGGTCACCCAAAATTCCACAGCTGGATCTGAACAGGTTATGTGGGCCCCTCATGCCGCCTGCGCCAGGTGGCGATCGCCTACGACTTCGCGTACCGCGACCTACACTGTGGGCGCACGTGGACAAGTGGGTCATCCAATGGGTGGGAGGGTGTGGCCGTGGTGGCCGAGGAGGCGTCGGGACTGCTGGTTCCGCACGCGCGCCGGCGATACGAAGCCGTCGTGGACAGCGTGCTGGAGCTGGTGGAGGCGCGCGGGCTGCGGCCCGGTGACGCGCTGCCCACCGAGCGGGAACTGGCCGATCTGTTCGGCGTCAGCCGTAACGTCCTGCGGCAGGCATTCGGGGTGCTCGAAGAACGCGGACTGCTGCGCACGGTCCGGGGGTCCGGCCGGTACCTGCGCGAGGCGCCGGGCGACGACGGGAAACTGGGGGCACGCGCCCTCGTCGAGGTCGCCTCGATCGCGGATGTCCTGGAGGCACGGACCCTGCTGGAAGTGCAGGTCGCCGCGCTCGCGTGCGAGCGCCGTACCGCGGAGCAGGCCCAGACGCTCGCGGTTCTCGCCGGACGGCTCACCTCGTGGGAGGACAATCTCGCCTTCCACTGCGCGGTGGCAGCCTGCACCCACAACTTCGTCCTTGAGCGGCTCGTGCGCCAACAGGCCGAACTCGCCGACGAACTGCATCAGCGCGCGCACTACAAGGACCCCGACGAACTCCAGCACATGCGCGCCGAGCACCAGGCCATCGCCGAGGCGATCGCCGCCCGTGACAGCGCCGCCGCGCAGGACCTCGTACGCCGGCATCAGCACCGTACGCGCAGGATTCTGTTCAGCCCGGCCGAGCGCTGAACGCGGGCGGTCCGAAGCCGGGCCGGCTGTCACACGGAGCCGGCCCGGCTGATCGGGCGTGGGGGTGGTCAGGCCCAGGGGGCGACGGGCTGGAAGCTGCGGTCCGCGCGGAACAGGTCGGTGGCGGTGGAGCGGTCGACCCACAGCTCGCCGTTGCGGTGGCGGAGGTAGTAGCCGGGGAAGTTGTACGACTCCAGGGCGACCGAACCCGCCGCGGTGCCGGGGTGGGCGTTGAACGTGGCGTCCTTGGCGAAGGTCGCCGTACCGTCGTTCGCGTCCACGCGGATCCGGAACGCCGAGTGCCGGACGTAGAGGCCGCTCGCGGTGCGCAGGGAGTAGCAGTTGGGGTCGGCCAGGCCCCGGACGACGGTGAAGGTGGCGTCCTGCTTGGTCAGGGCCGTGCTGGTGGCGGCCACGGGGTCGGTGTAGCCGAGGAAGTCGCGGTGGCGCAGGTACCGGTCGGGGATGTTCACCGACTGGAAGGAGCGGGTGGTGTCGAGCGGCAGGCTCATGCCTCCGGTGACGGTCTCCTTGACCACCGTGAGGTGCTTGACCGTGCCGGACAGGCCGGGCAGTTCGGCCGGTGTCGTCCAGGTCTTGAAGGTGTCGTAGCTGTCGGCGTAGTAGAACCTGCGACGCCCGAAGTCCTCGAAGAAGATGCGCCAGCCGCCGTTGTCCAGCTGCACCAGGACCGGGCCCTCACCGTCGAGGTCGGTCCAGTTGCCTGTCCTGGTGATGGTCCAGGGGCCGGTCAGGCTGCCGGCGGTGGCGAAGTCGATGGACTTGGTGGAGGTGCTCTTCAGGAACGCGTGGTACGTCGAGCCGATCTTCACGACGGTGGTGTCGATGTAGCCCGGCCCGCGGACGCCGCCCGTCATCGGGGTCGCGGTGCTCCACGAGGTCAGGGCGCTGTTGGTCGCCGTGATGACGTACGGGTTGAAGATGCCCGTCGCCTCGGGGTCGAGGTGCAGTGAGACCAGGATGTTGACGCTGCCGTTGTCCGGGTCGATGAACCACTCCGGGGCCCAGGCGTTGCCGACCTCCGGGAGGTTGACGGTGATGTTGCCGAGGAAGGTCCAGGTCTGCCGGTCGGCGCTGCGGGCGAAGCCGATGGTGTTGCCCGTCCAACTGGTGGTGTAGGTGACGTAGTAGAAGCCGTCCGTGTGCTTGAAGACGCTCGGGTCGCGCACCAGCCCGGACGGTGGGGTGTAGGCAGGGCCCTTCACCAGGTTGAAGCCCGTGGCGTCCACGGAGTCGTACACGTACATGTTCCGCTCGCTGGAGTACGTGAACGCGGTCATCGTGTAACGCGAGGTCCGTCCGGCGGGCGGGGCCGCCGCCTGGGCTGTGCCGCTCAGCAGCGGGGCCAGGGGCGAGGCGAGAACGGCGGGGGTGGCGGTGAGGGCGAGCAGCGCTTTCACGGCGCTTCTTCGGCTGGGTCCGGACAGCGGCATGGTTCCTCCTGGATGTGGTGCGACGGCCTGTGGGGTGGGGGTCGGTCGCTACTCGGCGTAGTAGGTGGCGTCCTGGCGGTCGAGGGCCGTGCTGACCGGCTGGGTGTAGAGGAGGTTGTCGCGGTGGCGGAGGTAGCGGCCGGGGAAGTTGAGGGACTCGAAGGAGAGGCCGTCGGCGGGGTCGGCGAGGCCGGCGCGCTGGTGGAAGGAGGCGTCGTCCTTGAAGGCGGTCGTGCCGTCGTTCTTCTGGACCCAGACCTCGAAGTTCTTGTGGCGCAGGTAGTGGCCGGGGTAGTTGGCCGATTCGAGGGAGACGGTGCCGGTGCCGGCGAGTCCGGGCATGATGCGGAACTGCGAGTCGGCGAGGTTGGTGACGTTCGCCTCGGTCCTCGCGCGGAAGTTCCGGTGGCGGATGTAGCGGTCGGGGAAGTTGTACGAGGACAGGCGGACCGGGGTGAGGCCGTCGGCGACGGGGATGCCGAAGTTCGGGGTGCCGTCGGCGTTCCAGTAGATCTTCTGGAAGCGGGTGCGGCGGTTGGGGTCGTTCAGGGGGTCGCCGGAGATGTTCTTGTAGTCGCGGTCGTGGTGGACGAGGATGTCGGATTTGCCGTCCTCGGAGACGGTGAAGGAGTTGTGGCCGGGGCCGTACTGGCCGGTGGCCTCGTTGCTCTGGAACACCGGCTGGGCGCTCTTGGTCCAGGAGGCCGGGTCGAGCAGGTCGGCGGTGGCGTCGGCGGTGAGCATGCCGAGGCAGTAGTTCGCGTCGGTGGCGCTGGCCGAGTAGGTGATGAAGACCTTGCCGTTCTTCCGCAGGACCGCAGGGCCCTCGTTGACGGCGAAGCCCTGCTTCTCCCAGGCGAACTCCGGTGTGGACAGCAGTACTTGGGATCCGGTGATCGTCCATGGACTGGACATCTTCGCCAGATAGATGCCACCGGGGCCGGAGGGGTTGCTCTGTGCCCAGACGAGGTAGCGGGTGCCGTTGTGGGCGAAGGTCGTGTGGTCCAGCGACCAGGAGTCCCAGTTGGTGGTGATCCGGCCCTTCTCGGTCCAGGTGGCCGTCAGCGGGTTCGCGGCGCCGGCCTCCAGCGCGTACATGCGGATCTTCCACTTGTCGTTGGCGGCTCCGGCGGAGAAGTACACGTGCCACTTGCCGTCGATGAAGTGGACTTCCGGAGCCCAGATGTGGGCGCCCATCTCGCCACTGGCGTGCTTGGTCCAGATGGTGGTCTCCGGGGCGGTGGCGAGGCCCTGGAGGGTGGTGGCCCGGCGCATCACGATCCGGTCGTACGCGGGCACCGTGGCGGTGAAGTAGTAGAAGCCGTCGGTGTGTCTGAAGACGTGCGGATCGGCGCGCTGGAGCGCGATCGGGTTGGTGAAGGTCACGGCCGGGGAGGCCGGCGCCGCCGCGTGGGCGGGTGTTCCGGTGACGCCGAGCACGACCATGGCGGCGGACGCCGCGAGCAGGGTGCGGCGGCTGATGCGGGGTCTCATGTGGGGGGTTCTCCGGGGGGTCTGGCGCCCGTGAAGGGCGGCGCGCCGAGCACGGCAAGTCCCGTGCGGTGAGAGTAAGTTCGAGATATCGAACGTCGTCCGTAACTTCGGCCAGAAGATAGGGGTGAGTCGGGCGCAGGTCAACCAAACTGACGAGTTCGATCCCGAGGAGTGTGGGCGGACGTGGCGGTTCCAGTTGCGTCTGTCGCAGGTGTTGACGCGTTCAGTTGTTCGCCCTTAACGTCTGTCCGACCTTACGGGCATTGTCCGAAAAATCGAACAATCCCCATGGGTTCGGCGGGAGTCATGCTGCGGATCTCTACGGTTCCCTGCGCAGTCGGCGCTGGAACGGCGCGGCATGCTCCAACGGCGGCCCGGCTCCGGATGGGAGAAACCAGGACCTCCTGATGGCAGGTGCCGCAGCGGCCCGGACATCAAGCGCTTCAAGGGCGGCCGCCGTAGCCGATTCCGTCTCACTGACCAGGAGATGTACATGTCCGCGGTTCTTGCCAGGCTCACGGCGGTATTCGTCGCCGCCTGCCTGCTCTTCACAGGCCAGGCCCTGACCACACCCGATCGGGCCGAGGCCGCCGATCCGGGCTATCTGATGACCCACTTCATCGGGGAGGGGGCGACGGGCCAGCAGATCTACTTCTCGCACAGTTCGGACGGTCTGAACTGGACCGATCTCAACGGCGGCGGGATGACGCTGCGTTCCACCGTGGGCACGCGTGGGGTGCGTGACCCCTCGCTGGTCCGATCGCCGGACGGGAGCCGATACTGGATCATCGCGACCGACCTGTGCATCGGCTGCGGTCAGTCGTGGAGCGACTCCATCAACAACGGCAGCCGCAACCTCGTGGTGTGGGAGTCGAAGGACCTGGTCACCTGGTCGCAGCCCTGGCTGCTGAACGTGGCCGGCGCGATCCCCGACGGACGTAACGCGTGGGCGCCGGAGGCGATCTGGGACTCGGCCACCAACAGCTACGTCCTGTACTGGGCGACGAACAAGCCCCTCAACGGCGCGACGAAGCACCGCATCTACTACGCCCGCACCACCGACTTCCGCACGATCACCACGCCGCAGATCTACATCGAACGCCCCGGCACGCAGGAGATCATCGACACGCAGATCGTCGAAGTACCGTCCGGCGTCGGCAACTTCCGCTATGTGCGGGCCTCCGGTGACGGCCAGATCACGATCGAGGGCAGCAACTCGATCCTCGGCACCTGGACCAGCCTCGGCAACCTCTCCGGCATCGGCCTCACCGGCGCACAGGTCGAGGGCCCGATGTGGATGAAGTTCAGGGACCGCAACGAGTGGGCCCTGTACCTCGACCAGTACGCGGCCGGCAAGGGATACATGCCGGTACTGACCACCAGCCCCTCCACCCCGTCCACCTCCGGCTCCTACCGGCTCCCGGCCGCCGGCACCTTCAACCTGGGCGGGACGAAGAAGCGCCACGGCTCGATCCTGAACCTGACGGCCGCCGAGGAGACCCGCATCCAGGCCCGCTGGGCGAACACCCCGGCCAAGCGGCTGCAGTCCTTCAACTTCCAGGACCGGTACGTGCGGCACGCCAACCTCGACGTGCGCATCGACCAGAACATCACCAACGACGACGCCCGGTTCCGGCCGCGGCCCGGCCTGGCCGGCTCCGGCACGGTCTCCTTCGAGTCGGTGAACTTCCCCGGCTACTACCTGCGGCACGACGGGGCCGACTTCCAGCTCGTCCACAACGACGGCACCACAGCCTTCGCCGAGGACGCCACCTTCCGCCAGGTCGCCGGCCTCGCCGACTCGTCCTGGTCCTCGTTCCAGTCGTACAACCACCCGGACCGATACATCCGCCACTATGCCTTCCAGCTGAAACTCGAAACGATCACCACGGCGACGGGGCGCAGCGACGCCACCTTCCGTCTGACGAACTGATCCGAACGGGCCTGGGGGGGGGAAACCGGAGGGGGGGGGGGAGGGGGAGGGGGCG
>NZ_JBHVGZ010000079.1:0-41659 GCF_042800355.1 Streptomyces sp. NPDC057623
AGTCAGAAACCAGCGAGACCGACCTACCCACCGAACTCACCGCATAGCCTCAAAACGAGATCACCGAGTGGCCGTCAATACACCACTCCCGCGGATGTGACCAGGCCCGGAGCACGTGCTCATCGGTTGGAGCCACTCGGGGAATTCACCGCCCGCTGAACTCCCTGCCAGTTTCGGATTCCGAACCACGGCGGTCGTCCAGCTGGCTCTGTGAAGGAAGTCCAGATCGTGGTCCGAATAGTCTCCGAGACCGGCGTCCCGAACTGGACCAACTCGCAAGGACCGCGGTGATGGGGCGTGATCGGCGAGGTCTGCGTTGGGGTGACAGTCGTCGCAATCCCGCGTCGGTGATGGTGCTGGAACGGCTGTCCTGATTCGCGACTTTGGCGGTGAGTGCGACGGCCGCTCCGAGCAGTTCGGTGGTTGGCGATGGCGATGCTAAGCCCGTAGGGGTGGCGCTGTGCACCGGTGTCGCTCCGGGACGGTGGACAGCGGGCGAGGCACCGCCTGTGCGCAGCGGTACCTCGCCCGGCCGTCACATGTGGACAACGGGTGCCGTGGCCGTCACATGTGGACGACGGGTGCGGCGTCGGGGTCCTGCTTGGGGACGCCCCGTCGATAGAGGACCACGCTGGCGACCAGACCGGCGGCGAAGAAGACGGCCGACCACCAGTAGGCCGTGGAGTAGGCCTCGATGCTGGCCTGGGCCTGGACGGCGGGATCCCTGGGGTCCTTGCCGACGAGGTAGTCGGTGGCGGCGCTGGTGGCGAGGGTGTTGAGCAGGGCTGTGCCGATCGAGCCGCCGACCTGCTGCATAGCGTTGACGGTGGCGGAGGCGACACCGGAGTCCCTGGCGTCCACGCCGTCGACGGCCAGGGCCATGGCCGGGGACATCACCAGGCCGAGGCCGAGACCCGCCACCAGAAGCGGAGGCAGGACGCCGGTGGTGTAGGTGCTGCTGAGGTCGAGGCCCGTCATCCAGATCATGCCGGCGGCGGCCATGCCCATGCCGAGCGGCACCACCGGCTTGGGACCGATGCGGGGAACCAGCACACTGGAGGCGAGGGTGGAGGTGGCCATGAGCGCGGCGACCATGGGCAAGAAAGCCAGCCCGGTCTCGACGGGGGTGTAGCCCAGGCTCTGCTGCAGGTAGTACGTGAGGAACAGGAAGACACCGAACATGCCGGCGCCGCTGATCAGCACGGAGATGAAGGACGCGCCGCGGTTACGGTCGAGGAGAACCCGCAGGGGGAGCAGGGGGTGGGAGGAACGAGTCTGCCACCACGTGAACGCGGCCAGCAGAGCTGCTCCGGCGACCAGCCAGCCCCAGACCTCCGGGGAGCTCCAGTCGTTGTGCTCGGCGTTGGAGAAGCCGTAGACCAGACTGAACAGTCCGCCGCCGACCAGGACGGCGCCGGGGACGTCGAGGGTGGTGCTCTTGTCGCGGGTTGTGCGCTGGAGCAGGACGGCGCCGCCGATGAAGGCCGCCGCGGCGAAGACGAGGTTGACGTAGAGAGTCCAGCGCCAGTCGAGGTGCTCGGTGAGCAGGCCGCCGAGCAGCAGCCCGATCGCGCCGCCCGCGCCGGCGATGGCGCCGTAGACGCCGAAGGCCTTGCCGCGTTCCTTGGGGTCGGTGAAGGTCGTGGTCAGCAGGGACAGTGCGGCCGGGGCGAGCAGGGCACCGAACACGCCCTGCGCGGCACGCGCGGTGACGAGCATCTCGAAACTGTTCGCGGCGCCGCCGACGGCGGAGGCGACGGCGAAGCCGACCAGACCGACCAGGAAGGTCATCTTGCGGCCGAACAGGTCGGCTATCCGGCCGCCGAGCAGGAGCAGGCTGCCGAAGGCGAGAGCGTAGGCGGTGACGATCCACTGGCGGTCGCCGTCGGAGAAGCCCAGGTCCTTCTGCGCGGAGGGCAGGGCGATGTTCACGATGGTGCCGTCCAGGACCACCATGAGCTGGGCCAGTCCGATGACGGCGAGGATCCACCAGCGATGGCGAGGTGGTGCGTCGGTGGAGGGGAGGTCGGACACGGCGGCCGTGCCCGGTGCGTCGGTGTCGGTCTTGGACATCACGAAACTCCAGACGAAGTGGGATAAAAGGGGAGGTTGAAGGGTGCGGGACGGCTGCATCGTCGGAGCTCGTCGCACGGTGTTCGATGTGGGTGCCGGTGGGGAGGCGCGGCACGGTGAGATGTGCCTTCCCGGATCCGGTCCGGCCGCCTTCGGCCGCGCCTCGCGAAGGAGGGGGGATCAGGCTGCCCGGACGCTCGGGCGGTCGACTCCCGTGGCGCGTCGGCAGGATGTGTCACACGGAAGGGCGGCTGCCCTCAGCTCCGGCCCGGGTTCCTCCAGTGCCCGGCGGCGGGCTTGCTGGGTCGAGGCGGGGGAGTAGGTCTGCCAGTACCGAGCCTGGCGATTGAGCCGGCTGATCAACGGCATGAGGTCGGTCTCAGCGGGGACATCGGGGATGTCCAGGCGGTCGCTCCACTCCTCCCCGAAGGCCCGCTGGAGCACGCTGTGGATGAGGTGGCGCAGCTGCCCCTCGCTCAGATCGCAACCTGGCGCGCCGGCCATCGCGCGGGCCTGCGCGTCGATCATGGCGGCGGTCAGTGCCATCGAGTTCTCGTCGGGGGCGGGCGTCGTGGCATCCAGCAGGTCCTGCAGGCGGCGGGCGCCGGCGTGGTCGACCACGCCCTGGTACAGGCCTTCGTCGAGTCCCAAAAGGTGGGCTACGTACGACCAGTACTGGTAGAGGTGGCGCTCTTCCTCGGCGCTGATGTCGATGCCGACGGCGTTCAGGGCCTGGGAGGCGTTGAGAGTGAAGCCGAGCCACGTGCGGGCCATGTCGAGCTGACCGATGGGCAGACTCGCCACGCCCGTGTTCCAGTCCGTGAGGGTCTTGGCCCGCATGCGGGCATGCTGTAGTCGGACCTCGACCGTGGCCACGTAGCCCGGCCCTCCACGGAGCAGCCCCCCCGGGCGTATGGTCTGTCGTGCCCATACCCCGGTCTCCGCGAGCCGGCGCGCGGCCATGTCCATCGGCCTGCCCGTCTGGGTCAGCAGTCGCCCGAGGGCAGGGGACGCGTAGGTGTGGGCGAGTGCGCTGGTGACCGAGCAGAGCCGGAACCACATGGGCGGCACGGACAGGCTGATGGCGTCGCCGCGACGGAGCATCAGTGGGTCGAGCCGAGCAGGCGTGGTCTCCAATTGTTTCAGCAGCGCGGCGATGGCCGCGGGGGGCTCTGGGCCCAAGCTCGCAAGGCCGTGCCTGAGGCCCGCGTCGAGAGCCTGCCGCGCCTGCGGGCCGCGCAGGGCCAGTTCGGCGATGACGGCATCGGCGAGGGGATCCCCGGCAGTGAGCAGGGTCGCGACGTGGTCGGCCTTGGTGCCGTGCTCAGGGTGCGCAACGTTCAGGTCGACGACGCGCTCGGGGGTTTTGCGAGGCGTGTGGGGGGAGGTCATGTGACTCTCGCTTTCGATTCAGGTTCGGCGGTCCGGCCGCCAGGCGAGGGGGGCTGCTCGGGCGTTGATCCGCGCGGTTCGGTCCTGCGGAAAATGGCTGCTCGAGTCACTTCCCGTCCATCAGAGGACGGCGTCTGACGCTTGTCAGGTTATCCTGATTCTGACGGGTGTCAAGTAAACTGTCGGTAGGTCTACGGGATGGCTGCGGGCGGCGCCTGTCGGGACGCAGGCCGCGCAGGCACGAGCAAACGGTCTTGGAGGCAATGGTGGGAGCAAGAGTCGAAGCCGTACGGCGGCCGGGACGCCCTGGCACAGACACTCTCGCGGTGCCCGGGGAGGAGAGCATCCTGCAGCGCGGGCTCGAAGCCTTTGCGGAGCTGGGTTACGATCGTGCTTCCGCGCGTGAGTTGGCCCGTCGCCTGGGTGTCAGTCACAATTTCATCAATGACCGTTATGGGTCCAAGGCGGCCTTCTGGCGCGCGGTCGTGGACTCCGCGCTGGAGGCGCAGCTGGCGCGTCTGCCTCAGATGGATCCCTCGCTCGACGACGCCGAGTGTCTGCGGCAGTTCATCACCGGTCTCTACCGGAGCGCGGCGGACACGCCGCTGATCGGGCGGATCCTCGTCGACGAGTTCTCCGGAGACAGTGAGCGGTTGGACTACCTGTACGAGCGCTTCATCGCTCCGACGATGCAGCTCATCGTGCCCGGCATCGAGCGACTCGTCGCCTCTGGGCGCATGGCGCCCATCCCGATGGATGTGCTGTTCTTCGCTGTCATCCCTCCTATATCGGGCATGGTGGAGGGCCCGTTGGCGCGTCGTCTGGGCAGGCCCGAGCCCGTCTCGTCGGAGCAGCTGACGGCTACAGCGGAATTGCTGGCGGCGATCGTGGTCAACGGGCTGTTGGCGACCGGTGTGGCAAGTCGCTGTTGAGCTCGACTCGGAGACCCGGACGGTTCTTCGAGACGGGTGCCACGGCCGTGGGTGATGGTCTGTTGTGCCCACTGCCGTGGCACCTGCCTCATCGGCGCTCGCCGCTCCTGCGTAGAGCCCGGCTCGGTCGTTCGGGCGGCCGTCCCTGCACGCGGGCGACCGTCGGTGCGTGTCCGGACTCGGAGCCTCACAACGCCGAGGCCGGGGGCGAGGATGGGGCGGCAGATGGTTCCTGATCGGCGGGGTGTGAACTTCCCTGGCTGCGGCGGGATTTCGGTTTCGGTGACCGGTCGGCGGGGCGGCGTCGCATGCCCATGACCACGACGAGGGTCATGGCCAGCAACGCGGCCGCGGCCACGCGGTAGCCGGTGGCGACCGCGTGGGTGAAGGCCGCCACGACCGCTGCCTGGCTGTCGGAGCCCAACCGGGCTGCGGCGGCGAAGGCATGGGCGGGGGCGTCGCCGTGCACTGCGACGGCGGACGGGAGCCGGTCGGAGAAACCGCTCGCGAGGGCCGTGCCGACCACCGCGATACCGAGCGCGCTGCCGAACTCGCGGGCCGCGCTGTTCAGACCGGAGCCGACGCCGAGCCGCTGCGGGGGGAGCCCGGAGACCACGGCATGCGAGAGCACCGGGGTGGCCACGCCGTTTCCGAGCGCCATCAACAGCAGGTAGAGGGCGTACAACGCGTACGGCGTCGCGGCTGTCGCTGTGGACATCAGCATCAGGCCGGCGATGACGAGGAGCAGACCGATGGTGACAGTGGGAAGGGCACCCAAGCGGTCGGAGCACAGGGGGCTCAGGCGGGTGACGACCATGATGCCGACTGCGACGGGCAGGACGCCGAGGCCTGCCTGCAAGGGTGAGAACCCCTCGACGTACTGCAGAAACTGGGCATTGACGTAGAACAGCGCGAACATGCCGAAGAAGAGGGCGGCCACGCCGATCGTGCCGGAACGTACCGGACGCAGGCGCAGCAGCCACGGGTCCAGGACCGGGTGGGCGGTGCGCGACTCGTGCACGACGAAGACCACGAGCACCAGCACGGCCGCCGAGAACCCGGTCAGAACGGGGAGCGAACCCCAGCCGTGCGAGGGACCCTCGATAACGCCGAACAACAGCGCGGTGCAGCCCAGGATCAGCAGCAGCGAGCCGGGCAGGTCGAGGCGAGTGGCGCTCCGTTCGGGCCGTGGAGCGATGCGTCCCGCCCAGCACAGCAGGGCGACGGCGAAGGGGACATACGCCCAGAACAGCGCCTGCCAGGGCAGGTACTGCAAGATCAGGGCACCGGCGGTGTTGCCCAGCACGCCGCCCACGGCGAGCGAGGCGCTCCAGGTCGCGACAGCGGTGGCGCGCCGCTCCCCGGGGGTCGAGTGCAGCAACAGTGACATCGATGCGGGCATCAGCAGGGCGGCTCCGGCGCCGCACAGGGCCCGCCCGGTCAGCAGCGGCGCGACGGACGGGGCCAGCGCACACACCGCCGAGCCCGTGCCGAACAGACCGAGGCCCGTCAGCAGCACGCCCTTGCGGCCGAACCGGTCGCCGAGCGCGCCGGCCGGGATCAGCAGCCCGGCGAAGACGATGACATAGGCGTCGACTATCCACAGCAGCTCGGTCGGCGACGCGTTCAGGCCGCTCGCCGACAGCTTGGGTATCGCCAGGTTGATCGCGGCGACGAGGGACTGGGCGACCATCACCGAGGCGCACATCACCAGCAGCACGGCGCGGGTGCCCTGCTGCTGCCTGCGGATACCGGTGGCCGACAGATCAGCCGAGGCCACGTCCGCTCCTGGTGAGGGTGCGGGCAAGCCGGTCGAGGTAGGCGCGGTAGGCGCTGAGCATGTCCCACTGGCCGTCGGACAAGGCCCACTGGACCTGGAACCCGTCGCTGACCGCGAGGATCTCGCGGGCGATCGCGGCGCAGTCGACGCCTTCGTGCAGCAGGCCGGACTCGACGCCGTGACGCAGGGTGCGCTCGATGCGTCCGAGGATCGTGTCGTAGCGCTCACGGAAGTACGAGTGGGCGGGATGCTCGGGGTTGGCCGCCTCCGCGGACAGGACGGCATACATCTGTACCAGTCCGGGCTGGGTGAGGTTGAACTCGGTCTGTGCGGCCATACGGCGCAGCATTTCGACCGCGTCCAGGCCGTCGGGCTCGCCCATGCCCTCGTAGAAGGTCTTCGTGGCGTGCTCGGCACGGGCCTGGAGCACCGCCATCAGCAACTCCCGCTTGCTGCCGAAGTGATGCAGCAGGCCCGCCGGGGAGATGCCGACGGCTGCGGCGATCTTCGGGAGCGAGGAGTTGTGGTACCCCCACTGCGCGAAGTGCTCGACCGCGGACTCGGTGATCAGCCGGCGTCGCTCGTCGGCGGCCGCGTACGGGCCGGTCTTGCGCCGCCGTCGGTGACGAGAGCCGTCGGGGGATTCGTTCGCTTCATCATGATTTGTGACGTACGTCACTTAACTAAACACCTAATCACCATTCGGTTTTTAACCTACGGTGCAGCGTACCCGCCGTCGACGTGGACGGCCAAGCACAGGAGGAAGACCATGGTGCGCAGTGATTCGGCGTTCCACGGCCGCGTCGCACCGCCGCTGTCCTCGGCTCCGCTCGCCAGGGACAGCTACTCCGAGCCCGAGGCCGCCTCGCCCGGACTCGTCCTCGCTCTTGTCCTTGCCCAGTACGGCGCCTACCTGGCGCTGCTGACCCCTGTGGTCGTGTCTCTGTCGTTGCGCGTCACACAGCTCGCTCCGCACGACAAGGCATCCACCTTGAGCCTGGTCCTGGGCATCGGCTCCCTGTTCGCCCTCCTGTCGAACCCGCTCACCGGAGCCCTGTCCGACCGCACCACGAGCCGCTTCGGCAAGAGGCGCCCCTGGCTGCTCGGCGGCATGGTGGCAGGAACCGCAGGGCTCGGCCTCATCGGTGCGGCGGGCAACGTCACCCTGCTGACGGTCGGCTGGTCCCTGACCCAGTTCGGCATCCACGCCACGCTCGCCTCGCTCAGCGCGGCCATCGCCGACTTCGTGCCGGACCGGCAGCGCGGCAGGGTCTCCGGAGCCCTCGGCCTCACCCCCAACCTGGCCATGCTCACCGGCGCCTACGGCGCCACCCAGCTCATCCACAACAACCTGCTGCTGTTCGGCCTGCCCGCGCTGGGCGGCCTGGCGGCCGTGATCGTCCTCGTGGTGGTACTGCGCCGGGACACACCCGCCGTGCCGGGAGAGCTCCCGCCGTTCGGGCTCGCGGAGTTCGGCCGCAGCTTCTGGTTCGACCCGCGCAGGAACCCTGACTTCGCCTGGAACTTCCTCGGCCGGTTCCTGGTCTTCATCGGCATGTCCTGTGTGACCAGCTATCAGTTCTTCTTCGTCACGGACCAGTTGGGCCGCAGCCCCGAGGACGCGGTGGGTGTCGTCGCCACCTCGACGCTCGTGCTCACCGCCGTCGGTGTCGTCTGCTCACTCTCGGGCGGCTGGATCTCCGACCGGATCCGGCGGCGCAAGCCCTTCGTCGCCGCGGCCTCACTCGTCGTCGCGCTCAGCCTCGGCCTGCTGTACACCGCCCACAGCGAGGCCGCCTTCTACCTCGCGATAGGCGTGTACGCCTGTGGCTTCGGCCTCTACATGGCGGTCGACGTGGCTCTCGCGGTCAGCGTGCTGCCCGACCCACGCAGGGCCGCAAAGGACATGGGCGTGCTCAACGTCGCCAACGCCCTGCCGCAGTCCCTGGTACCGATGATCGCCCCGCTGCTCCTGACCCTGCACGCCGACGGCGGAAGCGAGTTCGGAAAGCTGTACCTGTTCGGCGCGTTGTGCGGCATCGGAGGGGCGCTGGCCGTCGCTCGTATCCGTACGATCCGCTGAGCCACTCGGCGCACACCCGGCAATCCCCCCACTCACGATCCGAAGAGGACTCCTATGGCTTCCGCCACCCGCCCGCCCCGCGACCTCAACCACAACGGCACCGTCGAGCCGTACGAGGACCCCGCACAACCGGTGGAGCGACGGGTGGCGGACCTGCTGGGCCGTATGACCCTGGAGGAGAAGGCGGGCCTGCTCTTCCAGACCATCCTCACCATGAACCCGGACGGCACCCTCGTCGAACGCGCGGACGCACCCGGCGGTGCGCCCACCACCGAGCTGATCACCGCCCGGTCGATGAACCACTTCAACCTGATGGGGTCCGGCAGCCCGCGTGCCATGGCCGAGTGGCACAACCGCCTGCAGGAACTCGCCGCCGACACCCGGCTCGGCATCCCCGTCACCCTAGCCAGCGACCCCCGCCACTCCTTCACCGACAACCCGGCCACGGCCATGCGCTCCGGCCCGTTCTCCCAGTGGCCCGAGCCGCTCGGCCTCGCCGCACTCGGCGATGCCGACCTGGTGCGCGAGTACGCCGACATCGTGCGCCGCGAATACCTCTCCGTCGGCATCAGGGTCGCGCTGCACCCGCAGATCGACCTCGCCACCGAGCCCCGCTGGGCCCGCGGCAACGGCACGTTCGGCGCCGACGCCGAGCTGACCTCGCGACTGGTCGGCCCCTACCTCGAAGGGCTGCGAGGCGGAGGCCAGGTCGGCCCGCACAGCGTTTCCGCCATGGTCAAGCATTTCCCCGGCGGCGGCCCGCAGAAGGACGGAGAGGACCCGCACTTCGTCTACGGCCGCGAACAGGTCTACCCTGGCGGCTTCTTCGACTACCACCTCAAGCCGTTCCGCGCCGCCATCGCCGCCGGAGTCACGCAGATCATGCCCTACTACGGCATGCCCGTCGGAACCGAGCACGAAGAGGTCGGCTTCGGCTTCAACCGGGGCATCATCACCGGCCTGCTGCGCGAACGCCTCGGCTTCGACGGCATCGTGTGCACCGACTGGGCCCTGATCCACGACGCCCCGATCATGGGAAATCTCTTCCCCGCCCGCGCCTGGGGCGTGGAACACCTCGGTCCGCTCGAACGGATACGGAAGGTCCTCGACGCCGGCGCCGACCAGTTCGGCGGCGAGGCCTGCCCCGAACTCGTCGTCGAACTCGTCCGCTCCGGGCGGCTGGAGGAGTCCCGCGTCGACGTCTCCGCCGCCCGTCTGCTGCGCGAGAAGTTCCGACTCGGCCTGTTCGACGACCCGTTCGTCGACCCCGACCTCGCCGAGGCGACGGTGGGCGCCGCCGCCTTCCGCGCGCAGGGCGCCGCCGCGCAGCGCCGCGCGCTCACGGTCCTCGTCAACGACGACGCGCTGCCGCTGCGCACGCCGTCCGGCGACCGCCGCCCCCCACGGCTGTATGTCGAGGGCATGCCGGCCGACTCCTTCGCCCGAGGAGACGCCGTCGTGCTCACCGACGACCCCGGTGAAGCCGACTTCGCCGTGCTGCGCCTCGACACCCCGCACGAACCGCGCCCCGGCGCGGACTCCGTGTATGAGCGCGGCTTCCACCGGGGGAGGCTCGATTTCCCCGCCGAGCGGCTCAAGGAGATCCTCCGGCTGCTCGACACCGTCCCCACGATCGTCGTCATCCACCTGGAACGGCCGGCCGTCATACCGGAGATCGCCCAACGCTGCGTCGCTCTGATCGGTGCCTTCGGCGCCAGCGACGAGGCGGTCGGCGACGTGATCCTCGGCCACGCCACCCCCGAAGGGCGCCTCCCCTTCCAACTGCCGCGCACCATGGACGAGGTCACCCATGGCCGCCCCGACAGCCCGCACGAGAGCACCGACCCGCTCTTCGACTTCGGCCACGGGCTGCGCCTCGCACCGCGGCATCCGTGACAGCACGGAGGCCTCCGGGTATCGCGGCGCTCGGCCGTGACACCCGGAGGCGTGTGGTGATCAATGGTGATCCATACCGTGTGTCCGTGCCGTGGACAGGCACGGGCTACTGGCTGTCCGGGTGGGTCACCAGCCGGCGTTGGGCACGATGCGGTTTATCAGCTTCGTGATCTGCCCGTCGGCGTTGACGGTCACCTGCTCGACACCGCCCGTGCAGACCAGCCGACCGTCGACCGAGCGTCCCGCCTGGACCCACTCGCACTCCAGCCGGCCGTCGTCGAGCTCCGTGACGGTCCAGAAGTGCTGGCTGTCGGCCATCTGCGAGACGAAGCCCCGGTAGACCGCCATGATCGCGGGCAGGCCGGCCACCGGCTCGATCCCCTCGGCGAGCTGGACGACGGCGTCCTGGGCGAAGATCGACTCAAGCTCCTCGACGGCCTGGGGGTCGTGCGCCGTACGGTCGAAGATCCTGATGTAGCGGTCGACCACGGTGCCGGTCGGGTTGGTGGATCCGGCAGTCTTCGTCACGGTCGTCTGAGACATGATGTTTCCTCCGATTTACTGGTCACCGGAACCGGGGTTCTCCGGTTCCGGCGCTACTTGGCTTGCGGGTCAGTGGTAGTGATCAGGCAGAGAACGGTTTCGCGTCGCTCGCGCAGCGCCTGAATGCCTTCCTCGGCGGTTGCGCGGATCTCGGACGGTCCGGCTTCTTCGGGACCGAGCAGCGCCGTCACCGCTGCGGCCATGACCTTGTCGGGGTCGTCGACGGTGACGTTCGGTGCCCCTGGGCGGGTGCTGCCACTGACGAAGCCCGTCATCAGCGCGTGGAGCGCGTATGCCAGTTCGTCGAGGGGCCAGTCGGTGCGCGCGAGCCCGTGCCGCCGCCACAGCGGCAGGATCGTGTACATCAGGGCGGCCGGGCCCAGCAGGTCGAGCAGTTCCATACTGCGTGGATGCTGGGCGAGGGCGCCCAGCAGGTCGGCATCGCCGGTCTGTAGGGCGTGCACGAACGGCTTGTTCAGGGCGTTGCGAGTGAGCTGCGGGCAGAGCCGATGCGGCCGGCAGACGTCCGGGTCGGTGTTCAGTGCCTCGATCTCGCCGTCGAGGAAGGCCAGGAAGTCTCTGGTGAACAGCCCGAAAAGGAGGTCTTCCTTGGTGGGCCAGTACAGGTACGTCGTTCCCTTGCCGACGTGAGCCTTTTCCGCGATCTCGGCGACGGTCAGGCCCCTGACGCCGCGTTTGAGGACGAGGTCCCTGGCCGCGATGAGGATCCGGGCTGGCTTACCGGAGTCGTGTTCGGCCAAAAATGTCGTCATGGTCGCTTCCTTGCCGGTGCTGAACGATGCCCGCTGGAACGCGAGCCGCGCCTATGCTATGGCGATGTCCGTGTCCTTGAGCTGACCGTCCTTGTCCATCCCCGTCAGGCGCTTCAGCAGTTGGGAGGCCACCGGGATCCGCAACCCCGCGGTCATGGCCTTGCGGATCGCGAGCTCCAGGTTGCTGGCCGTGACGAAGTAGCTGCGCTGCTTGATCCCGTTCTCCTGGAAGGCTTCGACATTGGGCCGCAGAGTGCGTTCCCATTCGGCCAGGGCCCGCGGCACTGCCTCGGGGTGGCGTTCCAGCAGCGTGCCGAGCAGGTCCGCCCCTGCGATTCCCATCGACACGCCCATGCCCGCGTAGAGGCTGACGCACCAGGCCGAGTCGCCGACGAGTACGACCCGGCCGCGCTGCCAGCGGTCCATACGGGTCTGCTCGACCGAGTCGAACAGCACGTCCTCGGCGGTGTCCAGCGCGTCGAGCACCTGGCCGAGGAGGCGGCCGGTCGGCTCGTCGCCGAACGCCGCGCGTGCTCGCTCGCTCGGCGACTGCGTGAACTCGGCGTCGACGTCGTCGGTGTGGTAATTGAGCAGCACGGTCTGGGTGTTGCCATCGAACGGGAAGATCCACATCGACCGGTTGGGTTCCATCAGGATGGCGCCGTCCTCCTGGTGGAGGTCGCTGAGCGGGCCGGGAAGCTGATAGGCGACCGCCATGTAGTTCAGCCGGTGCAGGTACTTCTCGTGCGGACCGAACACCAGCGAGCGCACGGTGGAGCGAAGCCCGTCCGCGCCGACCACCAGATCGAACCGCTCGGTGACCGAGGTGTCGTCCGCGGTGTTGGTCAGCGTCACGTCCACGCCGTCGGCGTCCTGCTCGATGCGGCTCGGGACGGTCGAGTAACGGATCTCGACATCCTCGGGAAGTGCCGCGAAGGCGGCCTCCTCCACATCGCTGCGCACCATCATCCACGGGCTGCCTGGCAGGCTGCCGTACCCCGCTCCGCGTTGCCGGTTCCCCGCGCGGTCGACCTCGTACCTGGCGCCGCCCGGGGGGTTGCGGTCATGCAACTTGTCAAGGATGCCCAGGCGTGCCGCAGGGGGGCGGCCGCCGGCGAACAGGGCGACGAAATAGCCACCCGTCCTCCGTGCCGGAGCCCTCTCGATGATGACCGGAGTCCAGCCGATCTGACGTAGCCGAACGGCGGTTGAGATTCCGCTGACTCCGAGTCCGACCACCAGAGCCCGAGGATTACTGCTGCTCTCGTTGTCCATGCCTCAATGATATAGAAGCTGACCAGATTCGTCATCCGGTCAAAAAGTGAACTGGGTCACATCGGGAGTTCACCGCTCGATCGAGGTGCTCGCGGTACGGCGGAAACCGGCAAGGCTCCCCGCGCCGCATGAGCCGAGGTGTCGAAACACCCTCCTCAACGGCACGGGGAGCCTTGTCTGTCGCGGGTCCCGCTCAGTTCAGCAGCAGCTGCGCGTGCTCCTGGAGCCACTCCCGCAAGGTGAGCGGCTTGCGCCCCAGCGTGCGTTCGACGAAGTCGTTGCGGGCCCAGACCACTTCGTTCTCCCGCTCGTACTCGAAGAAGCCCCAGAGGCCGCTGGCGTCCCCGCCGAAGAGGGGGTTGTACGTGGCGAGGAACTTCTCCTTGCTTCCGTCGTGGGTGATCCGCTCGCCGAAGACTTGGGTCATGAGCTCCGCGACATCGCTGAAGCGCATGAGGTCATGGCCGTTGTTGAGCGTGTGGAACTGGCCGATGTGCCGGTGGTTGTCGGAGAGGAGCAGCCGCCCCGCCACTTCGGCGATGTCCCGCGGATCGATGAAGGGGATGAGGCGGTTGTGCCAGATGAGCTTGCGCTCGCTGACCAGGCTCCCCTTCATCCAGAAGAAGTTGTCCATGAAGGTGGCGCCGATGTTGAGGTAGGTCACCGGCAGATCGCTCTCGTCGAAGATCCGCTTGACGATCGGGTGCTGAACGGGAAGCGCGAGCCCGTTGTCGGCCTCGCGTACGAACTGAGGGAGGCGCCGTTCGTTGGCCTCCGGCTGCAGGCCGACCGTGCGCAGGACGTGAACGGCGGTGCCGGCCTTCTGCAGAGCGGTCACGACGTTCGTCATGGCGCGCCGCTCGTCCGTGCGCCCGGGAGTGTTGACGAAGACTCCCTCGATCCCCCGCACCGCGGACTCCAGCGAAGGGAGGTCGAAGTAGTCCGCGTGGACCACCTCCGCCTTCGGGAAGTCACGCTGGAGAGCCTCGACGCGCTCCGGGTTGCTGCTCACCAGGCGTAGCTGGATCTGCGGTGCCTCACGGTGCAGGAATTCGGCCAGCGGCCTGCCGATGTGGCCGGCCGCGCCGAAGATGAGGATGCTGCGCGGAATCGGTTTGCTGTTGATGCTGTCGGACATTCGGACTCCCGTTCGGTTTTGGTGGGGCGAGGCGCGGATGCGGCGTCGCCAGAGGTGTCGCGGAAGGCGGGCGTCTGGCGCAGGCGGAACGAGAACCGCCGACACTGCGTGGAAAACGGTCACCGCCATGGTGGAGAGCGGCAGTTGCTGTGGCCGTTTCCGGGGCCAAGCACATGCGCGGGACGCGGGCGCGTCGACGGCGACCGCGGTCGTGCGAGCGGGATGGTGCCGTCCGGTGGCTCGCGTGTGACGCGGGCCACGCGGCCGACATCGCCCTACCGCGCGAACTTGATCCTGTGGAGCTGAGTCGGAGGCCGGACGGCCTCGCAGGCGATGGATCGGGCGATGAATCGGCTCTCCCGAGGCACTGCCGCCTGTTCGACGGTGCGAGGCCGCAGCTCCGCGTTCTCGTTCCTCACCCTACAATAGGCAGACTGACCGTATCGTTCAATTCATTCATTTGCGCCATTCGCCTGTCGGCGGCCGAGGCCCGTCGCGCACCCGACTGGGGCGGGGCGGGCGGCGCGCCGGCCGGCGCGCGGTAGGTGTCGGCCCGAAGTCGGCCGGGAGTCGTGCACGGACCTTGACGGCCGCTGGACCGTGTGTGAACTTGTCCGTCAGGGGAATGTAAATGTGAGTTCACATGTGCATCCGGCCCCAGGCGTAGCCGCGCGCCCTTGGGCCGGTGTTGCTCTCACACTCACTTGCCAGAACATTGGAGCCGCCCATGTCGCCGTCGAACCTGCCCACTGAACGGGCGGTAGTGCCTGACGACGCCCTCGCCGCCGCACTGTCCGAATTCGCCGACGTGGTCGGCCCGGCGAACGTATTGGTGTCGGAGGAGGCCAAGCAGGAGTTCCGGGACCCGTTCCAACCAGCGCGGTGGGACGGTCTGAGCGCCGCGGCGGTCGTCCAGCCGGATTCGGTCGAGCAGATCCAGCAACTCGTGAGGATCGCGTCCCGCCACAACGTGCCTCTGTGGACGCAGAGCCAGGGCCGCAACAACGGCTACGGCGGAGCCGCGCCACGGTTGTCCGGTTCGGTCACGGTCAACCTGCGGCGCATGAACAAGATCCTTGAGATCAACGAGGAACTCGGCTACGCGCTCGTCGAGCCGGGAGTCAGTTTCCAGCAGCTCTACGACGAGGTCCAGGCCCGCGGTCTGCGGCTGATGGTGTCGGTGCCCGACCTGGGCTGGGGCAGCCTGGTCGGCAACTCGCTGGATCACGGCACGACCTACCTGCCCAACGGCAAGGACTTCATGGCGCCCTGCGGCATGGAGGTGGTGCTGGCCGACGGTGATCTGCTGCGCACCGGGATGGGCGCGCAGCCGGGCAACGCGAGCTGGAACCTGTACCGGCGCAGCTACGGCCCTTCGCTGGACCAGCTGTTCATGCAGTCCAACTTCGGGATCGTCACCAAGATGGGTGTCTGGCTCACGCCGACGGTCGAGAAGATCATGCATGTGACGGTCGACGTGTTCGCCGAGTCCGACCTGGTGCAACTGGTCGACACCCTGCGCCGGCTGCGGCTGGACGGCACCATCGACGGTGTCCCGTGCATTTTCAACACCGTGGTCACCGCCTCGACGCTCGGCCCGCGCAGCCAGTGGTACGACGGCGATCCCGGCACGCCGATTCCCGACGCCGCCATCGACGAGATCGCCAAGAGGCTCGACATGGGGCGCTGGATGCTCCGGTTCGCCCTCTACGGCGACGAGCCCGTGGTGGACCACAACTTCGCCAAGGCGCGGGCGGCGTTCTCCCGGATCCCAGGTGCCCGGGTGCGAGGCTCGAAGAGCTCTCCCGAGGACGGGCCGAATCTGCCGAACCCCTCCGACCAGGTGCTGGCGGGCGTCCCCAACCTCGCCTGGGCCCAGATGGGCGGCTGGTACGGCGGTGAACACGGCGGGCACATGGGCTTCTCGCCCGTTGTCCCGCTCACCGGCGAGAAGGTCTACGAACTGCACCGTTTCTTGCGCGAGCGGGTCGAGGCCGTCGGACTCGACTACGCCGCGGACATCATCGTGATCAACGCGCGCAGCGCGGTCAGTGTCGCCGGCCTCTCCTTCGATTACGACGACGAGGAAGCGACCAGGGCCGCCTACGAGATCGCCCGTCAGCTGGTCCGGGACGCCGGGGAGATCGGGTACAGCGAGTATCGCGCGCACCTGAACTTCATGGATCTCTCGGCCGAGCAGTTCTCCTTCAACAACCACGCCTATCTGCGCTTCGTCGAGAGGATCAAGGACGCCGTCGACCCCGCGGGCATCCTGTCGCCCGGCAAGCAGGGCATCTGGCCGCGGTCACTCCGCAAGCCGCGCTGACGGCATCGCCGGCCGACGGGACGAGGGCCGGCCGCGGGTCCGCCCTCGGGCGTGCCCTCGTCCTCGCACCGGTCGACCGAACGCCGTTCCATTCGGATTCCAGGAGGAAGCAATGTCAGATCTGTCCGGCAAGATAGCCCTGATCAGCGGCACCGGCGGCGGTATGGGGAGAGCGGCTGCCCTGGAGTTCGCCCGCCAGGGCGCCGCGGTGGTCGGCTGCGACATGAACGCCGAGGGAGCCGAGGAGACCGTCGCCCTCGTGGAGGCCGAGGGCGGGCGGATGCGCTCGGTCCATCCCGTCGACCTGACGACGGAGGAGGGCGCCGCACGCTGGGCCGAGGACGCCGTGCAGGCTTTCGGCGGCATAGACATCCTCTTCAACAACGCCTCCGTCGCCCGCGTCGGCCCGTGGGACGAAGTCACCTACGAGGCCTGGAAGTTCTCCCTGACCTACGAGCTGGACATCGTCTACCTCTCCACCAAGGCGGCCTGGCCCCATCTGGTCGCCCGGGGCGGCGGCGTCGTCATCAACACGGCCAGCGTCGCCGGCCACATCGGCGCCAGGTTCGTGCACCAGCACGCCCACGGCGCCGCCAAGGGCGGGGTCCTCGCCTTCACCAAGCAGCTCGTGGCCTCCGGCGCACCCCACGGCATACGCGCCGTCTCCATCAGCCCGGGCCTGATCGTCACCCCCGCCACCGAACCCGTGATCGCCGCGTTGGGGCCCGAGGGGCGGGCCGCGATGGCCGGTGCCAACCCCGCGGGACGGTTCGGACGACCGGAGGACGTCGCTTCCGTGGCGGCCTTTCTCGCCTCCGACGCCGCCGGATATGTCAACGGCTCCGACATCGTCGTCGACGGCGGCGTCATCGCGGCGCCCTGAACCTACCGAGCCATCGCCACGCGCGCTTCACGAGACGCGTGGCACGTCCTGATCCGCTGAGAAGAACCGTCGAAGGAGACAGAGATGATCAAGCTGGTCGCGGTGCTTCGCCGCCGCCCCGACATGACCCACGCCGAGTACGCCGACTACATCCGGGACGTACACGGTGACCTCGCCCGCGCCAAGAGGCTGACGACGCGCAAGTACCTCCAGAACCACGTCTTCGACAGCGCCTACGGCGCCACCGGGGACATCGGCTACCAGTTGACGTGGCCCCGCGACTCGGTCACGGAGCTCTACTTCGACGACCTCCCGTCGATGGGACAGGTCTTCGCGGACCCGTACACCCGGGACGTCGTGGGTCCCGACGGGGCGAACTT
Source organism: Streptomyces sp. NPDC057623 (assembly GCF_042800355.1). Taxonomy (NCBI): domain Bacteria; kingdom Bacillati; phylum Actinomycetota; class Actinomycetes; order Kitasatosporales; family Streptomycetaceae; genus Streptomyces; species Streptomyces sp. NPDC057623. Next base: position 17,475 of record NZ_JBHVGZ010000079.1, read on the forward strand.
CAGTGACCTGCCCGCGGCGCACAGCCTGCTCGTCGAGGAGCACGTCACCGAGGTGCCGAACCCCGGTCCCGGCGAGGTCAAGGTGCTCTACTTCCTCAAAGCCGCCGACGGGGTGAGCGCCGACGAGTTCCAGGACCGCTGGCGGCGGGCTCACGACGCCGTGATCTCCGACGCCTCCGGCCCGGCCCGGGACCTGCGCGGGTACCAGTGGAACACGGCTCTCTCCGGTGACGGCATGGCCGCCTACTTCGGCAGCGCCTCGGAGCAGCCTGCCTACGAGGCCTATTCCGCCCTGTGGTTCGACGGGACGGACGCCGTCCCCGCGTTCCGGGCCTACCAGAAGGCGCTGATCGAGCACGCGGAGAAGGACGGACCGTTCCACCAGCCGTCCCTCTCCTTCTTCCTGCTCAGCCGGGAGGTCGTCATCTTCGGCGACGAAGATCAAGCGTGAGGAATCTCGCCGATAACATGTACGGGTGACCGACAACTCCGTGCGCAGGCCCGCAGCCGTTCAGGGGCGGAGCCGCCGTTCCGAGCAGGAGTTCCTGCGAGCCGGGTTCTCACTGCTCGAGGAGGGCGGGGTCGAAGCGCTCACCGTGGCCGCTGTCGCCGAGCGGGCCGGCATGTCGGTGGGCAGCGTCTACCGGCGGTTCGGCGACAAGGAAGGACTCCTGTACGCCATCCACCTCGCCTTCACCGACATGCTCAGGGCGGAGGTCACGCAGCGCGTGTCGGTGGAGCGGCTGCGTGATGTGCCGGACCCGGCCGCCGCGATCGCCGAGGCGGTGGGAGGGTTCGCGGATGCCTTCCAGGCGCGCGAGGGGCTGGTGCGGGTGTTCCTGCTGCTCGGCATCCGTCACGCGGCGGTGCGGGAACTGGGCACCCGGGTCAGTGTCGAGGGGAACCTTCTCTTCTCCGCGGCTCTGGAGCGGGTCCCCGTCGCGCACCCGGATCGCGCCGTCGCGCTCGATTTCGCCTATCGCCTGATGTACGCCGGCGTCGCGCACCGGATCACCCAGGGCGAGTTCCTGGAGTCGGACCGGCCGCTGCCATGGAGCGCGCTGAAGAGCCGGCTGCAGGAAACGGTCGTCGCGTATCTCCTGGGCGGGCCGGAACCGCACTGACCGGCCTTGCCGGTCGCCTCTTCGGGCTCGCTCCAGGCCGCGTGAGGGACGCCGCGCCCCCGACCGCGGGCGCGGCGTTCCCACCTCGTGTCCTCTACACCTGCGCGTTCGGACAGGTCCGGCCACTTGCAGAACAGTGAATGTAAGCCTACATTCACATATGGGGGCTTGGTCGGCGTGAAGTCATCCAGGCCACCACTCATCGGTGTGACCGGTCGCTGTTCTGGTCGGTGACCCGCTTCCCCGCGTGTGAGTCCGCCGCCACGAGCCGTGACGCATCTCAGAAGCACACCTCATCCCCACCGGGCCGACTGCCCGGCCCTGCCGCCGATGTCAGGAGCCACATGTCCACCACCGCACCAACTCCCCCTGTCCACGACGGCGTACCGGCGTTCGATGCCGACCTGTTCTCCGACGAAGCAGTCGTGGCTCCCTACCAGCTCTACCGGCGACTGCGTGACGTCGGCCCCGTGGCGTACCTGTCGAGGCAACAGGTCTACGCGGTGGGTCGCTACGACGAGGTACGCGGTGTGCTCGCCGACGACGAGACCTTCCTGTCCGGCCAGGGCGTGGCCTTCAACGGCGCGATCAACGACCTGATGCGGGGCGCGACCCTGACCAGTGACGGAGCGGAGCACGAACACCTCCGCCAGGTCGTCGCCCACCGACTCACCCCGCGCGCCCTGCGCGAGGAGCGATCGTCGATCGACGCCAAGGCCGAAGCGCTGGTGAACGCGCTGCTGGAGCGGGACGAGGTCCTCGACGGCGTCACCGACATCGCCCAGGCCATGCCCATGTCGGTGGTCCCGGACTTCATCGGATTCCCGGACGACTCGCGTGACCAGCTGATCGGCTGGGCGGTCGCCGCCCTGGACGCGTTCGGTCCGCCCTCGGAACGTCATGCGGTGTCGTTCCCCAAGGCCCTCGAACTGTCCGCGTACATCGGTGGTGCGGTGGAACAGCGGCGCATGGCGCCCGGGTCGCTCGGCCATGAGCTGCTCGCGGCGGCCGACCGGGGAGAGGTCCCCATGAGCAAGTGCCCGATGCTCATGGTCGACTACTTCGCTCCCTCGCTGGAGACGACGATCAGTGCTCTCGGGTCGGCGATCGCGCTCTTCTCCCAGCACCCCGACCAGTGGGACCTGCTGCGCGAGAACCCGGACCTCGCGGCCTCGGCGTTCAACGAGGCGATCCGCCTGGAGAGCCCGCTGCGGGCCTTCACCCGGATCGTCGCCCGGGACACCGAGATCGGCGGACACCCGCTGCCGGAGGGCGCGCGGATCGCCGTCTTCTTCGCCTCGGCCAACCGGGACGAGCGCAAGTGGGACCGCCCCGACGAGTTCGACATCACGCGCCAGAACGCCGACCACGTGGCGCTCGGCTACGGCGCCCACGGGTGCGCCGGGCAGGGACTGGCCCGGCTGGAGATCACCTCGGTGCTCACCCGGCTCGCCCGGTCCGTGGCCCGTATCGAGCCCGTGGGCGAGGCACGGCCGATCGTGCATCCCATCATCCGCTCCTACACATCGGTACCCGTTCGCCTGCACAAGGCCTGAAGACCGAAGAGCAGGGAGGCTCCCATGCGGATCCAGACTGACGAGGCCCGTTGTGAAGGACACGGGCTGTGCGCCGACGTCGCTCCGGAGGTCTACGACCTCGACGACGACGCGGTGGTCGTGCTCCGGCACGAGGTACTGCCCGAGAATCTCGGCGCCAAGGCCGAGGCGGGAGCCCGTGCCTGTCCGGTCGCGGCGCTGCGAGTCATCGCATGAGTGGGGCCCACGCCACGAGAGGACGCACAAGAGGACGCACGAGAGGACGTACGTGGTGAGCGCCCCCCGGAACGTGGTGGTCGTCGGCGGCTCGATCGCCGCGGTCACGGCGGTCGACACGCTGCGCGCCGAAGGGTTCCAAGGGCGTGTCACGGTACTGAGCGAGGAAGGGGATCCGCCCTACACCCGGGTGCCCCTGTCGAAGGGCGTCCTCGCGGGCCGGCAGCCGCCCGGGGACACCGACCTCGGAGGACTGCCCTCCGGCGTCGAACTCCGGCTCGGCGTACGCGCCACCGGTCTCGACGCGGGGGCCCGGGTGGTGCGCACCACCGAGGGTGACGTCCCGTTCGACGGTCTGGTGATCGCCTCGGGCGCGCGGGCCCGCTGCCTGGGGGTGCCCGGACATCCGCGGGCGCGGGAGCTCGTCCTGCGCTCCCGGGCCGACGGCCTCGCCCTGCGCGACCGGCTGGCCCACGCCTCGTCCGTCCTCGTCGTCGGGGGTGGCTTCCTCGGCATGGAGATCGCGTCGACGTGCTGCGCACTCGGCAAGCAGGTCACGGTCGTCGACATCGCCCCGCCGCTGGACGCACTCGTCGGCCCGTACATGGGCGCGGTGGTGCGGGAACTGGCCGAACAAGCCGGCGTCGTGCTCGCCGTAGCCGACAAGGTGACCCTGCTCGCGGGGTCGGACACCGACCCGTATCCGTGCGCCGTGTCGACGGGGGACGGACGACGGTTCGAGGCCGACGTGGTGGTGACCGCCGCGGGAGACGTGCCGAACATCGAGTGGCTGGCCGGATCCGGGCTGCGTGTCGACTGTGGAGTCCACGTCGACGAGCGGTGCCGCGCGGCGCCGGGGATCGTGGCGGCGGGTGATGTCGCCGTCCTGGATCCCCCGGGCTCCGACAGCGGCTGGAGGCGGATCCCCACCTGGACGAACGCCGTGGAACAGGCGCGGGTAGCCGCCCTCGCACTGCTCCACGGTGATGACGCGCCGATCCACCGGCCCTCGCGGTACGGCTGGACCGAGCAGTTCGGCTGGGACCTGAAGATGGTGGGCGCCGCGGCGCCCTCCGGGAAACCGGCGGTGCTCGACGGTGATCTGACGGCTGGTCAGGCCGTCCTGGCCTGGCCCGACGCCGACGTACGGCACACGGTCATGGCCGTCAACCACCCCACACCGCCGGCCAAGCTCAAACGCCTGCTCCGGGGAGCCGTCTGAAAGGCCCCGGTTCCCGGAGCACATCCCGGAGCACGGGACGCTCGGCTGTCCTTCCACCCATCCGAATCACTTTTGAACAGATCAGAGCAGAGGAGAGGAGGTCACCATGACCGGAATCAATGATTTCCGTGACCGCGTAGCCGTTGTGACTGGCGGCGCGTCCGGAATCGGCAAGGCACTGGCGGCGCGACTCGTGGTCGAAGGGGCCTCGGTCGTCATCGCGGACAACGACGAGGACCTTGCCACGAAGACCGCCGAGGAGATCGGCGCGACGCCCTACCGGGTCGACGTCAGTGACGCCTCGGCCGTGCAGGAGCTGGCCGACTGGACCGTGGCACGGTTCGGGCGGGTGGACTTCGTGGCGAACAACGCGGGGGTCGGACCCCTCGCGCCGTTCGACGAGTTGACGCTCGAGGACTTCCGCTGGGTGCTCGACATCAACCTCTACGGTGTCCTGCACGGAATGAAGGCGTTCCTCCCGTTGCTCAAAGCCAATCCCGCCGGGGGCCACATTCTGAACACCTCGTCGATGGCCGGCCTCATGGCCACCCACGGGATGAGCGCTTACTCGGCGTCCAAGTACGCCGTCGTCGCGCTGACCGAGGCCGTCCGGGCCGAACTGGAAGGCGAGGGCAGCTCGGTCGGGCTGTCCGTGGTGACACCGGCGCAGGTGAAGTCGAACATCGGCGACAACTCCCGCAAGCGGCCCGGGCTGAAGGAACGGGTGTCCAACGGGAGCAACGACGACCACCTGCCGGAGGCCCGCTGGATGGAGGCGGACGTGGCGGCTGGGATCATCCTCGACGGCGTCCGACGCGGAGATCTCTACATCGTCACGCACCCCGAGTTGCTCGCGCCGATCTCCGGGCGCCTCGACGAGATCGTCAAGGCCTTCGAGGCCGCGGCAGCCCGATGACCCCTTCAAGGAACAGAGCCCTGGGAGAACCGATATGACCAGCACCGACGACAGGCCTGACACGGCTGCGCACACGTCCGGGGACCTGGAGACAGCCCTGACCCGCTGGCGCGAGACGCTGGGCCCGGAGCATGTGATCACCGACGAGGAGTCGCTGGCGGACTTCGCCGATCCCTACGCACCCGCCAGTTTCGGATACCGCGCGAAGGCGGTTGTCCAACCCGGTTCGGTGGAGGACGTCCAGGCCGTGGTCCGGATCGCCTCCGAGACCGGTGTCCCGATCTGGACCAGCTCGCAGGGACGGAACTACGGTTACGGCGGTGCCGCCCCCCTCGACCCGGACACCGTCGTGGTCAATCTGCGCCGGATGAACCGGGTGCTGGAGATCAACGAGGAACTCGCCTACGTTGTGGTGGAACCCGGTGTGTCCTTCCGCGAGCTCTACGACGCCGTGCAGGCCTCGGGCAAGAAGCTCTGGGTGGACGTACCCGACCTGAGCTGGGGCAGCGTCGTCGGCAACACCCTGGAGCACGGGAACGGCTTCACCCTCTACTACGACCACGCGGCGGCCGAGTGCGGCATGGAGGTCGTCCTCGCCGACGGTTCGGTGGTGCGGACCGGCACGGGGGCGATGTCGGGGAGCAAGACGTGGCATCTGTCCAAGCGCGGCTTCGGCCCGCGCACGGACAGCCTGTTCATGCAGTCCAACATGGGCATCGTCACCAAGATGGGTGTCTGGGTGATGCCCCAGCCTGACGCCTACAAGGACTGCCAGATCAAGGTGCGCCGGGACAGCGACCTGGAGGCCCTGGTCGAGGCGTTCCGCCCGTTCCTGGTCGACGGCACGGTCGGCAACTGCCCGATTCTGTTCCCCGCGCTCACCGCGCTGCCGAACGGCCTTCCGCGCAGCGCGGTCTGGGACAAGAAGAGTTCGGTTCCCCGTGAGCTCGCCGAGGGCATGATGTGGGAGGCCGCGCGGATCGGGGCGTGGAACATCCGTTTCGCCCTGTACGGAGACCGTCAGACCGTCGAGCGTGACTTCGAGCGGATCAGCGCGGCGTTCGCCTCCATCCCCGACGCCGAGGTCACTGGGAACACCATCGACCCGGCGGAGGCGAAGCTCGACAGCCCGGCCCTCGCCGACCAGAAGTCGCGGGTGATGGCGGGCGTGCCCGACCTGTCGATGCTCCAGGTCCTCAACTGGCACGGCACCAACGGCGGCCACATCTCCTTCGCCTCGACGGTCCCCCTCAAGGGGGAGGACGTACGCAACATCGTCGAGTTGGTGAGCACCCGCGAAGCGGAGCACGGGATCGACTACACCGTCGGCATCATGCTCTACCAGCGGTTCGCCATCCATGTCGCGCTGATGCTCTACAACGTCGGCAACGAGCCGCAGGTGAAGGAGGTCTACGAGCTCTACCGTGACCTGGTGGTCGAGGCGGCCGAGATGGGATACGGCGAATACCGTGCGCACCCCGCCTTCATGGACCTCGTCGCGGAACAGTTCGACCACAACGACCACTCCCACATGGCCATGGTGGAGAAGATCAAGGACGCGCTCGATCCGGCCGGCATCCTCGCGCCGGGCAAGCAGGGCATCTGGCCCGCACGGCTGCGTACGGCAGAGAAGCAGGCGAAGTAGGCAGGGCGCTCAAAGGCTGGGGCGTCGGGTACACACCCGACGCCCCAGCCTTGTCTGTTGCTGTCGCTGTTGCTGTTCAGAACAGCCCGTTGGTGTGCGCCGCGTCGGTGGGAACCGGGTTGATGATGTCCCAGTGCTCGACGATCGCGCCGTCGGCGACGCGGAACAGGTCCCAGATGGCGACCGGGACACCGAGCTCGCCTTCGGACTGCAACAGGACGAGGTCACCCTCGGCGACGACCTTGTGGACGACCTTGTAGACGGGGTCGTGGCCGGTTCCCGCCGCCTGCTGGTGAGGCGGCCACCAGACAGGGGTGCTGACGGCCCGTGTGCCGGGTGCGAGTGACGTCCCGGCGGTCTCACTGGAGACGTAGTGGGACAGCAGCGAGTAGTCGGCCTCGGACAGGACCCGCTGTGCGAACTCGACGACCAGCGCCCGGTTGGCCGCGGTGTCGGCCGTGTCGCCGGCCGGCCCCGCGAGGCCGCTTCCGGACCGGGCGCTCGCCGACCGCGTCCCCATCGGGGCCAGCGCGTCCCAGTGCTCGGCCGGCCTGCCCTGCTCGAACCGGTACAGGTCGAACGCGAACAGCGGCTCAGGGCTGTTGAGATGGTGGTAGACGCCGACCACGGCGACCTGGTCGCCGTCGCCGATCACCCGTACCGGTTCGAAGCGGGTTCCCCCCGCCAGGGCCGCCAGGGTGGTGATCGCGGCACGCAGCCCGTCACGGCCGTCGGCGATGGTCGGGTTGTGCTGCCGGTAGTCCGGGACCATCCAGCGGTCCACCGCCGTGGGGTCCAGGTCGTGGAACAGTTCCTCCGCGACCTTGAGGGCCACGTCCTTGTTGTCCATCGTTTGTCCGCCTCTGTGTCTGTGGTGGGTGCGGTGGGCCCTGGTGCCACCGACGTTGAGCCGTCTGCCGCTTCGCGATCCTCTTGTCACGGACGCTGTCCAGGAACGCCCCGCTGTCGCCGTCGTACTGGTCGTGCTCCACGTAGTGGCCGAGCCCGGGCAGCTTCAGATAGGTGAAGGACATGCCGCTGGGCAGGTGGGCCTCGATCGCCGGGGTGAGACGCAGCCCGGCAGCGGCCTTCTTGACGGCGCCGAGGTCCTCGACGAGGACCGCCACGTGGTGGAAGACGAGCTGGAATCCGCCGCTGTCCGTCAGCGATTCGGTGAAGATGTCGACCAGCCCGTCGACGGGTTGCAGGACCTCGATGACCAACTGCCGTCCCGCCGAGAAGGCGCAGCGCAGACTGGCTTCACCCGTTCGGCCATCCCCCGCCGTGACGGTGAAGGCCGGTTCGAAGGGCACGAACTCCTCGATGCCGAGCTGCTCGGACAGGACGTCGACCGCCTGCTCCCGGTCGTTGGTGACGTAGCCCAGCTTGTAGAACCCCGGGTGCAGCAGGGAGTCGACGAAGGAGGCCTCCGTCACATCCGTCACCGGGCCCGCTGCTCCAGAAGGGACAGTGCTTGTCGGTAGCTCTCCTCGAAGGCCTTCTTGGACTGGGAGAGGAACTTCTGGTGCGGCTGCTTCCAGTAGGAGTCGGGGAAGTCGCTGCCGTAGGTGCCGTCGTCGGAGAACACCTCCAGCTCCCAGAGACCGTCGTATCCGGCCTCCAGCAGACTGGCGATGATCTCCGGGGCGACGCCGCGGCCCCGCCCGGGCAGTTCACGGTCGAAGCCACTGCGTTCCTGGACGCGGATGTCGCACACCTGGACGCTGTTGATGCGGTGGCCGTGCTTGGCGATCTGCTCGTGGAGCCCGGGTTCGCACCAGCTGTGGAAGATGTCGAACATGATCCCGACGTTGTCCCGGCCGACCTGGTCGATGACCTCCACCATCGCGGGAATGGTGTGGAGCGGCGACCCCCGGCGCTCGGCCAGCAGTTCGAGACCGATCTGCAGGCCGTGCTCGGCGGCGGCGTCGGCGATCGCCGGCAGATTCTCGGCGATCGCCTCCACCGGACCCGCCGGATGTGCCGGGTCTCCGCTGGTGCCGGGCGCGATGGCGATCACGGCGGGGGAGAAGGCCGCGAGCCGGTGGATGCTCTCGCAGATCAGCTCGGTCCGCTCCCGTGGGTCCTTCGGGGTGCCCGGCTTGTCGAAGGGAATTCCGAGGACGGAGTGCATCCGCGGCACACAGAACGCCGCCTCCAGACCGTGTTCCCGCAGAGAACGTGCGATCTGCTCGTCCTGGCCGTCGGCGAACTTGCCCTCCCACAGGCCCACGGCGGCGCCCCCGATGGCCGCTACTTGCTCGATGTCGTCGAAGACGCCGTTGTGCGGGGTGGAATAGGCGTTGACGGCGAACTTCGGGGTGTCTGTGTAGGACCGCATGCCTCACATCTCCTTTGACGAAGCCAATGCGCTGGTCAGACTAGGTCGATCAGCGGCAATCGAGGTTCTGGCGTGACGCGATTCCACAATGAGGAATTCGTGCCGACAGAGCGGGCTGTCCGGGCTCTGGGACGCCCGCAGGACCCACCGTCGCGCTGTGCTGCCGAGCGGTTGGGGTGAAAGGGCAAACCGGAAGTAGTTGACCCGGCAGCCGGCAGCCCGCTGGACTCTGGGCAAACCGGCGGCTGCCGTATGCAGCGATGCGATCCCGTGGGTCGGTTGCACACGGCTCCGAGGCCGGCGGCACCGTCGACACCGCACCCCTATCCCTTGGGGCTGGAGGTGTTTCTCCCATGGGCACCTGGGCCGGTGCCGGCCAGGGATCCCTCGATGGCGGTAGCGGCCTCATGAAGGTGTTCGGCGAGCCGCCCGAGTCCCGACCGCGGGCACCGCGTGCTGGGGGCGGCCACCGCGATGGAGGCCACGGCCAGTCCGTCGGAGTTCTTCACCACCACCGCCGCGGCCCTCACACCCTTGGCGCTCTCGTCGATATTGGTGGCGTACCGGCGTTTGCGCACGGTGGCGAGTTCCCGGCGCAGCGAAGCCCGTCGGTTCGCCTCGACCGGGCTGCCGGGAAGTCCGCGCGGGTAGAGCGCGAAGAGCTCCGCATCGGACAGCTCCGCCAGCAGAGCCTTGCCCACCGCAGTGATGTGCGCGGGCAACAGCATTCCGATCCGCAGCCCCACACGCAGGATCTGTGGGCTCTCCACACCGTCGATGAAACGAGCTCCGTTGCCCTCGATCACCGCGAGATGGCAGGTCTCCTGCAGGACGGCCGAAAGCCGCTCCAGGTGTGCCCGTGCCACTCCTCGCAGGACAGGGATCCGATCGTCACCGAAACCGGCCGTCAGGAACGCCGGGCCACGATAGTAGAGCTTGTTGGCGTCCTGGACGACGAACTGCCGGTGCACCAGCGCCTGCAACAGGCGGTGCGCGGTCGAGCGAGCCACCCCGAGATGCTCGGCGACCTCCATAACCCGCACCGTGCGGTGGTGACGCAGCAACTCGAGGATCTGCAAAGCCCGGTCCACCGAGGTCAACCCGCCATTGGATTCGACACTCATGATCCCATGGTCGCACCTGATTCCGTATGGGGGAACTCGCGGGGGCTCCATCGAGGATTCCTCTTCACGGAATTCCAGCGGGAACGCGTGAACGCGCGCCGACAACCTGGCTAACTGTGGGCAGCACCCGAGGACGTCAATGGAGTTGTCATGACGGTGGCAGAAACCTTGCTCGCATCAGCACGAACCACAGAGGAGGAGCTTCCCGTCGTGGTGACACGCCGCCGACGGGTCACGGCGGACGTCGTGCAGTTGTGGCTCATCAGCGTCGATGCGCAGCCCTTGCCTTCCTGGACCCCCGGGGCACACATCGACGTGCTGCTGCCGAACGGGATCGAGCGGCAGTACAGCCTGTGCGGCCGCCCCTCGGACGAGGAGTGGTCGATCATGGTGCTGCGTGAGGAGCAGGGCCGCGGTGGCTCCCAGTGCCTCCATGACGAAGTGTGGACCGGACACAAGCTGATGGTGCGAGGTCCGCGCAATCACTTCGCCCTGAAACGGGCACCGCGCTACCGCTTCCTTGCCGGGGGCATCGGGATCACTCCGATCCTGCCGATGCTGCACGAGGCGGAGAGGGCCGGTGCCGAGTGGTCGCTGACCTACTGCGGGCGCTCCCGGCAGGGCATGGCGTGCGCGGAGGAGCTGATCGCCGACCATGGAAGCCGAGTGCGGTTGCACATCGACTCCGAACAGGGGGTGCCGGACCTGGCCGCCCTGCTGCGCGATCCGCGCCCCGGTGAACTGCTGTACGCCTGTGGGCCGAACAGCATGCTGGAAGCGATCGAACGGATGGGAGCCCACTGGCCGAACGGCACCATCCACTTCGAACGGTTCTCTGCCGCCACGCCGGGTGCGGTCGCCAACACCGAGTTCGAGGTGGAACTGGCTGCTTCCGGCAAGGTGCTGACGGTGCCGGCGGACCGCTCGATCCTCGACGTGGTGCGCGAGTCCGGGATTCAGATGCTGTCCTCGTGTCAGGAGGGCACCTGCGGCACCTGCGAAACCGCTGTGGTTTCGGGACAGGTCGACCACCGGGACGCGGTGCTGAGCAAAGAGGAACAGGAAGAGAACGAGGTCATGATGGTCTGCGTGTCCCGCGCCGCCTGCCCACGACTGGTCCTGGACCTCTGACCCTCCCCGACGTGAAAGGGCGTCCAGAGATGACGACCACCATGCCTGAACTCGATCTCGACCCCTTCTCGGACGAGGTGCTGCGGGATCCCGGCGACTTCCACCGAGCGGTCCTCGATGCGGGTCCGGTCGTGCGGGTGCAACAGAGCGAGGGGTTCCGCCTGGTGGCGGTCGGCCGCTACGCGACGGTGAAGTCGATCATCGAGAACCCGGCGATGTTCCTCAACAGCCGGGGCGGCGGGGTCCTCGATCTGAAGTACGACGAGAGCTTCCGTGAGCCCGGGCTGCTGGCGGAGAACGACCCACCGGGCCATACGGCGATCAAGACCGTGATGACCTCGGTCATCGCTCCGCGCAACCTGCGCAGGATGCGCGACGACTTCCAGACGGCGGCCGACGAGATCGTCGACCGGCTCCTGGACATGCGTACCTTCGACGCGCAGACCCACTTCGCGGAGGCCTATCCGCTCAAGGTGATCCCTGACGCGGTCATGGGTGTGCGGCAGGAGGGGCGCGAGCACCTGTTGCGCTACAGCAAGTTCCTCTTCGAGTCCATGGGTCCCAGGACACCCCGCGCGAAGCGGGCGCTCGCCGAGATGGGCGACCTGGAGCCGACCGTCAGTTGGGTGCGTGACAGTTGTCGGCGGGAGAACGTCCAGCCCGGCAGCTTCGGCGCGCTGATCTGGGACGCCGTCGACCGGGGTGAACTCACCGACGCGCAGGCCCCGAACCTGGTGCGGTCGCTGGTCGGCGCCGGGATCGACACCACCATCCACAGCCTGGCGAACACCCTGTACCTCCTGATCACGAACCCGGATCAGTGGGCACTGCTGCGCGAGCAGCCGGCGCGCGGGAAGTTCGCCTTCGACGAGACACTGCGCCACACCTCGACCGTCCGCCAGATCATCCGCACTCCCGCCGAGGACACGGACATCGAGGGCATCCCCGTCACGGAGGGGCAGAAGATCATGCTTCTCCCGGGAGCCGCGAACCGGGATCCGGACCGCTGGGGAGAGACCGCCGACCGCTTCGACATCACGCGGGACGCCGGCGGGCATGTGGCGCTGGGCCGGGGCATCCACCAGTGTGTCGGCGCGCCGATCGCCCGCATGGAGGCGGACGCGCTGCTGTCCGCCTTCGCCCGGCGAGTGAGGTCGGTCGAGTTCGCGGACACCCCCCGCCCCATGCTCAACAACTTCCTCCGCGGCTTCGACACCTTGCAGGTCACCATCACCCCCGCCTGAGAACGGAAGCCCTTCATGACCAAGCCCGCACAGGTGCTGATCGTCGGCGCCGGTATCGGCGGACTCACCCTCGCACTCCAACTGCACGCTGCGGGAATATCCGCCCGCCTCGTGGAGGCGGCGCCCGAACTGCGGCCACTCGGGGTCGGCATCAACATCCTGCCGCACGCCTCCCGGGAACTGCACCGCGTCGGCCTGACCGACAAGCTGGCGAGTGCCGCGGTGCAGACGGCGGAGTCGGTGTTCTACAACCGCTTCGGCCAGTTCATCTACGCCGAGCCACTGGGCGCGGCGGCCGGCTACGCGTGGCCCCAGTACTCGATCCACCGCGGGGACCTGCAATTGATCCTTGCGGCGGAGGTCGAACAGCGGCTGGGTGGCGACGCCATCGCCCTCGGTCACACCTTCCGCTCCTTCACCCAGGACGCGCACGGTGTCACCGCCCAGGTGGAGACCGCCGAAGGAACGGTCGATATCCGCGCGGATCTGCTGATCGGCTGCGACGGCGTGCACTCCGCGGTGCGCTCGCAGCTGCATCCCGGCGAGGACGGCCTCGTGTACTCCGGTTACAGCATGTGGCGCGGGGTGACTCGCCACGAGCGCGTCCTCACCGGCGCCAGCATGATCCGCGCCGGCTGGCTCGCCACCGGCAAGCTGGTCGTCTACCCCATCCGCGACAACATCGACAGCTCCGGTCGCCAACTGGTCAACTGGGTCGCCGAGGTTCCGGTCCCACAGCGCGGCGACCGGGACTGGAACCGTGACGGCCACATCGCCGACGTCATCGAGCCCTTCGCCGACTGGCGCTTCCCCTGGCTGGACGTACCGGAGCTGATCCGCAACGCCGACCAGATCCTCGAATACCCCATGGTCGACCAAGAACCCCTGGACCGCTGGAGCTTCGGCCGGGTGACCCTGCTCGGCGACGCCGCCCACCCGATGGTCCCGCGTGGCTCCAACGGCGCCGGACAGGCCATCGTGGACACCCGCGCCCTCACCGACGCGCTCCGCGCGCACACCGACGTGGTCTCGGCCCTCGTCGCCTACGAGCGGGAACGTCTCCCCGCCACCGCCGAGGTGGTGCGGCTCAACCGCACCAATCCGCCCGACGCCATCCTCCGCGAGGTCTACGAACGCACCGGCGACAAGCCCTTCGACCGCATCGAGGACGTCATCAGCAAGGAGGAACTCGCCACCATGTTGCAGCACTACCGCCAGGTCACCGGCTCCTCCCACGAGGCACTGAGCATGTCGACCTGACGGGCCGGCCGAGCGGTTCCCACCAGCAGGTCTACAGTGCGTTCGACGGCAGAGAGGAACGGAGCCCGTGCGTGGACTCACCGACAAGGCAGTGATCGTGGCAGGTGGTGCCTCCGGCATCGGTGCCGCCACCGCCCGCCGCTTGGCGGAGGAGGGCGCACGGGTGATGGTCGGTGACCTCGACGGCGCCGGAGCGGAGAAGGTGGCCGCCGGTATCCGGGAGCGGGGCGGCGACGCCACCTCCCTGTGGTTCGACATCGCCGACGCCGACGCCTGCCGTGACCTGGTGGCGGCGACCGTCGACGCGTACGGCGGCGTCGACGGGCTGTTCAACGTGGCGGCCGATCTCTCGCAGAACACCCTGGGCCGCGACACCGACCTGGTCGACGTGCCGCTCGATGTGTGGCGGCGCAGCCTGGAGGTCAACCTCACCGGCTACTTCCTCACCGCCCGGTACGCCGTCCCGGCGATGCTCGCCAGTGGCGGCGGGGCGATCGTCAACACGATCTCCGGCCTCGTCCTGTACGGCGACCGCAGCCGGGTGAGCTACGGCGCGTCGAAGTCGGGTGTCGTGGCGATGAGCAAGCACATCGCGACCCGCTGGGGCAAGGAGAACATCCGCTGCAACGTGGTGGCGCCGGGCATGGTGCTCACCGAGAACAACAAGGCGATGAACTCCGAGGACGACCGCAGGGCGGTCTTCGACATGCTGCGTTCCCCTCGCTTCGGCAAGCCCGAGGACATCGCCGCGGCCGTGAGTTTCCTGCTCTCCGAGGACGGCGAGTGGATCAACGGGCAGGTACTGCCGGTCAACGGCGGCGCCGGGCTGCGCTGACCCGCTCACGGCTGTCAAGGCAAACGACAAGGGGGCCCACCCGCGTCAGCGCGGGTGGGCCCCAGTCGGCGTCCGGGCCCTCTCAGGGCCGGACCCTCAGGAAATCACCGTCAGGGACAACGGGCGGACGCGGCGCAGGGCCGCCCGTGCCTCGGGATCCATGTCCTCGGGCATCCACTCCGCCACGTGATCGACCTCGATCCGGACCTCGGTGACCCCGGGCAGCTCACCGACGACGGCGCGCGCCTGCTCGGTGATGAGCCCGATCTGCATACAGAAGGGGCTGGTCAGCCGGAGCTCGACGGTGACCTCGCCGGAGTCGACCCGGACGTCCTGGACCAGACCCATCGCGACGATGTCGACCGGTACCCCGGTCGCGACGGCGCAGGGATCGGCGACGCGGCGCAGTGCGTCGCGCACCTCGTCCGTACCGCAGCTCATGGCTTCTCCAAGTCGGTCAGGAAACGGACGGCTCGGGCGTTGAACCGCTGCGCCCGCTCGATGTTCAGCAGGTGCCCCGCGTCGTCGAGCAGTTCCACCTCGGCGCCGGGGATGCGCTCCAGGGCCTGGTGGTATCCCGGTTCGCGGAGCAGGTCCTTGGCCCCCGCGAAGGCCAGTGTCGGCACGGTGACGCGCTCGTAGGCGATGGCGTCGGCCTGGCCGAAGTCCGAGCGGGCCGGGACGTTCGGTGCCTTGAGGCGTGCCGCGGCGATCGCCTCCCACGCCCCGGGCTCCAGGCTGGCGGCCACCCGGCGGGCGACATAGCGGTCGTCCGTGGCCCACGCGGTGTCGGCCATGCAGGCCCGCAGGATCCCCCGCATGCCCTCGTCGGTGCCGTCGTAGGCGAGCAGTGAGCGCCGGTGGGCGTTGTCCGGCACGAAGCCGCCGCCCGAGACCAGCACCATCGCGGCGATCGGCAGCCCCGGAGTCGGCCGGGCCGCTTCGTGCAGCAACCGCGTGGCGCCCATGGACGCCCCGACGAAATAGGCCCGGTCGATCGTGAGGACCCGCAGAAACGCGGCCATGTGCCGGATCATGCGGTCGGACTTGGACACGAAGTCGTGCAGTTTGTCCGTCTCGCCGAAGCCCAGCCAGTCGGGGGCGACCACGCGGAAGTGCTCGGCGAACGCCGCGATGTTGTACTCCCAGCACAGCTCGGCGCCGCCGCCGAACTCGCCGGAGTGCAGCAGTACCACCGTCCGCGGGCCGTCCCCGGCTTCCAGATAGTGGGTCCGGATCCCGCCGACGTCGACGAAACGGTCGGCCCAGGTCCGAAGCGGGCGGTCAGTAGGCGACATCGGCGACGGCCGTGGTCGAGTAGCCGGGGGCGGGTTCGGTGCCGTCCGGGCGCCGCAGGTCGAACTCGTCCCCCTTCAGCCGGGACAGGCGCTCACCGAGGTCGATGCCGTGCAGCCGGGCATAGTTCTCCGCGAGAACGGCCCGCTTGACCTCGGGTGTGATCTCCGGCAGCCCGTACCGCTCGGTGAGCTCGGGGGAGAAGGAGAAGTCGCGCGCGAAGTGCTCCAGATGCGGCCGGGGGTGCGACACCATGCAGCCGGTGCCCCAGAAGATCTGCGACAGCGCGCGTGGACCGCCGTTGGCGATGAGCGCGGCGAAGGCACGCTCGAACGCCGCCGGGCGGTTGGTGATCATCGTCGCGGTGGTCTCCAGGTTGACCCACACATTGCGGAACCGGGCCAGCTGCCAGGCCGTCTCCTCAAGGAACGCCATGCCGCCGTGCACGATCTCGAAGTTGAGACCGGGGAAGGCCATGGCGGCGCGGTCGATGTCGTCGACGCGGTAGTGGCGCAGCTCCACGGGTCCCAGGGGGATGGCCTTGTGGATCGCGACCGTACGGATGCCGAGTTGCTGCGCCTTCTCGAACAACGGGAACGCGACCTCGGGGTCGTCCATCAGCCAGCCCTCGACCTCCTGGCCGAGCCAGCTGTTCGGGTAGAGCTTGAGGCCGGCGACGTTGTCGAACAGTTCCATCTGGCGCTCTAGATCCTCGACGGCCTTCGGCCCCTCCAACGGGTCCACGCCGACGTAGAACATGAACCTGTCCGGCCAGCGCTCCTGGGCCTCCAGGCCCTTCTCGACGGAGCAGATACCGTCGTGGTAGGCGCGGATCGGGACCACGTGGTAGGTGGCGAGGTCGGCGTAGCTCTCCACGAACGACATGGTCGCGACCTCTTCGATCGACCAGTTCCGCTCGTAGCCGTCCTTGGTCAGCCGGTATCCCGGTGGTGCGACGGCGCGGTTGCCGCCGGAGACGATGTCGGTGATCGGCCGCGCGTGCGGGGTACGGAAATTCTCCTCTGTGAGGTTGTACGGATGCACGACCGCGTCGATCACTGGGATGCCGTCGATCACTGTGTGGACCTCCCGTTCCTGCCGGTCAGCGGCGCATCTTTGACACCTTGCCGGGCTCCCCAGGAGCGTAGGCCGGGCCGGGCCGGGCCGTCAGCGTCCCGACCGTAAGTTCCCCGCTGCGGAATCCATGTCCTGCCTGCCGGGCTCGCCCCGGCAGGCAGTGACGGTTGTGGCTCCAGGGCCTGACGCTCCTACAGCCACGGCCCGAGGTCGGGTGCTCGGGAGGTGCGGCCGGTGAGCCAGCGGGCCAGTGCCGGGGCGTGGCCGGCGGCCGTACGGCGGCCGAGTGTGTCGTCGATCAGCGCGCGCAGCAGATCCGCCGGCAGGTCGTCGAAGCCGACGCCGGCGTCGAGATCGATCGCGTGCACGAAGACCTCCCTGGTGCGCAGCCAGAGGATCTCCGTCGCCGGGACCGTCCGTCCCTGGGCCGTCCTCACCTCGTGAGACCACGCGCGCTGAGGCAATGCGCCTACGTCCTCGGCCAGTTCCTTGGCCGAATCACGCACCAGGCGCCGCAACTCCTCCGGCGCGAGCCGGGAGCCCGCCTGGATCTCGGCGTCGCGATGCCCCGGGCTGGGGTACATCGCCGACTCCCGTCCGGTGCGGGCCCAGCTCACCAACCGTCGGAGCGCCTCCGCGTTGTAGTGGACGTGGGCGATCAGATGTCTGCGGTTCCAGTCCGGCAGCGCGCTCGGCGCGTCGAGGTCGCCGTCGGACAGCGAGTCGACCGTGGCCAGGAACAGCTGAGTGCCGTGGTCCATCCACTGCCGTGCGGACATCAGCCGAGCTCCGTGCGCGCGGTGTTCTCCAGCCGGCCGAGGTGGTCGATCTCGGTGACGAGGCGCGAGCCGTCGGTGAGGTAGCGAGGGGGCTTGCGGGCGTGGCCGACACCGCCCGGGGTACCGGTGGCGATCACGTCTCCCGGGTTGAGGGTGAGGATGGTCGACGCGTAACGCACCAGCTCGACAGGCCCGAACACCAGGTCACCGGTGTCGGCCTTCTGCATCGCCTCGCCGTCCACCGAGCAGGTCAACGTCAGCGCGGGTGAGGTGCCGCCCGGCAGTTCGTCGGGGGTGACGAGGAACGGACCGAACGGTGTGGTGGCCTCGAACGTCTTGCCCTGCAGCCATTGCGGGGTGCGGTACTGCCAGTCGCGCGCGGTGACGTCGTTGAGCACGCTGAACCCCGCGATCGCCGCCTCGGCCTCGGCGGCGTCGGCGCGGCGGACGGTGCGTCCGATCACGATCGCCAGTTCCGCCTCCCAGTCGACGGCCGTGGATTCGGGCGGCAGCACCACCGGGTCGTACGGGCCCACCAGCGCTTCGGGGAACTTCGCGAACAGAGTCGGGTACTGCGGCAGCTCACGGCCCATCTCCAGGATGTGGTTGCGGTAGTTGAGGCCGACGCAGAGAATTTTTCCCGGACGGGGTACGAGCGGTGCGTAGTCCACGTCGGCCAGTGGCCGGTCCGCCTCGGCCGCCTCGGCCGCGGTCCGCCAGTCCTCCCGGGCCAGCAGCCCGCCGACGTCGGGAGCGTCGAGCTCCGCGTAGCGGCTCCCCTCTACGCGGACGGCCCTGGTACCGTCGCCGATTCGGATAGTCGCGAGTTTCATCGCTGTCCTTCCATGAGCGTCCGGTCGAAGTGCAGCCGCTCGAAGATCGGGCTGTCGGAGAACCGGAACAGATCGAGTCCTGCGTCGGCGGCGATGGTCACGGCCGCCCAGGACGGGACGACAAACAGGTCGCCGTGGGAGATCCGCCACTCCCGGTCGTCCACGCGGACGGTGCCGGAGCCGGAGAAGACCTGCCACACGGCGGATCCGACCTCCTGGCGGGCCGCGGTGAGGGTGCCCGGACGCAGCCGGTGGAACTCCGCACGGATTGTGGGCATGACATCGCCGCCGGTCGACGGGTTGGTGAAGCGCACCGCGGCGTGTCCTGGTTCGACCACGCCGGGGAAGCCCTCGTCCTCAAGGGCGAGCTGGTCGTTCAGGGCGGCGTCGGTGTGTTCCCAGCGGTACGCGGCGATCGGCGAGCTCGGCAGCCGTTCGGCACGGGACACGGGGCGCAGTCCCGGATGGGCCCAGAGCCGCTCGGAGCGCGAACGGGACGGTGTGGAGTGGTCCGACACCTCGTCCGGCCCGAACTCGAAGAAGGTGGCACCGGTGTAGTGCGCGAACGGGATGTCCAGACCGTCGAGCCAGGCCATGGGCTCGGCGCTGGTGTTGTGGTGGCCGTGGAAGTGCCAGCCGGGCGTCAGCAGGAAGTCGCCGCGCCGCATCGCCACCGGGTCGCCGTCGACGACCGTCCAGACGCCTTCGCCCTCGACGACGAAGCGGAAGGCGTTCTGGGTGTGCCGGTGTTCGGGGGCGTTCTCACCGGGACGGAGATACTGGATCGCGGCCCACAACGTGGGCGTGGCGTAGGGAGCGCCGCCGAGCCCGGGGTTGGCCAGTGCCATGGCGCGGCGTTCCCCACCCCGGCCGACCGGCACCAGCTCGCCCGCTCGTTCGGCCAGCGGCAGCATCGACGACCAGCGCCAGACATGCGGCCGTGCCGACGGTCTGGGCGACAGCGGCATCAGGTCGCCTATCTCGGTCCACAGGGGGACCAGCAGCTCCTTCTCGAAGCCACGGTAGAGATCGCGCAGTTCCGGTGAGGGAATGGGCTGATCAGGGCTGTCCGACGCGGTGATCGTCACTGGGCCCGTCAGGGGATCGTCTTTTCTGCCTTCGCCAGTCATGGTCGGAAGGTATAGATGTTCTGTTCTCCGGGGCCCATAATTCTGCTGTGAAGAACAGACCGGTCTACGCGATCGAGTCCGTCGACCACGCCCTGAGCCTGGCCGTCGTGCTGCAACAGGAGGGGCCGCTGGGTGTTTCGGAGGCGGCCGACCGCCTGGGTGTCTCGCGGTCGACGGCGCACCGTCTGCTGTCCATGCTGGTCTACCGCGACTTCGCGGAACAGGGCTCCGACCGGCGCTACCGGGCAGGTCCGGTGCTGCGCTCGGTCGACGCCTCGGCGGCACCGGTGCCGCTTCTGCGGCGGGTGGCGTTGCCGCATATGAGGGTCCTGGTGGCCGAGGTGCGGGAGACCGCACATCTACAGGTGCTGGCCGGTGACCAGGTCCGGTTCGCGGTGACGGTGGAATGCGATCAGGTGCTGAGGGTCGGCGACCGGGAGGGCCGGACCCTGCCCGCGCGTCTGGCCTCCGGCGGCAAGGCGCTCCTGGCGGCCCTGTCGCCCGCCGAACTCGCCGAGTTGTACGCGAACGCCGACATCGATCTGCCGGGGTTGCGCAGACAGCTGGGTCTGGTCCGCCGCAGGGGATTCGCCATCAACGACCAGAAGACCGAGAACGGACTCAGCGCGATCGGAGTGTCGATTCCCTGGCCCGGCGCCGGTTCGGTCGCCGCGGTGTCGCTGGCCCTGCCGACCGCGCGGTTCGATCGTCGCCTGCTGCCCGGCTGGGTCGTGGCTCTCTCGGGGACGGCCGCCGCCATCGCGGACGATCTTCCGTGACAGACCGGACGGCGGCGGGCGTTCACTGTCTGATGACCTCTTCGACGATCCTCGCGACCCGCTCCGTGGCCGGTGAGTTCAGGCCCGCTCGGCGTGCCAGCCCGAGGGTGACGGATTCGGCCGTGGCCAGCGGGATGTAGGTGACCCCGTCGAGGCGGAGGTTCTGCACCGACTCCGGGACCAGGGCGACGCCGTGGCCGGCGGCGACGAAGACGACCAGGGTGGAGGTCTCGCCCACCTCGATCAGCGGCGAGGGTGCGAACCCGGCGCGGGCGCAGGCGGCCAGCACCCGGCCGTACATGGCCGAACGGTCGCGGGAGGGATGGACGACGAAGGGCTCGTCGGCCAGTGTCGCGAGGGGGATCCGGCTCCGGTCCGCCAGTCGGTGGCCGCTGGGCACGGCGACCACCAGTCGTTCCGACCGGAGGGTGGTGACGTCGATCGTGGCGTCGGCGGATGTGCCGGAGCGCATCAGGGCGAGGTCGTAGGTACCGCTGTGCAGGCCTTCGATCAGTTCGGGGTTCAGCAGTTCACCGTGCAGTTCCAGGAGCACGTCCGGGAGTTGTGACCGGATGGTGCGAGCGATCCGCGGCAGCACGTCGTAGGTGGCCGTGCCGACGAACCCGATGGAGACCCGCCCCGCTCGTCCGGCGGCCAGCAGCGCCATCTGTTCCTCGGCGCGTTCGACCTCGGCCAGGATCGACCGTGCGTGCCGGACCAGATGGTGGCCGGCCTCCGTGAGTTCGACCCGCCTCGTCGACCGGGCGAAGAGCGTCGTTCCGATTTCCCGCTCCAACTGCTTGAGCTGCTGCGAGAGCGCCGACTGCGCCACGTGCAGGCGCTGGGCGGCGCGGCCGAAGTGACACTCCTCGGCGAGAGCGATCACGTAGCGCGCATGACGGACGTCCACGACCTCAGCTTATCTCTTCCAGTGATGAATCAAGCTGGAACTGGAATTGGACCAGATGAATGCGTGGACCTTACCCTCGCATCATGGTTGCCAGCTTCCTTTACAGCGCGGTACGCACACCCTTCGGCAGATACAACGGGGCGTTCGCCGAGATCCGGCCCGACGACCTCGCGGCCACCGTCGTCTCGGCGGCGTTGGAGAAGTCGCCCTCGCTCGACCCCGCCGCCATCGACGACGTGGTCTGGGGCAACGCCAACGGCGCGGGCGAGGACAACCGCAACGTCGGCAGAATGGCCGTCCTCCTGGCAGGGCTGCCGACGACGGTGCCCGCCACCACCGTCAACCGGCTCTGCGGCTCCTCGCTCGACGCGGCGATCATCGGTTCGCGCGCCGTCGAGAGCGGCGACGCGGACATCGTCCTGACGGGCGGTGTGGAGTCGATGACCAGGGCGCCCTGGGTCCTGCCCAAGCCGTCCCGCGCCTTTCCCGCCGGCCATGTGACCGCCGTGTCCACCACTCTGGGATGGCGGCTGGTCAACGAGCGCATGCCGAAGGAGTGGACCGTCTCCCTGGGGGAGGCGAACGAACAACTGGGCGAGCGGTTCGCCATCTCCCGGGAACGCCAGGACGAGTTCGCCGCCCGCTCCCACACCCTCGCGAACGACGCGTGGGACTCCGGTTTCTACGACGATCTGGTGGCACCGGTCTCGGCGCACGGAGAGGTGCTCCTCTCCCGCGACGAGGGGATCCGGCCCGGATCGACGCCGCAGAAGCTGGCCGCCCTCAAGCCCTCCTTCCGCCCCGACGGTGCCATCACCGCCGGCAACGCCTCGCCCCTGAGCGACGGTGCCTCCGCCGTGCTGATCGGCTCCGAGGAGGCCTCGTCCCGCATCGGCCTCGCCCCGCTGGCGCGGATCGCCGGCCGCGGTGTGTCGGCGCTCGAACCGCAGATGTTCGGGTTCGCGCCGGTCGAGGCGGCCGAGCGGGCCCTGAAGCGGGCCGGTATCTCCTGGTCGGACGTTTCGGCGGTCGAGGTCAACGAGGCCTTCGCCGTGCAGTCGCTGGCCTGCGTGGACGCCTGGCGGATCGACCCGGCGACCGTGAACACCAAGGGTGGGGCGATCGCGCTCGGCCATCCGCTGGGCGCCTCCGGTGGCCGGATCCTCGGCACACTCGCCGCGCGTCTGCGTGAGTCGGGCGAGCGGTGGGGTCTCGCCGCGATCTGTATCGGTGTCGGCCAGGCACTGGCCGTGGTTCTGGAGAGTGCGGCATGAGCTTTCAGGTGTGCGGGGACCCGGACGAGGCCGTCGCCGGGATCGCGGACGGCTCGACCGTCCTGGTGGGCGGGTTCGGTATGGCCGGCATGCCGGTCGAACTGATCGACGCGTTGATCCGGCAGGGCGCGAGCGAGCTGACCGTGGTGTCGAACAACGCCGGAAACGGTGACACCGGGCTGGCCGCGCTGCTCGCCAAGGGGCGCGTACGCAAAGTCGTGTGCTCCTTCCCCCGGCAGTCCGACTCGTGGGTCTTCGACGGGCTCTACCGTGACGGGCGCATCGAGCTGGAGGTCGTTCCGCAGGGCACCCTCGCCGAGCGGCTGCGCGCGGCCGGCGCGGGCATCGGCGCCTTCTACTCACCCACCGGGGTCGGCACACCGCTGGCCGAGGGCAAGGAGACCCGTGACATAGCGGGCCGTACCCATGTCCTGGAGTACCCGATCAAGGGCGATGTCGCGCTGATCGGAGCGCACCGGGCCGACCGGATGGGGAACCTCGTCTACCGCAAGACCGCCCGCAACTTCGGGCCCGTCATGGCCACCGCGGCGACCACGGTCGTGGCCCAGGTGCACGGGATCGTCGACGTGGGGGATCTCGACCCGGAAACCGTGGTGACCCCGGGCATCTATGTCGACCGCGTAGTGAAGGTGGCAGCAGCATGATCCCGACGACTTCGCAGAGCGCGCTGGTGGAGAACCTCGACCGGGGGCCGCTCGGCAAGCACGAACTGGCCGCGAGGATCGCGCGCGACATCCCGCACGGCTCCTTCGTCAACCTGGGCATCGGGCAGCCGACCCTGGTCGCCGACCACCTGCCCGAGGGAGCGGGGGTCGTGCTGCACACCGAGAACGGCATGCTCAACATGGGGCCGGCGGCCGAGGAGGGACAGGTCGACCCCGACCTCATCAACGCGGGGAAGATCCCGGTCACCGAGCTGCCCGGGGCCGCCTACTTCCACCACGCCGACTCCTTCGCGATGATGCGCGGCGGACACCTCGACATCTGCGTGCTGGGTGCCTTCCAGGTGTCGGCGGCCGGTGACCTGGCCAACTGGCACACCGGCGCCCCCGACGCCATACCGGCGGTCGGGGGAGCGATGGATCTCGCCATCGGCGCCAAGCGGGTGTTCGTGATGATGACCCTGTTCACCAAGAAGGGCGTGGCCAAGCTCGTACCGGAGTGCACCTATCCGCTCACCGGACTCGGCTGCGTCGACCGTGTCTACACGGACTTCGCGACCTTCCAGGTCGGCCCCGGGGGTGCCGTCGTACTGGAGACCTTCGGTATCACCTACGACGACCTCGCCCAGCGCCTCGAAGCCCCCGTGTCACGGGCGGACGGCCCCTGACACGGGCATAGGGGGGGGAGGGGTTCGCCGGGTTCCCCCCCGTCCCCTCTCCGGGGGGTTCCCCCCATTCCCCCCCCCGAGCCCAAAGCCCCCCCCCCCCGTTGTGACGGGCTTCTCCAGCCCCCTTGGTTCTCCAAAAAAT
>NZ_JBHVGZ010000079.1:41669-43179 GCF_042800355.1 Streptomyces sp. NPDC057623
TGGGGTTGTTGTTGGAGGGAGAGCTTTGTGGCACACCGACCCAACCCCCCCCCCATCCTATCCCCCCCCTTCCAGCGTGTGCAGCCCCCCCCGCACGGGGCAGCCGCGAACCCCCCCCCCCTCTTCCCCCCCCGATGCCCGTTCGACGGGGTGTCACCCGAGTCTCCACCCGGGACTCAGAGCCCCATCTCCCTGGCGATGATGATCTTCATGACCTCGTTGGTGCCGCCGAAGATCCGGTTCACCCGGCTGTCGGCGTACAGCCGGGAGATGGGGTACTCGTTGATGTAGCCGTAGCCTCCGTGCAGTTGGAGGCAACGGTCGATGATCCGGTCGGCGGCCTCGGTGCAGAACAGCTTCGCGGAGGCCGCGTCCGTCGCCGACAGCTCCCCGGCGTCGTAGGCGTCGAGAGCGCGGTCGACGACGGCCTCCGCCGCGTCGATCTCCGCCTTGCACGCCGCCAGTTCGAACTTGGTGTTCTGGAAGGTGGCCAGCGGCTTGCCGAACACATGGCGTTCCAGGACGTACTGCCGGGTGAAACGAATGGCGGCCTTGGCCTGCGCGTAAGCGCCGAAGGCGATGCCCATGCGTTCCCGGGGCAGGTTCTGGGCGAGATAGCGGAAGCCCATGTTCTCCTCGCCGAGGAGGTCTTCGCGCGGTACGCGCACATCGGCGAAGGCGAGTTCGGCGGTGTCCTCCACCTTCAGCCCCAGCTTGTCGAGCTTGCGGCCGACCGTATAGCCGGCCGACCTGGTGTCGACGACGAGCAACGAGATCCCGTACCGCCGGTCGTCCTCGCGGGGCGGCGCGGTGCGCACACAGACGATCACACGGTCCGCGTGCACGCCGCCGGTGATGAAGGTCTTCGCACCGTTGAGGACGTAGTGCGTGCCGTCCTCGGACAGCTTCGCGGTCGTCCGCATCCCGGCGAGGTCGGAGCCGGTACCGGGTTCGGTCATGGCGAGGGCGAACATGATCCCGCCGGTGGCCAGCCCGGGAAGCCAGCGCCGTTTCTGCTCCTCGGTTGCCAGCGCCTTCAGATAGGGAAGACACAGCGCGACCTGCGGGCCGGAGCCGCCGAACGACACTCCGGCCCGCGCGGTCTCCTCCGTGACCACCGCCTGGAACTTGTACGACGCGATACCCGCGCCGCCGTACTCCTCCGGGACCTCGATCCCGAAGACACCGAGCTCGCCGAGCTTGAGGTAGAAGTCCCGCGGCACGATGCCGTCCTTGTACCAGGTGTCGTACACGGGCACGACCTCGGCCTCGACGAAGGCACGGACGGTCTTGCGGAACTCCTCGTGGTCGGCGTGGAAAACAGTGCGGCGCAACGGAACCTCCTGGCGAGAACGACGGCATCCGCGCGGAGGCAGGCCTGCCGACCCTCTGGAATCTGCGGGTGACGGAATCCGCGTGTCACGGGTCACGGAACGGTCCGGGGGCGCTGAGCCCCCGGACGAATTCATGCGTCTAAGGGATCAACCGGTCGGAGAACCAGTCGGCGACC
>NZ_JBHVGZ010000080.1:0-7481 GCF_042800355.1 Streptomyces sp. NPDC057623
CCACCCCCCGGGTCATGGTCGACAGGGGGCAAAAGTCATGCCGGGCCAGAAGGCCGGGAGCCCCAAGATCGGGGCCGTCTAGAAGGTAACGGGGGCGACTTCGGTGCGGAGGGAGGAGTCACACGGGACCGGGCGGCCGGTGCTCCTTGAGCCGAACGCCTGCCGTGCGGGCGATCAGTCGGCCCGGCCGGTCCGGACGTCGGCGGTCTCGCGGGCCGGCTGTAGAAGGCCGAGCCCGCGCAGGTCGCAGACGTACTTGCGGACGAGGTCGGCCGACAGGTGGGGGATGTCCTTGGCGGGGCCGACCTCGGCGTTTTGCACGGCGGTGTGGAACCGCTCGGCGGAAAGCGCGGGTCCGAACCCGCTCTCCCCGGGCTGCGCGAAGGCGTGCAGCAGCGGCAGCAGCGAGTGCCGGCGCTGCTCCTGCGGCAGGGCACGCACCGCGGCCGTGAACCGGGTGAGCCATGCGTCGTAGTCGTCGATCCGCTGGATCGGGTGGCCGGCCTCGATGAGCCAGTCGACGAAAGTGTCCAGCGAGACGCCGTCGTCATGCGGGTTCAGCACATGGAAGGTCCGGTGGCCGTCGGTGACCCCCGCGCCCAGTGTGGTGATGGCCTCGGCGCCGAAGTCGACCGGCAGACCGTCGTAGTGCGCCCGGGCGCCGCTCCGGTAGAACGAGCCCGGCGCGACGCCGGTGGCGACCAGGCTGAGCAGAAGCCGGGTGAAGAGGTCGGGCACATTGACCTGACCGGCGTACCTGGTGTGCGCGAGGAGGATGTTGGACCGGAAGACCCCGACCGGCAGGCCGTACTGCTCGTGTGCCTCCCGCAGCAGGACCTCGCCGGCCCACTTGCTGGTCGCGTATCCGTCGGCGTAGCCCTGACCGACGCGCCGCGTCGGGATGGCGGCGCGGATGTCGGCGTCCTCGTCGAGTGCCGTGACCGGGGTGTCGAGCCGCACGGCGACGGTGGAGACGTAGGTGACGGGCTTCATCCGCGTGGTGAGCGCCAACCGGATCAGTTCGGCCGTACCGACGACGTTGGGGCCGAACAACTGGCTGTAGGGCAGCACGTGGTTGACCAGGGCACCCGGGTGGACGATGAGGTCCACGGTGCCGGCCAGTCCGCGCCAGGTGTCCTCGTCCAGGCCAAGACGCGGTTCGCCGAGGTCCCCCGCGAGTACCTCCAGGGACTTGCCGGCCGCTTTCCGGTAGCGCCGGAGCAGTTCGGCGTCGCCGCTGTCGAACGCTTCCTCCAGCCGTCGCGCCGCCGTGACCGAGTCGCTGCCGCGGACGACACAGATCAGCCTTCCGCCCGAGGACGCCAGCCGCTCCAGCCACTCCAGGCAGAGGAACCGGCCCAGATAGCCGTTGGCCCCGGTCAGCAGGACGGTCCGCACGCCGCCGTCGGGGCGGGGCAGTGCGGGGGCGGCGGCGAGCGTCGACGCGTCGAGGAACTTCTCCAGGGTGAGGTCACCGGCACGGACCTCGGTGCTGTGCTCGCCGTGCACGGAGGCGAACGTCGGCCGCCGTGCCCCGGACCGGCGTTCCGTCTCGATGTACCGCGCCAGCCCCGCCAGGTCGTTGGCCGGGCTGATGACCACCCCGACCGGAACCTCGACCTGGAAGATCTCCTGAAGCAACTGGGAGAAGGACAGCGCGGACAGGGAGTCCCCGCCCAGGTCCGTGAAGTGCGCGCCGGCGCTCAGGCCGGCGTCCGAGGAGCCCAGCAGCGCCTGGGCGGCTCGGCCGACCGTCTCCACCACCGGCCGGTCCGTCCCGGACTGCCGCAGCTCGCGCAACTGCCGGTCCCGTCCCTCGGCGAGTTGGTCGTACAACTCTTCGAGGGCGGCGCTGTAACGCTCCTTCAGCCGGGGGCGCAGCACCTTGTGGCTCTCGGTGTACAGGCCGTTCTCGGGGCTGAAGGGCTCGGTCTCGATCAGGAAGTCGCGCGGGATCTCGTACGAGTTGAGTCCGGCTTCCCTGGCGATCCGCTGGAGCGACTCGCCGACCGACGACTTGAGCGACGCGACGTCCCCGCCGCGGCGGGCCAGCGCGTCCGGGGTGGGCACCACCACCGCGAGCAGGTACGCGCGTGCGCTGTTGCCGTACACGTAGATCTGCCGGACCAGAGGACTGCCGAGAAAGACGGTCTCAAGGCGGGAGACGGCCACGAACTCGCCCTGGGAGAGCTTCAGGGTGTCCTTGGTACGGTCGACATGGACGAGCCGGTCCGGCCCGATCTCGGCGAAGACGTCGCCGGTCCGGTAGTAGCCGTCCGTGTCGAAGAGCTCGGTGGTCAGCTCCGGACGCCTGTAGTACCCGGGAACGAGGGTCTGCGACTTGAGCAGCAGTTCCCCGCGCGGATACGGCAGATCGGTGCCGTAGTAGCCGAGTTCAGGGACGTCCACCAGCTTGTAGTCGATCACGGGCGGACGTTGCACCACCGTGTCCAGCAGGACCCCGCCCGCTTCGGTGGAGCCGTAGCCGGTGTACAGGTGGATGCCGAGGCAGGACTCGACGAAGGCGGCCAGCTCGTCGGAGAGCGGGGCGGTACCGACGAACGCCTTGGCGACCCGCCCGCCCAGGACGTTCTCCCGCAGGTCCTTCTTGACCGCGGCCTCGACGTCATCCGGCTCCCCGGGCCGCCGGTCCAGTTCGCCGCGGTACCGCTGGAACAGCATGTCGCAGATGCGCGGAACCATGGTCAGTTCCGTGGGGCGGACCAGCGCGATGTCCTCGAACAGGGTGGACAGGTCGCTCTTGGCGGTGAAGTAGCCGACACCGCCCCGCACGAGTGAGCCCATCAGCGCGTAGCGGCCGGCGAGGTGGCTGTGCGGCATGTAGAGGACGCTGACCGCGGGTACGTCCGCCGACCCGTAGCTGAACCCGTACCACGCGGTGCCGACCAGCCGCTGGGTGTACATGGCCCCCTTGGGGGCTCCAGTGCTGCCGGACGTGTAGATGAGCAGGGACAGCGGATCGTCGCCCGGGTCGGCGGTGAACAGGGGAGGGGGCGGCAGTTCTCCGCCCCGGTCGATCACCTCCGCCAGCGTGTCGACGACCACCCGGCTGCCGGCCTCGGCCAGGCGCCGCCCGGCGAGGGCGAGGGCGGCACGCTGCCCGGCGTCCTCGGGGCGGTGGTCGAACACGGTCAGGCGCCGGATCGACGCTGCCCCAACGACCAGGTCGACGGCGGTGCCCAGGTGCTCGGCGCTCGTGGCGAGGACGCGCGGCTCGGTCTCCGCGATGATCGCCCGCAGCTGGTCCGGGTGCGCGCTGTGCTGGAGGGGCACCGGTACGACCCCCGCGTGGATGGACGCCAGGTCGAGCGTCGCGTGGTCGATGCTCGGGAAGCCCAGGGTGCACAGCCGCTCCCCCGCGCCCAGCGGGTACTCCGGGTCGTGGTGCCACCGGCCGGCGACCGCGCGGATACGGGCCCACAACTCGCGGTAGCTCACGGTGTCGAACCGGGGCAGCAGCTGCCCCGTCGCCGGATCCTTGGCCCGTTCGCCGAGGGCCGGCCGGTCCCCGTAGCTCTCCATGACGGCCGCCATGACCTCGGCGAGCGCCTGGCCGGGATCGACGGACGCCAGAACCTCGGCGAGCCCGCTGCCCGGATCGTGGGCGGGCGCGGTGGTCGCATCCCGTGGCACGGCCATGATCAGTTCTCCCGTAGTGTTTCGGCGATGGGGGCAAGTCGTGTGCGATCGGGGCGCCGGGCGGTTCTCACCAGCTGACAGGCAGCGCCGCCACTCCGCGGACGAGGCGCTCGGTCCGCCAGGACAACTGGTCGGCCGGAACGGCGAGCCGCAGACCGGGCAGACGGTCGGTCAGGACTTCGAGGACGACGCGCAGTTCCAACCGGGCCAGTTGGGCGCCGAGGCAGTGGTGGAGGCCGTGCCCGAAGGTGACGTGCGCGACGCGCTCACGGTGGAAGTCGATCTCGTAGGGGCGCTCGAACACCTCGGCGTCGTGGTTGGCCATCCCCAGTTCGGCCACCACCGCGTCACCGGCGCGAATGAGCTGCCCGCTCAGCTCGATGTCCTCGGTGGCGATACGTGTGAAGCCGGCGGTCGCGCTGTTGGGGATGAACCGGAGGAGTTCCTCGACCGCCTTGGGGACGAGCGCGGGGTCGGCGCTGAGCTGCTGCCAGAGAGCGGGCCGGGTCAGCAGCGTGTAGACGAAGTTGCCGATCTGGTTGGCGGTCGCCTCCTGCCCGGCGGAGAGCAGGCTGACGCCGAGGCCGATCAGCTCCTCCTCGCCGAGCGGGCCGTCCTCGTCGGCCCCGTCGTCCTCGTCGGCCCCGGCGACCAGTTCGCCGAGCAGGTCGTCGGTGGGGGTGACGCGGCGCTGCGCGATCAGACCGGCGAGGTACTCGTCGAGCTGTGCACGGGCCCGCGCGGCCTGCTCGGGGTCGGCCAGCATCAGCAGGCCGTCCACCCACTCGCCGAACTGTTCACGGTCGGCGACGGGCACCCCGAGCATCTCGCAGATCACCGTGATCGGCAGCGGCCAGGTAAGGGCCGTGGTCAGATCGGCCGGCGCCCCCGTCGCCACCATGGCGTCGAGCAGCTCGTGCACGATCTCCTCGATACGCGGACGCAGCGCCTTCAGCCGGCGCAGGGAGAAGGCGTTCGTCACCCGGCGCCGCAGCCGGGTGTGCTCCGGCGGGTCCATGCTGAGCATCGAGGTGCGGGGCAGACCGACCGCGACCGTGCGGGGCACATGGTCACCCACGGCGGCGGCGCGGCTGAACCGGGGGTCGGCCAGTACCGTCCTGACGTCCGCGTGCCGGGTGACCAGCCAGCCGTCGCCGCCGAAGGGCAGGCGTACGCGCAGCACGGGCTGCTCGCCGCACAGCTCCACCAGCGTCGGGTCCAGGTCGAGCCGGGTGATCGGGCCGAATGGGTAGGACCGCACTTCTTCCTCTGCCGCAGTCATCGTGTCCATCCTTTGCAGGGCGTCGAGAGGTGCCTACGAACGTTCTGGTCAGGCCAGGCTCGCGGTCTTCCCGCCGTCGATGACGACGTTGCTGCCGGTGATCCACGACGCCCGGGGCGAGACCAGGAAGCTCACGGCGTCGGCGATGTCCTGGGACTCGCCCATGCGTCCGAGGGGGATCTCGGCGGCCCACTGCTTCGCGAGGGCGTCGAGATCGGCACTGCTGGGGTCGCCGCCGAAGTACTCGACGATCTGGCGGCGCGCCGTCTTCGAGGCTGGTGTTTCCACGTTGCCCAGGCAGACGGAGAGCACGCGGATGCCGTCTGCCGCGAGCTCGGTGGCGAGGCCCTTGCTGTACGTCTCCAGCGCGGACTTGGCGGCGGCGTAGTGGTAGAGCATCGGGTACGCCGCGATGGTGGCGGTGCTTGAGACGTGGACGATGGTTCCGCCGCCGCTCTCCCGAAGGGACGGCACGAGTGCCGCGTTGAGCCGGACGGGAGCGAGGAAGTTGATGTCCATCGTGTACTGCCAGTCGTCCTCAAGGTCCAGCACGCTGTGGAACGAACGGCAGCCGCCCGCGTTGTTGACGATGATGTCCACGCCGCCCAGGGTGTCCAGCGCGGTGTCCGCGAACGCGCGCACACCGTCGGACGTGCTCAGGTCGGCCTCGACGAACGTCGCGCCGGACGGGGGCTGACCCTGCGGACTGCGGGCGGCGGTCACGACGGTGGCGCCGGAGCCGACGAGATTGCGCACGATCGCGGCGCCGATGCCGCGGCTGCCGCCGGTGACCACGGCCCGCTTGCCCTCCAGCTCCTCGGTAACCGTCGCGGTGGGGCGGAAACGGCTCGTCATGGTCTCCATGCCTTTCTTTTCCGGGCCAGCCTGTGCACTACACGCATTGGTAGCGGAAATTTCGTTGGCTTCGATGAATCCACTATCCGTGCTGTGATCGATGCGGTCAATCTAATCATTTCGATGTGCTGCATCGCATAATTCAATGCCGGGATGGTGTGGCCAAAGTCGCCGATATTCATGCACTATTCAAGTGCGTCCGTGAATTTATCGGGAGGAACAATGGCCGGCTTGAATGAACCGTTCACCGTGGGCGACCTCACGGTCCCCAACCGGATCGTGATGGCTCCGATGACCAGAACGGCGTCCCCCGGCGGCGTGCCGGGTCCGGACGTCGCGGAGTACTACGCCCGCCGGGCGGCCCACCAGGTCGGGCTGATCATCACCGAGGGCACATACGTCAACCGCCCCGCCGCGGGGGCGTACGACAACGTGCCCCATTTCTACGGCGAGTCGGCCCTCGCCGGCTGGGCCCACGTGGTGCGCCGGGTGCACGAGGCCGGCGGCAGGATCATTCCGCAGCTGTGGCATACCGGGGCCGCCCGCACCGCGACCGAACCGCCCGCCGACGTCCCGTCCGGGATCGGACTGGACGGCACTCCGCTGGGAAGGGCGATGACCCCGCGGGACATCGACGACGCGGTGGCCGCCTTCGCGGAGGCCGCCGCGACCGCCGAACGGCTCGGGTTCGACGGCGTCGAGGTGCACGGGGCGCACGGCTACCTGATCGACAACTTCCTGTGGAGCGTCACCAACCGGCGCACCGACCGCTACGGTGGCGACCCGGCCTCCCGCGCCCGCTTCGGAGCCGAGGTCGTGCGGGCCGTCCGCGCGGCCGTCAGTCCGGGGTTCCCGGTCTTCTTCCGGCTGTCCCAGTGGAAGGTGGGCCAGTACGAGGCCCGCACCGCCCAGAGCCCGGACGAACTGGCGCAGTTGCTGACGCCGCTGGCCGACGCCGGGGTCGACGTGTTCCACGGCTCCACGCGCCGCTACTGGCTGCCCGAGTTCGAGGGCAGCGCCCTCAACCTGGCCGGCTGGATGCGCAAGCTCACCGGCAGGCCCGCCGTGACGGTCGGCTCGGTCGGCATGGACCAGCAGTATGGCGAGGGCGACTTCACCTCCGGCTTCACCGGGCCGTCCGGGGTGACCGGCATCGACGAGCTGGTGGCCCGCCTGGAGCGCGACGAGTTCGACCTCGTCGCCGTGGGCCGGTCGCTGCTGGCCAACCCGGACTGGGCGGCACTGGCACTCCGCGGCGAGTTGAACCGGACCGTCCCCTACGATCCCTCCGTGCTCCAGACCCTGGCCTGACGGCCGCGGGTGGTCCTTACCCGCCCACAGCACGACGGTGACCCGGTCCGAGGCGGCCCCGGGGCAGGACGTAGGCGTCCGCACACCCGTCCGGCGGCGGGTACCCGAACGCCCCCCGGTACCACCGTGTGATCCGAGGGGGCGACGTCCGCGCCCGAGCCGGTGCGGCGGGCAGTCAGGTACGGATTCTCCGCGCTCCGTCAGCGGGGCGTGCATTCGTGCGGGGCTACCAAGAAGGCAATGGGGGGAACGGCCGCGCGACCAGTGCTTCGCCGTGCGGTCGGCCGCTGTTCGTCGTACGCCCGTGGCGGGGGGGGGGGGTGGCCGGGGGTGGGGGGGGGAACAAACCAAGCGGCACCACAAGAAAAAAAAA
>NZ_JBHVGZ010000080.1:7491-42939 GCF_042800355.1 Streptomyces sp. NPDC057623
GTGTCGCGCCGGGGTGCCGGTGCGACACCGACCCGGGTGTCACCAGACGACCGGCATACTGCGCAGGCCGTGGACGATGTCGTTGAGCTTGAAGTCGGCCTGCTCCAACGGCCTCGCCAGCCGAAGGCTCGGCAGACGGCGCAGCAGGGTGGCCAGCGCGACCTGCATCTCGACCCGGGCCAGCTGTTGGCCGATGCACTGGTGCGGGCCGAAGCCGAACGCCAGGTTCGTACGGGCCCGCCGGCCGAGATCGACGGTGTCGGGGTCGGGGAACACACTCTCGTCCCGGTTGCCGGACGGGAGCGCGGCGACCACCCACTCACCCGCCTTCATCTCCGTGCCGCCGACGGTGACGTCCTGGGTGACGTACCGGACCAGCCCGAACTGGATCACCGTCAGGTAGCGCAGCAGCTCCTCCACGGCGGTGCCGATCGTCTCCGGGGCGGCCCGCAGCGCGGCCATCCGCTCCGGATCCTGCAGCAGCACCGCCATGCTCAGCGTGATCATGTTGGCGGTCGTCTCGTGCCCGGCGACCAGCGTCAGCACGCCGAGCGTGGACAGCTCCTGCACGGTCAGCGGCCGGCCGGTCTCGGCGGCGCGGGCGATGAGCCGGCTCAGCATGTCGTCCTGCGGCTCGACGAGCCGTTTCTCGATCAGCTCGCCGAGGCAGTCCTCCAGCCGCCGGGTGGCCGCGGCGCGGGCGGACTCGTCCGCCTCGAAGCTCGTCAGCACCTCGCTGTCGCGCTGGAAGGCGGCGTGGTCCTCGTAGGGCACGCCGAGCAGCTCGCAGATCACCTGTGAGGGAATCGGCAACGCGAAGTCCTGCACCAGGTCGGCGCTCGACCCGGCGAGCATCGCGTCGGTGTGCTGGTCGGTGATCTTCTGGATGTACGGCCGCAGTGACTCCACCCGCCGTGCGGTGAACTCGCGTATCAGCAGTCGCCGCAGCCGCGCGTGCTCCTCGCCGTCCAGCTGGATCATGAAGCCCGGCAGCGGGTCGCGCCCGTCGTAGGACGGCAGCATGTGGTCCGAACCGGCGGCGCGGGAGCTCAGCCGCGGATCCGAGAGCACGTCCCGGATGTCCTGGTACCGGCTGACCAGCCAGGCGTCCATCCCGGCCGGGCAGCGCACCAGCGACACGGGTTCGTCGGCGCGCAGCCGGGTGTAGGTCTCATCGGGGTCGAAGGGGCAGGAATCCGGCCTGGTGGCCGGGAATGCGCGGATCCCGGCTGCGAGGACGGGGGGGCGGTTCGTCATGGGAGTGCTCCAGGCTGTGGGGAGGTACTCACATCGCGCCGACCGGGCGCGACGACGCGCGGCGATCGACATCGGCGCAATGCTGCTTTGCGATCTTGGCGGCGGACAGGCGTCGCCCTCTCAGCTCACTGCCGGTCCACCACAGGGGCGATCGGAGCCGGACTCTCACGCCTGTTCGCGGGGCGGCTGAAGCGCCGGACCGCGGGACGTTCGACCAGCGTGTAGAGGGCCGCCGCGAGGGCGAGGCTGATCACGACGGTGAGCAGGATGTTGACCAGCCTCGTCGAGAGGGGCGCGGTCACCTCTGCCCCTGTGGCGTGCACGAGATCGATCGGGCCGTACTGGATGACGATGTAGTGCACGATGTAGAGGGCGAACGAGACCTCGCCCAGCCACACCATGACCCGCCCGCTGAGCGGCGTTCGCGCACCGCGTATGTCGGCGCGGGCGCCTGCCGCGATCACCAGGGCGAGCGCGAACGCGGTCGGCCCGGCGCAGAGGCGGAAAATACCGGGCAGGTAGGACTGGACCACCACACAGACGACCGCCAGGAGAAATGCCGGTGCCATGCCCAGGCGGATCCATTTCCCCGTCATCACGATGCGTGCCATCAGGATGCCGAGAACGAATTCGAGCATCCTGGTGAGCGGAAAGCTGTACGCGAACCAGGAATGCCACTGCGGAATCTCCGGGTCCCACGACGTGGCCGGCTGAGCCGGCAGCAGCAGGGCGACGAACGGGACGGCGATGATCGCCACGGCGGCGCCGCCCGCCCACGCCCACAGCCGCGACGGGCGGATGCGCGTGATGGCGCGGATCAGCCAGGGGAACGCGAAATAGAAGACCATCTCGCAGCCGAGGGTCCAGCTCGGCACGTTGATACCCGTCAATCCGCCGAGAGCGTCGAAGTTGGGAATCCAGGGCTCGATCAGCAGCAGCACCGGAACGGTGTTGATCAGCATGATCGGCACACCGGCGACGAACATCAGCACCGTGGTGGCCACGAAGGTCGTCACATGGTTCGGAAATATCTTCACCAGGCGCCGACGCCAGAAGAGTCTCGCGGTGTCGTCAGGGTCGGCGACCCAGGTGAGGATGAAACCGCTGAGCACGAAGAAGAAAGCCACCCCGACCGGCCCGAGGGTCGTGAGCAGATACGGCAGGCCGGGGTGCATCTCTCCCACGATCTGGCCGGCCATGTGGGAGACCAGAACGGCGAAGGCCGCGATGAACCGCATACCCGTCAGTGACGGCAGGCGACTCGGGCGAGTGGACGTTTCCAACGTCTGCACAAGCGTTTCCCTTCAGTTTGTGTAGGTCATGAACTCGCCCGAATCCTGAGGAGCCGAGACCGATGGGGAGTCAGGCACGCCACTCGGCGGTGCGTTCCGCGGATGCCTGTGCCAGTGCCTTCACGACGCTGTCGGCGCCGCCCCGGAACCCGTAGACGGGCGATCCCGGCTGCTGGCGCCACGACTGGTCCAGACCGCCCGCGTCCACGGTGTCGAAGCCGAGGGCGTCGATGAGGTCGCGCGCGGTCCGCTTCGCCTCCGGGTCGTCGCCGGCGACCGGCACCGCCTGGCGGCCGGGGCTGCCCTGAGGGCGGCCCCGGTCCAGGATGTCCTGGGCGTACGTCCCGTTGAACGCCTTGATCACGGGGTGACCGAGCTGCCGCTCCGTCCACCGGCTTTCGGGCAGCCCGTCCTCGACGGCGGCGATCCTGCCGTCGCGCTGCGGGTAGTAGTTGCCGGTGTCGATGACCGCGACGCCCGGCGCCGCGCCGTCGAGGAGCCCCGCGGGCAGGTCGGGTACCGCCTTGAGGGGGACGGCCACCACAACGACCTGGGCGCCCTGTGCCGCCTCGGACACGGCGACCGGGGTGGCGCCGGTCTCCTCGGCGAGCGCTGTGAGGGTGTGCGCTCCGCGTGAGTTGGCCACGGACACCTCGTGCCCCAGCGCGGTGAGCCGACGGGTCAGGTTGCCCCCGATGTTGCCCGCTCCGATGATGCCGATCTTCATGGGTTCGACCTTCCGGTGCGCGCGAACTAGTCCGTCGGCATCGAGTAGTGGTACTCCTCGATGCGGTCGATGAGGTCGCCCTCGAACCGGAAATACAGCAGGGCGTTGATCTCCTGGTGGGACCCGTCGGTCAGGTCCAGGTGCAGCACGTGCTGCTGGAGCACCTCGTTCTCATGCTGGAACTGGCGTTCCACGTCGTACCGCAGTGACGTGACGTTGGTGACGAAGGACTCGAACTGTTTCATCCGCTCGCCGATCGGCTGCTCCACCGTGCTGTCGTTCTGCCACACGACGGCCTTGTCGGTGCACATAGCCCGGGCGCCGGAGAAGTCGTACTTCTCCAGAATCCGCAGAAACGCGTTCACCTTCTCGCTCATGTTCTGCGCCATGCCGATTCCTCATTTCTCTGGGTTGGAATGTTCTCTGCGAGGGAACGCCACTCGTCCATCAATTTCTGCGCGGTGGCTTCGTCGAAAAGGTTTGTGTCGTACTTGAGGAAAGCCTTGTAGCCTTCGCCGTCCCGGTAGAGCTCCATGGAGAGTGCGTACTCTCCGGCGTACGGCAGGTCGTCGAACAGGCGCAGGTCCAGCTCTCCGGGACCGGACGGTGAGCCGTTGGTGAGGAGTTCGGCGCCTTCGAAGTTCTGGAACAGGAAGTTCGTCAGGACCAGAGGTTCGTCGTCCGCTCCCAGTGACCGGGCGATCTCCAGGAGCGGATAGGCGCCGTGCTCGATGGCGGCGACCATCTTGCGCTGCACGGACTTGAGCAGTTCTCGGAAGCCGCCGGTGTCCGTGCAGCGCAGGGGCAGACAGTTCGCGAACTGGCCGACCACGTCCTTGAACCGCTGGTCGTAGCGGGCGGCCGTGGTCAGGCCCAGGACCAGATCGTCCTGTCCGGTCAGCCGGCGCAGGAACCGCACGTACGTCGCGAAGAACACCGTGGCGACACTGACCCGGTGTTCCCTCGCCGTGTCGGTGAGCGCGGTGACCAGCGCGGGTGACAGCTTCCTCGTCACCACGGCCACGCGGGGCAGCCGCCTCGGGTCGTACGGGCGGTCGTAGGGCAGCGCGAGTGCCGTACGCGGCCCTTCCAGTTCCCGGAGCCAGTAGTCCCGGTGCCGTGCCGCGAGCGGGCCGGCGAGCAGTTCCTCCTCCCAGGCGACGAAGTCGCCGTAGGAGGCGCCGTTCGGATGTCTCTCGCCCCGGTATGCCGCTTTGAGGGTGCGGACGAGGACCGCGGTCGACGTGCCGTCCAGCAGGATGTGGTGAGCGGTGATCAGCAGCAGACGCCGTCGTCCGGGGAGAGCGACCAGGTGCGTCCTGACCAGGGGGCCCGTCGCCAGGTCGAAGGGGACGTCGACCAGTTCCCGCAGCCGGGCCAGTTGCGCCGCGCGCGAGACGGCCGCGATGTGGACCCGGTCGAACGACGGGGTCCTGGCCGGGTCGACGGCCATGTACGGCACGCCGGCGCGCTCACCGAAGACCGCGCTCAGCACCGGATGGATCTCCGTCTGCGCGCGGACCGCCCGCTCCAGGGCCGCTTCGTCCAGGTCGCCGTGGACCTCGAAGAGGAGCGGCAGGTTGTAGGCGGCCGACTCCGGGCAGCGCCGCTGGTCCCGGTACATGGTCAGCTGGCCCCGGGAGAGGTTCCACCGTTCGCCGGCCGGACCCGCGGAGCGGGCGCGCAGGTGGGCGCACAGGTCGTCGATGGACTCGATGCCTAACAGCGCGGTGGCGGGGATGTCGTAGCCGAAGTCCTCGCGCAGCGCGCCGGCGAGCCGCAGGACGAGGAGGGAGTGCCGGCCGTGGTCGGCGAGCGGGGCCGAGGGGTCGATCCGGTCGACCGGAACGCCCAGCACGGCGGCGGCTCGGTCGAGGAGGAGCGCGGTCAGGCCGTCGGGCCCTGTCGACGGAGGGGAGGGCGCGGTGGGGTGGGGGAGTGAGGGGGCGGGGTGGGGCCCGGACGGCGGGGCGGTCTCAGGGGGCGGAGTCGAAGCGAGGGGCGCGGGAGCCACGGCGGGCGCGGGTGCCGGCCGCTCTGTGACGCGGGGGCCTGGAGCTGACGCTGTCTCCGGAACGTCCCCGGTGGGGACGATGACGTCCCCGTACTCGGAGAGCAGGTGGGCGGAGAGCCGGTCGGCCGTGGTGAAGTCGAAGACCACGCTCGTCGGCAGGTTCAGCGACAGCGCGTTGTTGAGCTGGTGCACCACGCGCATCGCCCGCATCGGGTCCAGGCCCTGGTCGGCGAGGGCCAGTCCGCCGTCGAGCTCGTCGGCCTTCCTTGACAGAGCGCGCGCGATCTTCTCCCGCACCACGGCCGTTACCAACTCGTCCAGACCCGGGCGCGTCGGCAGCGGCACCACGCGGCGCGGCGCCCCCGCGTGCAGACGCTCCCAGTCCACCTCGGCGCCCGACGTCCACAGCGCCGCGACCTTCGACAGCCCGCCCTGGAGGCCGTCGCCGGTGAGCCCCGTCAGCGGACCGTCCGAGGTCCTGACGGTGCCCCGGTGTCCGCGCCCGGACCGCAGGGTGCTGAGCAGTTCCGCGGTCGTGGACACCACGACCGCGTACCGCTCGGGCAGCGCCTCCCGCGCGATCTGGAGCGTGTAGGCCAGGTCAGCGAGGTCGACGTCCGGGCCGCGGTCGAGGAACCGGGCCAGCGTGTCGACGGACGCGGCGAGTCGCTCGGGAGACCTGGCCGAGAGGACGACGATCTGTTCCGCCCGGCGAGAACGGCACGAGCCGGGGTCATGCACGGGAAGTCATCTCGTAGGTGACCGAGATCGCCGATCGCAGCACGTCCCGGAAGGCCGCGCCACGGCTGCTCATGGAGAGGCCGGGCATCATGGCCACACCGAGGGACGAGGGCGTCGTGTCTCCGACGATCTCGACCGCCCGGAGTTTTCCGCCGTCCAACGCCGTCATGCTCGAAGCGCGCTGGTACATGAGCGCGACCCCGGCACCGGCGGCCACGAGCCCGCGCACGGTCTCCAGGCTCGAAGCCGTGATCACTCGAGGCATGGTGACGCCGGCGTTGGCGTACAGCTTCTCGAAGTGACGGACCAGAGGCGGGGAGTCCAAGGTGACAAGCGGTCGCGTGCCCAGTTCTCCCAAGGTGATGGGGCCGTCTTTGCCTCGTGGATCGCTCTCGGGTACCAGGGCGTGAACGGACAGGTCGATGAGCGGCTGGAACCTGGATTCCCCCGCCAGGAAGTCGTAGGTGACGATCAGCTCGCACAGGCCGTCTCGCAGGTGTTCCAAGAGCCGGTCGGCGGATTCCTCGTGCACGTTCAGCTGTAGTCGCGCATGGCGCTCCTTGGTCATCCGATAAGCCAAGGGCAGCAGAAACGGAGTGATCGGAAAGAAGAATCCGACGTCGAGCTGGCCGGCGGTGTCACTCACCAGGGCGTCGCCCTGGGCTTTGATGTTCCCCGCCTGCCTCAACAGTGCGCGCGCCTCTCGCAGTAGGTGCCGGCCGCTTGGCGTGAGAGTGACCCCACGGGAACGGTGGCGAAGAAGCAGCTGCACGCCGAGCTGGCGTTCCAGCCGCATCACGGCCGATGAAACCGTTGACTGCGAGGCGCACAGTCGCTCTGCCGCCTCGGATATGTTGCCCGCCTCGGCAGAGACCACGAAGTATCGCAATTGTGCGAGGCTGAAGCCTAAGTGATCGGTCATAGCGCGCCCCCGGAGAGAGTTTTCTGGACTCTGACTGCTCGGATTTCGCTGCCTTCGGTCAATCACGTCATCCGCGGGGACCGTGCTCCTACGGTCGAACATGTTTGATCCCGCCGTTCCATTTCGCTCGCTCGCTCGCTCGCTCGCTTCGGCACGAGCCGCACCGCTGTCCGTGCTTCGGTGACCGACATGGTGTGCCGCCCCCCTTGCGGTTTCCTCTTGCAACGGCTGGCGGCACCTTGCCGGGGCCTTTCGCTTTCCTTGCCGGGGCCTCGCGGACCGGCGGCAGCCCGCGAGACGCCCCGCTGGGGGGCGGCTGGACACCCGGACGGGCCCCGTGTCCGCTCCCGGGGTACGAAATCCGGGTCGCCGTCCGGACCCCCGGTAGCCCGTCCCGTGCGGACCCGACCGCTGGACCGAAGGGGGGCGCGGAATTCGCTCCGGGGGACGTTTCACGGCCGTGGCCGCCCGGCTCTACTGGGTCATTGACGGCTCAGCGAAGTCTTCGCGGCCGTAGGGAGTGCAACGAGCGCTCCCGTCTGTGGCCGTGCCCGCTTCCTCCCCCCCCCGGCCCGGTCAAGAGCAATTCCCCTGCAAACCGACATGTCTCCTCGTGCTGCCAAGGAATGAGCAATGACCAGAACGGACAAGATCATCCGGTTTATCGAAGAACAGTTCCTGATCGAGTTCGGTACCGACGTGACGCCGCAGAGCGATCTCTTCAAGGACGGCATCATCGATTCCTTCGGATACATCCAGCTCATGTCGTTCCTTAAGCAGGAGTTCTCGCTGAACATAAAGAGCGAGGAGTTCCTGCTCGACGTCCCGGCCACGCTGGAGGCGATCGACAGGTTCGTGGCCGAAAGGGCTGAAAAGGCCGAAAGGGCGGACGGGAACGGCGCGCAGCAGGGAGACGTGACGTGTGCGGGATAGCCGGCTTCCTCTCCTCGTCGCTGAACGCCGGCGTCCAGCCCGGTGTCATCGCCGCGATGCTGTCGGAGATCCGGCACCGGGGGCCGGACGAGGCGGGGTACTACCTCGACGACGGCATGGCGATGGGCACCGTGAGGCTGGCGATCGTCGACCTCGCGTCCGGCGCACAGCCCATGTCGGACCCCACGCAGCGGTACTGGATCTGCTTCAACGGCGAGCTGTACAACCACATCGAGCTGCGTGAGGAACTCAGCAGACTCGGCCGGCAGTTCCGTACCCGGTCGGACACGGAGGTCGTCCTCCAGGCGTGGATCCAGTGGGGACAGGGCTGTCTGAGCCGGTTCAACGGAGCCTTCGCCTTCGCTGTGCGCGACGCGGTCGCGGACGAACTCTTCATCGCCCGCGACCGGTACGGCAAGCGGCCGCTCTTCTACACGGACCGCCCCGACGGATTCCTCTTCGCCTCGGAGATGAAGGCGTTCCGTGCCTACCCGGGCTTCCGGTTCGAACTCGACCCGCACGAGCTGAAATCGATCTTCGGGATCTGGACCCCGCTGCCGGACCGGTCCCCGTTCAAGGGCATAAGCCAGCTTCCCCCCGGCAGCCTCCTCACGATCCGTGCGGGCCGCCCCACCCTGCACACCTACGAGGAACTCGCCGTCGACGCACCGCCGTTCAGCGGTACGCCGGCCGAGGCCGCGGCGCTCGTGCGCGACACGCTGCGCACCAGCGTCGAGGTGCGGCTGCGCAGCGACGTCGAGGTCGGGGTCTATCTGAGCGGCGGCCTCGACTCGTCCATCGTGGCCAGGCTCGCGACCGACCTCTCGTCCCACGAGGTCCGCACCTTCTCCGTCGAGTTCGAGGACCGCGCCCTCGACGAGTCGAGCAGTCAGCGGACGGTCGCGCGGTACCTCGGCACACGCCACTCGTCCATCGCGATCTCGACGTCGGATGTCGTGGAGAACTTCCCGGCGGCCGTCCACCACGCCGAAGTCCCCGTGTTCCGCACCGCGCTGGTGCCGATGTACCTGCTGTCACGCCATGTGCGCGACGCCGGGATCAAGACGATCCTGAGCGGCGAGGGTGCCGACGAGGCGTTCCTCGGTTACTCGCTCTTCCGCGAGACGATGCTGCGCGCCGAGTGGAACCGGCTGTCCGCCGAGGAACGGCAGCACAAGGTCGCCGTCCTGCACCCGGAACTCGCCCACTTCGGGCCCGAGCACCGGGTCCATGTGACCGGACTGCTCAGCCAGTTCTCCGAGGAGCGGCTTGAGGGCCTGTTCTCCCACGAACTGCGCTACCAGAACGGCCGGTTCGTCCAGCGCCTGCTCAAGGACCGCGCCGAGCCGTTCGCGGACCTGCTCGCACTGGTCGGGGACACGCCCGGCTACGCCGCGCTGTCCCCGACGCAGAAGGCGCAGTGGCTGGAGTTCAAGACCCTGCTCGCCGGCTATCTGCTGTCCAGCCAGGGAGAGCGCATGGGACTCGCCCACGGCGTCGAGAACCGGTGCCCGTTCCTGGACCCGGCCGTGGTGCGGGCGGCCGCTCTGGTCAACCTGCGCTTCGACGACGGGTGGGAGGAAAAGGCCGTCCTCAAGGAGGCGTTCCGGGACGTTCTTCCCGAGGAGCCCCTCACCCGGCGCAAGCAGCCCTACCGCGCGCCGGGCAGCGCCGCCTTCCAGGAGCACCGGCCCGACTATCTGGAACTGGTGCTCTCCGAAAGGGAGCTGGCGAAGATCGACGGCATCGACCCGGTCTTCGCGAAACGGCTGGTCGACAAGGTCATGGCCACTGAGGCAGCCCAGATCAGCACGAAGGAGGATCACGCCTTCGTCCATCTGCTCTCGACCGCTGTGCTCAACCAACAGTTCGTGATGGACCGGGGAGACCACATGCGGACTTCACAGGCCGCCGAGATGAACCTGACGACAGTGATCGACCGTCGGCAGAGCGGGCTCCTCACCGGGGGGCAGCGATGAACCCGGACGGGCGGGGCCAGGCCGGCTCCGACAGCGTCGCGGTCATCGGGCTCGCGCTGCGGATGCCCGGCTCGGGCACGCTGCCGGAGTTCTACCGGCACCTGACCGAGGGCCGGTCCCTGATCTCCGAGGTGGCGCCCGAGCGGTGGTCCAAGGAGCGCTGGTTCGGCAGTCCCCGGCGCGGCGCCGAGAAGACGAACAGCGTGTGGGGCGGCTTCATCGAGCAGGCCGACTGCTTCGACGCCGCCTTCTTCAGCATCTCTCCGCGCGAGGCGGAGAGCATGGACCCCCAGCAGCGCTTCGCCCTGGAGCTGGCCTGGCACGCGATCGAGGACGCGGGCCTGCGCGCGAGCGCGCTGGCGGGGACGAGGACCGGCGTCTTCATGGGCGTCTGCCACGCGGACTACGCGGAACTGATGGAGCGGGACGGGGCGAAGACCGACGCCTACTTCCCGACCGGCACCGCGTACTCGATCATCTCCAACCGGGTCTCGTACTACTTCGACTTCCAGGGCCCCAGCATCACCAACGACACCGCGTGCTCCAGTTCGCTGGTCTCCGTCTACGAGGCGGTCACCGCCCTGCGCAACGGTGACTGCGCACTCGCCCTCGCGGGCGGGGTGAACCTGTGCTGGTCGCCCAAGCACTTCGTCGCCTTCAGCCAGGCGAGCATGTTGTCGCCCACCGGCCGCTGCCGGGCGTTCGACAAGGGCGCCGACGGATACGTCCGCGGTGAGGGCGGCGCGGTCCTCCTTCTGAAACCGCTGGCGCAGGCCGTCGCCGACGGCGACCCCGTGTACGCGGTGATCAGAGGGGCCGCCACCAACCACGGCGGTCGGACCAGTTCGCTCACCGTCACCAACCCGGCCGCCCAGGCGAACCTCATCGAGGGCCTCTACACCCGGGCGGGCATCCGCCCGGAGAGCGTGTCCTACATCGAGGCGCACGGACCCGGCACGCCTGTCGGGGATCCGATCGAGGTCATCGCGCTCAAGCGCGCCTTCCGCAACCTCCATCAGGCGCAGGGCACCGAGCCCGAGCCGGGGACCACCGGCATCGGCTCGGTCAAGACGAACATCGGGCACCTCGAAGGCGCGGCGGGAGTCGCCGGCATGACCAAGGTCATCGCCGCCCTCGCCGGCAAGGTGCTCCCCGCGACCGTCGGCTTCGAGGAGCAGAACAAGCTCATCGACCTGGACGGCAGCCCCTTCCGCATCGTGCGCGAGACCCAGCCGTGGGCCGAGCCGGCCCCGGGCCCGGACGGCACCCCAGCCCCGCGCCGGGCCGGCGTCAGCTCCTTCGGCTTCGGCGGGACCAACGCCCACGTCGTCCTGGAGGAGTACCTCCCCGACGAACGGCCGGACGCCGAGGCCGAGAAGACCGAGGCCGAGGCCGAGGGCCCGTACATCGTTCCGCTCTCCGCCCGTACCACCGAGCGGCTGCGAGAGGCGGCGCGGCAACTGCACGCGTTCCTGGCCACGTCCGACACCGACGAGCCCGCCGCCGCGCCGGTGTGGGCTCCGCGCGACCTCGCCGA
Source organism: Streptomyces sp. NPDC057623 (assembly GCF_042800355.1). Taxonomy (NCBI): domain Bacteria; kingdom Bacillati; phylum Actinomycetota; class Actinomycetes; order Kitasatosporales; family Streptomycetaceae; genus Streptomyces; species Streptomyces sp. NPDC057623. Next base: position 18,894 of record NZ_JBHVGZ010000080.1, read on the forward strand.
CATCGCGTACACCCTGCAGACCGGTCGCGAGCCGATGGCGGCACGCGTCGCCTTCGTGGTGGCGGACCTGCGGCGGCTCCTCGACGCCCTCGACCAGTTCGCGGACGGGACGCTCCCCGACACCACCGCGCACAGCCGGGCCGGGGCGCTCGACGGGGACGGCCTCGCCGGGGCGCTGGCGACCGCGACGCGGTGGGCCGAGGGCGGTGACGTGGACTGGGCCGCGCTCGTGGGACACGCGCGGGCGCGTCGCGTACGGCTGCCCACGTACCCCTTCGCGCGGGAACGCCACTGGTTCCGTACTCGCCCGGCCGACGAACAGGACGAGCAGGACACAACGGCGCCCGCGAGCAGCGTGCCGCACCCTCTCGTGCCCCGCAACACCTCCAGCCTCGACGAACACCGCTACACCGCGGTGTTCACGGGCGACGAACCGTTCCTCGACGCGCACCGGGTCCACGGCACCCGGGTCCTGCCCGCCGCCGCCCAGCTGGAGCTGGCCCGCGCGGCGGTCTCGTACGCCACCCGCCGCGACGACACGGCCGGTACGACCGTACGGCTGGAGGACACGGCCTGGCTGCGCCCGCTGGTGGTCGACGGGCGGCCCGCCGAGGTCCACGTCGTGATCACCCCCCAGGACAACGGCACCCTGGGGTACGAGATCCGCACGGGGACCGGCGCCGGGGGCGAGCGGGCCGTCGTCCACAGCCGGGGCAGCGCCTCGGTAGGGGCGTACGACGAGCCCGAACGGCTCGGCCTTGGCGCGCTGCGCGCGTCCTGCGCCACCCCGCGCGACCCGGTCGAGGCGTACGTGGCCCTGCGCGAGGCGGGTCTGGAGTACGGCCCGGCGATGCGCGGGCTCACCGAGATCCGGCTCGGGGCGGGGGAGTTGCTCGCGCGCCTGGAGCGGCCCGCGGCGGATGTCGCGGACACCGCCGTGGCGCTGCCCCCGAGCGTGCTGGACGCCGCGCTCCAGGCGTCGGTCCTCCTTCAGGCCGCCCTGGCTCCCGGGGCGGGCCGGAACCTGTCGCTGCCCTTCGCCCTCGACCGGCTCGACGTCCACGGCTCGTGTGCGGACGTGATGTGGGCCTGGGTCCGCCGCCGGGGCGGCGGCAAGGGGCTCGCCACCTTCGACATCGACCTGTGCGACGACTCCGGCACTGTCCGCGCCCGGCTGCGCGGGCTGGCCCAGCGGACCGTCGCCGAAGCGGCGGACTCGCCGCGTGTCGCACCGACCGGGGCCGGGCTCGAAGCGGTGGAATCCGGTGGGCCGCATGTCGTGGCCGCCACCTCCCGTTGGGTGGAGGCGCGGGCCGCAGCCTCGGCCGACCCGGTCACGGTGCACGGTTTCCTCACCGGACGGCCGGACACGTTCGCCGCCGAGGTCTCCGCAGCGGCGGGCGTCCCGTTCACCGTCCTGCCCGCCGTCACCCCCGACGCGATCGCGGACGGCGTCGGCGCGGTGCTGGACCTCGTCCTCGACCGGGTGCGGGACCTGCTCCGGTCGAAGCCGAAGGGGGCGCACCGTTTCCTCGTCCTCGTCGACGACCGGGTCCCACGCCGCTTCCACGCACCGCTCGTCGGCCTCTTCAGGACCCTGAACCTGGAGAACCCGTCCGTCTCCGGGCGTGTCGTACGCGTCGCCGGGTTCGGCACCGCTCAGTCCGACCGGATCGCGGATCTCGTGCGCCAGGAGGCCGCCGACACGGCCGCGTCCGACGCCGAGATCCGCCACAGTGCCGACGGCACCCGCCACGCCTGGCGCCCGGTCGACATCGAACTGAGCGCCGGGCCACAGGTCCCGCCGCTCAAGGCGGGCGGGGTCTACTGGCTGACCGGCGGCCTCGGCGGCATCGGCCGCAGCGTCGCGCGGTACTTCGCGCGGTGCGCCGGCGTCACCGTCGTCCTCAGCGGCCGTACCGAGGCCGGGGACGGCACCGGCGAGGCGCTTCGGACGCTGCGCGCGGCCGGGGTCGACGCGCACTACCTCACCGCCGATGTCGGCAGTGCGCCGGACGTGGAGCGCGCCGTCCGCGGCATCGTGCGGGAGCACGGCTCGCTGGACGGGATCGTCCACGCGGCGGGGACGCTGCGGGACGGGTACCTCCTCACCAAGGATCCGCGGGACGTGGCGGAGGTGCTGAGGCCGAAGGTGAGCGGCGTCCTCCACCTCGACTCGGCCACCCGTGACCTCCCGCTCGACTTCTTCGTGCTCTTCTCGTCTGTCGCCGGGGTGTACGGCAACGCGGGCCAGGGCGACTACGCGGCGGCCAACGCCTTCCTGGACGCCTTCGCCCACGACCGGCAGGCCCTCGTGGACGCGGGGGAGCGGACCGGCCGGACCGTGGCGGTCAGCTGGCCGCTGTGGGCGGACGGCGGGATGACGGTCGACGACGTGACCCGCGCGTCGATGCGCCGCCGGCGCGGCTGGGAGCCGCTGCCGACGGAGGACGGTCTGCACGTCCTGGGCGCCGCCCTGCTGGACACGCCGGAACACATTGTCGTCGCGTACGGCGCAAAGGCCACCCTCGCGCTGGAACGGCGCGACGAGCCCGCGCCCCGTCCGGCCGCGCCCGCCCCGGCCACGGGCGGCGTCACCGAGGACGACCTCGTGGCGCGTACGACGGAGCTGCTGAAGGACGTCCTGGGCGAGGTGCTGCACCACGACCCGGCGACGCTGAAGGCGACCGTCGGCCTCATCGACTACGGGATCGACTCGATCGGCGTGCTGGAGGCCACCGAGCGCCTCGGAGAGATCTTCGGACCGTTGCCCAAGACGCTCTTCTTCGAGTACGTCGACATCGAAGGCGTCGTCGGCTATCTGATCGAGGAGCACCGGACGACCCTCGAATCCACCTTCGGCGGCGAGGAGGAGCCGGCTGCGGAGCCGGAGCCGGAGCGCGCGGCCCCCGAACCGGCCGTCGTACGGGATGCCCCTGTCACGCCCTCGCCCGCCGCGCCCTCGCCCGCCGCCCCCGCCCCCGACGACTACCACGACATCGCGATCGTCGGCATCTCCGGCCGGTACCCCGGCGCCGACACCCTCGGCGAACTCTGGTCAGTTCTCGAAGAAGGGCGCCACTTCTTCCAGGAGGTGCCGCGCGACCGCTGGGACCACGACGCGATCTACAGCCCCGAGCGCAGTGTCCCCGGCAAGAGCGCCATCCGGACCGGAACGTTTCTCCGGGAGATCGACACCTTCGATCCCCGCTACTTCCGCATCTCGAAGCGCGACGCAGAACGCATGTCGCCCGAGGTCCGCCTCTTCCTCCAGGCCGGGGTCGAGGCGCTGGAGGACGCGGGCTACTCCCGCGAGACGATCCACCGCCAGTACGAGGGCGACGTCGGCGTGCTCGTCGGCACCATGAGCAACCACTACGGCCTCTACGGGTTCCAGAACAGCCTGACGCGCGGCGCCCCGGCCACCGGCAGCTACATGGCGACGATCCCCAATACGCTGTCGTACTTCTACGGGTTCACCGGGCCGTCGATCTTCCTGGACACGATGTGCTCGGGCTCGTCGACCTGCGTCCACCAGGCCGTGCAGATGCTCCGGGCGCGGGAGTGCAAGATGGTCGTCGCGGGAGGCGTGAACCTCCTGCTGCACCCCTACAACCTCATCACTTCCTCGCACGAGCACTTCACCACCGCCACCTCCGACGTCATCCGGAGTTTCGGGCTCGGCGCGGACGGCACGATCCTCGGCGAGGGCGTCGGCGCCGTGGTGCTCAAGCCGCTCGTCGAAGCCGAGCGCGACGGCGACCACGTCTACGCCGTCATCAAGGGCACCGCGCTCTCGAATGCCGGGGTACGCAACGGGTTCACCGTCCCGAACCCGCGGATGCAGGCCCGCGCCATCGAGAAGGCCATCGACGACTCCGGCGTCGACCCACGCACCATCACCTACGTGGAGGGCCACGGCTCCGGGACATCGCTCGGCGACCCGATCGAGGTCAGGGCGCTCACCACGGCGTTCGGCAAGCACACGCGGGACAAGCAGTTCTGCGCGCTGGGGTCGGTCAAGTCGAACATGGGCCACCTGCTGCACGCGGCCGGAATGATCGGCTTGGCGAAGGTGATCCTCCAGCTCCAGAAACGCACCCTCGTCCCCTCCCTGCACAGTGAGGAACTCAACCCGGACATCGCCTTCGAGAACACGCCCTTCCACGTGCAGCGCGAACTCACCGAGTGGAAACCGGCGGTCACGGCCGAGAACGGGGTGACGACCGTCCATCCCCGGCGCGCGGGCATCACGTCCATCGGCGCGGGCGGTATGAACTCGCACATCATCGTCGAGGAGTACGTCGCCGGGCCCGACCCCCGCACCGGTGGGCCACGAGGGGCGGAGCTGTTCGTCTTCTCCGCGATGACCGACGCCGCGCTGGAGGCCTCCCTCGCCCGGTTCCGCGACTGTCTGGCGGCGGCCGACGAGGCGGACCTGCCGTCCATCGCCCACACGCTGCGGGTCGGCAAGAACGAGCTGCCGCGCCGCTGGGCCTTCCTCGCGAAGGACCTCACCGGTGCCGTCGCGGCCGTCGACCGCTACCTCGCGGGCGACCGTGACCAGGCCGCCGCGCTCGCCGGTGCCGACCCGTCCGCCGCGACCGCACACGAACTGGCCGTCGCCTGGACCGGCGGCGGCAGCGTCGACTGGGCGCCCCTCACGGGCGAGCGTCCGCCCCGGCGGATCTCCCTGCCGGCATACCCGTTCGAGCGGGTGCGCTGCTGGACGGAGCCCGAGCCCGGAGCGCCGAGCGTCATCGCGCCGCTGGCTACGCGGGAGAAGGCGCACCCGTTCCTCGGGGCCAACCACTCCGACGTCGACGGGCTCCGGTACGGCCTGGACGTGCACCTCGACGACCTCGCCGACTACGGCTGTGCCCAGGACAAGGCGCGCGGGATCGTCCCCACCTTCGCCGTGGACCTGGCGCTCGCCGTCGGCAAGGTCTCCGGCTTCGCCAGCAGCCCGCGCGTGAGCGGCCTGCGCCTGTACGGCCCGGTCCCCTGGGCCGACACGGCACGCCTGGTCACCACCTTCACCCCGGTGGACCGCGACGCGGCCTTCGCCGTCGTGTTCCGCGAGGACGAGGCGGGGGCGCGTACGCCCGTCGCCGAGTTCGACGTCCACCCGGGCGACGGGCGGGCCGCGCCGGACGCCGTACCGGTGGCCGGGCTGCGTCGGGACGCCGTGCGCGTCCTGGACCGGGAGGAGGTGCTGGCCGAACTCGCCGAGGGAGGCATCACCCCCGAACCGCTGCGGTGCGGCGTGTCCGGCGCCTTCTGGCTGCCGGACGGGAAGCTGGTCCTCACGGTCGCCGTCCCGGAGCTCCGCCAGGACCACACGATGAGGAACGTACGGATCGCCCCGCACGTCCTCGCGGCCGTGGCCCACGGCGGCCACCTTGCCGCCAAACGGGCCGACGAGCCCGACTGGCCGCGCCGGATCCCCCGCCGGTTCGACGACGTACGCGTCGTCGACGACACGCGTGCCGCCGACGACGTGGCGTACGTGGTCCTCGACCCGCCGTCCCGGACCGGAGGTGGCCGGGTCCGGCTGGCGGACGGTGACGGCCAGGTCCTCGCCGAACTCACCGGCATCAGGTGGGGCGAGGGCGACGCGGCCCCCCAGTACACGGACGTGGAACGGAGAGGAACACCCGTGCAGGCCCCCCACATACGGACGCAGCCGTCGCCCGTACCCCCGCCGCCTCGGCAGAGCGACGACGACGCCCTCGTCGCCTTCGCGGTCGACGAACTGCGCCGGATCGCCGCTGGCATCCTCAAATTCGACACCGACGAACTGGACGCCCACACCGGCTTCGACGCCTTCGGCTTCGACTCCATATCGCTCGTCGCCTTCAGCGGGCTGATCAAGGAGTCGCTCGGCGTCGAGCTGACCCCCGTGGTCTTCTTCGACGTCAACACGCTCGCCGCTCTCGGCCGGCATGTCGTCGCCGAGTTCGAGGAGCAGGTGCGTACCACGTGGGAAGGGGCGGCTCCGGCGCCGACACCCCCGCCCCCGCCGCCGACGCCGGTCCGGGCGCCGTCCGTTGAGACGACACGTCCGCCGACGACGGCCCAGGTCCCGGCCCTTGAGACGACGCGCAGGAGCCGTACCCGGGAAGAGGACCGTCCGGCGAAGAGCGACCGGCCGACCCCCATCGCCGTCATCGGCGTTGCCGGGCGCTTCCCCCAGGCTCCCGACCTCGACGCCTACTGGTCCAACCTCGCCGAAGGCAGGGACTGCGTCACGGAGTTCCCCGTCCACCGTTACGACGCGGCCTACGTGCGTGTCGTCGAGGAGGCCGAGTTCCCGCGCCACGCGGGCGTCGTCGAGGACGCCGAGACCTTCGACGCGGAGTTCTTCCGGATCTACCCGCGCGAGGCCGAGCTGATGGACCCCCAGCACCGCCTCGCCCTGGAAACGGTCTGGAGCGCCGTCGAGGACAGCGGGTACACGCCCGGCGCCCTGCCGCGCAACACCGGCCTCTTCTTCGGCGTCTCCGGCACCGACTACGCGACCCTGCTCACCACGTACGGCGTCGAGCCGGACGCGTTCACCTCCACGGGCAACGCCCACTCCATGCTCGTCAACCGGATCTCGTACATCCTCGACATCCGGGGCCCGAGCCAGCCCGTCGACACGGCCTGCTCCAGCTCGCTCGTCGCCGTACACCGTGCGATGGAGGCCATCCGCTCCGGCTCGTGCGACATCGCGATCGCCGGCGGGGTCAACCTCCTGCTCAGCGTGGACACCTTCGTCAGCGCCGACCGGGCCGGAATGCTGAGCCCGACCGGACGGTGCCGCACCTTCGCCCGGGACGCGGACGGCTATGTGCGCGGCGAGGGCGTCGGCGCCCTCGTCCTGAAGCCGCTCGACGCGGCCGAACGGGACGGCGACGCGATCCTCGGCGTACTCGTCGGCAGCGCGGAGAACCACGGCGGGCGCGCCAACTCCCTGACGGCTCCCAACGCGGACGCCCAGGCCGACCTGGTCGGCACGGCGATGAACGGGATCGAGCCGGACACCATCGACTACATCGAGACCCACGGCACCGGCACCGCGCTCGGCGACCCTGTCGAGGTCCACGCGCTGCGCTCCGCGTTCCGGCGGCTGGGCGCCACCCCCCGCGCGGACATCGGGCTGGGCTCGGTGAAGACGAACATCGGCCACCTGGAGGCGGCCGCAGGCGTCGCCGGGCTGCTCAAGGTGCTGCTCGCCATGCGGCACGGCGTCATCCCCGCCTCGCTCCACTGCGCCGAACTCAACCCGTACCTCGAACTCGGCAAAGGGCCGTTCCGCGTCGTGCGCGAGAACGAGCCGTGGCGGCGGCGTCCCGGTCCCGGCGGCGGCCCCGCCCCCCGGCGGGCGGGGGTCAGCAGCTTCGGGTTCGGCGGTGTGAACTGCCATGTGGTCGTCGAGGAGTACGTGACGGGCAGCGCCCACGACGGCGGCTCCGACGCCGACGACACACCGGTCGTCATCCCGCTGTCGGCGCGCACCCCCGGACAACTGCGCCAGGTCGCCCGCGATCTGCTCACCCTGGAACGCACGCGCGAGCCGCTCTCTCTGCGCTCGCTCGCCTGGACCCTGCAGACCGGGCGTGAGGCGATGCGGGAGCGCGTCGGATGGGTGGTCGGCTCCCACCGGGAACTCGTCGCCCGGCTGCGCGCCTTCACCGAGGACGGCGCACACCTCGGGGACGGAGTCCGCGGCACGGTCACCCGGCGCGCCACCGACGCCCCGCCCGTCGCGCCGGACGGTGACCCCGCCCGTCTGCTCGCCCGCTGGGCCGAAGGGGACGCCGTCGACTGGCGCGCGCTGTACGGGGCGTCGACGCCCCGGCGCGTCCACCTGCCGACCTACCCGTTCGCCCGCGAGCGGTACTGGATCCCCGGCGCCGCGCCGGACCGGCCGGCCCCCTCGCGCGAAGCTCACCAGCCTGCCATCGGGACCGCGCTTCTCGTGCCCCACCGGACCCCGAAGCCCGCGCCCGCGCACGACGCGGCGGACCACGGCACGCCGCCGCGCCACGTCGTGATCCTGTGCGGAGCGCTCGCCGCCGCGCGGGAGTCCGTCGAGCGGCGGATCGAGGGTGTGCGGTGCTTCACCGCCGAGAGCGGCAAGCAGCGCCTCGACAGCCGTTTCGGGGAGGTCTCACGGCAGGTCTTCGAGAACGTGCGCGACGTCGTCGCCGAGGTGTCGGCCGACCGCACGCTCGTGCAGGTCGTGGCGCCCGTGGGCGGCGACGACACCGTCCACCTGGCTCTCGCCGGCCTGCTGCGCACCGCGGGGGCCGAGGACCCCTCGCTCACCGCACAGCTCGTCTGCCTCGACGTCTCCGGCGGGCAGGCCCCCGACGGCGCGACCGTCGCCGCCCTCGTGGCGGAGAACGCCCGCGCCGCCGCCGACGACGACCTCGTGATCCACCGGGACGACGTCCGCTCCGTCCTCACCTGGCGGCACGCCACAGTGCCGGCGGGCGACACGACGGTGCCGTGGCGCGACGGCGGCGTCTATCTGATCACCGGCGGCGCGGGCGGCATCGGTGCCGTCGTCGCCCGTGCCATCGCACGCGACGTCGCCCGTCCGACGCTCGTCCTCACCGGCCGCTCACCGCGCGACGCGCGGATCGACGCGCTCCTCGACGAGTTGCGTGCCGCCGGCGCCGCCGCCCGGTACGCGCGGGCGGACATCTCGCGTTGGGAGGAGGTACACCACCTCGTCAAGGACATCCGCGAGCGGGACACGGACCTGCACGGCATCGTCCACTGCGCGGGAGTGGTCCACGACGCGGCGCTGGTGCGCAAGACGGCGCAGGAGTGGAGCGACGTCCTTGCGCCGAAGGCCGACGGAATCGTCCATCTCGACCGCGCCGTGGGCGACGCTCCCCTTGAGTTCCTCCTGCTCTGCTCCTCCGGCTCCGCGATCACCGGCAACCCGGGACAGGCGGACTACGCCACGGCCAACGCCTTCCTGGACGCCTTCGCCCTGCTGCGGGACGCACGCGTCGCCGCCGGGGAACGTTCGGGACGCACCCTGTCGCTCGCCTGGCCGCTGTGGCGGGAGGGCGGGATGACCGTCGACGAGTCCGTACGCGCCCGTCTCTGGCAGAGCCGGGGCCTGGCACCCATGGAATCCGCGGACGGCATCGAGGCGCTTGCCAAGGCCTGGCGACTGGGCGACCAAGGACGGGTATGGGTCCACCACGGAGACCTGACCCGCGTCCCGGCGACCCCGGCCGGACCCGTCACGGAACTGCCCGCCCCGGCCCGTGCCGCCGAGCCCGCCCCGGTACGACCGGCGGACCCGGACCGCGTCGTCGGTGAGACGCTTCGCGGTCTCACCGAGATCTTCGCCCAGGTCACCAAGGTCGCGCCCGGCGCCGTCGACGGCGACGCCCCCCTCAACGCAATGGGGCTGGACTCGATCATGGTCGTGCAGCTCAACAGGGAGTTGGCCCTCACGTACGGCGAGGTCTCGAAGACGGTCTTCTACGAGTTCCCGACCCTGCGCGCGATCGCGGAACACCTGGCGCCGGAGCACGCGCCCCTCGCGTCGGAGCACGTGCCACCCGTGTCGGAACACGTGCCGCAGACCTCCGCACCCCGGCCCCTGCCCGCCGCGTCCCCCACAAAGCGGGAGCCCATCGCCGTCATCGGCATGACCGGGCGCTATCCGGGTGCCGCGGACCTCACCGAGTTCTGGGACAACCTCAAGGCCGGACGGGACCGGATCCGCGAGGTTCCGGCCGACCGCTGGCCGTTGGAGGGCTTCTACGAGCCCGCGCGCACCACCGCGATCGCGACCGGCCGCAGCTACAGCAAGTGGGGCGGCTTCCTCGACGACTTCGCCGCCTTCGACCCGCTCTTCTTCCAGATCGCCCCCCGCGACGCCTACGCGATGGACCCGCAGGAGCGTCTGTTCCTCCAGGCGGCCTGGGAGGTCCTGGAGGACGCCGGCTACACCCCCGAGGAACTCGGCGCCCGCCACGGCCACCGGGTCGGGGTCTTCGCCGGCGTCACCAAGTCCGGGCACGCCCGGCACGGCACACGCCGCCTGCCGTCCGGAGAGACGGTCGTCCCGGCCCTGTCCTTCGCGTCGCTGAGCGCCCGTACCTCCCACATCCTCGACCTGCGCGGTCCGAGCATGACCATCGACACGATGTGCTCGGCGTCCCTCACCGCGATCCACGAGGCGTGCGAGCACCTGCACCAGGGCTCCTGCGAAGCGGCCGTCGCCGGCGGGGTCAACCTGTATCTGCACCCGCTCGACTACGTGGAGCTGTGCCGCTCCAACATGCTCTCGGCGGACGGCAGGCTGCGCAGCTTCGGCAGCGGCGGCGACGGCTTCGTACCGGGTGAGGGCGTCGGCGCGGTGCTGCTCAAGCCCCTCTCGCGGGCCCTGGCCGACGGTGACCGGGTACTTGCGGTGATCCGTGGCACGAGTGTCAACCACGGTGGCCGCACCCACGGTTACACGGTGCCGAGCCCCGGCGCACAGGCCGAGCTGATCCGCGACGCGCTGGACCGCGCCGAGGTCTCCGCCCGCGACATCGGGTACGTCGAGGCGCACGGCACCGGCACCGAACTCGGTGACCCGATCGAGGTGACGGGCCTGACCCTCGCCTTCGCCGAGGACACGGACGACCGGCAGTTCTGCGCCCTCGGCTCCGTCAAGTCGTCCATCGGGCACCTCGAAGCCGCCGCCGGTGTCGCGGGGCTGGCCAAGGCCGTCCTGCAACTGCGGCACAAACAGTTCGCCCCCAGCCTGCACGCCGAGGAACTCAACCCCAACCTCGACCTGGAACGGACCCCCTTCTTCGTCCAGCGCGAGCTCGCCGACTGGCCGAGCGACCGTCCGCGCCTGGCCTCCGTCTCGTCGTTCGGAGCCGGTGGCTCGAACGCTCACGTCATCTTGGAGGAACACGTGTCTGAGTCCGCCTCCGGCCGGGCGCCGGCCCAGGCCGGAGCAGAGCAACTGGTCGTCCTGTCCGCCCGTACCCCTGAGCAACTGCGTGACTACGCCGGACGCCTGGCGGACCACCTCGACGGTGCCGGTGCGGGGGCCGACCTCGCCGACCTCGCCTTCACCCTCCAGGTCGGGCGCGTGGCCTGGGAAGAGCGCCTCGCCCTGGTCGTGACCTCGGTGCCCGAACTGCGCGCTGCGCTGCGCGCCTGCCTGGACCGGGACACGGCTGCCCCCGGGGTGTACCGGGGCACCGTCGGACGCACGCGCGGCGCCCTCGCGGAACTGACCGAGGACGAAGACCTGAGGGACCTTCTCGTGGCCCGCTGGGCCGAGGCGGGCAAGCTCTCGAAGCTCGCCGCCCTGTGGACCGAGGGCGTCGCGCTGGACTGGCCCACCCTGCACGCCTCCACCTCGCCCCGGCGGATCTCACTGCCCACGTATCCGTTCGCCCGCGACCGGTACTGGGCCGGCGACCTCGAAGCCGTGGACGCTCCCGACGTCGGTGCGGCGTCCGCCGTGCACAACGCCCTCGCCGCCCCCGCCCCCGCCCCCGCCGTCGACACGGCCCGGCCGGTGTACTCGGCACCCGCCCCGCTTGCGACGGACGTCGAGGCCGACGCCGCCGACGCCGGCCAGGCCGCGTGGCGCCCGCCGTCGCTCGACGAGCGGGTCCGCTCCGTCGTGCACGCGAAGCTGGCCGACGCGCTGGCCATGGACGAACAGGAGATCCAGAGCGGGCGCGCCTTCGCCGAGTACGGGCTCGACTCCATCCTCGGGGTCCGCTTCGTGCACGAACTCAACGAGACGCTCCGCCTCGACCTGACGACCAGCGTCATCTACGACCACAGCTCGGCCGACCGCCTCGTCGCCCACCTCCTCGACGCCCACCACGACGCCATCGCCCTCCCGGCGCCCGTCGCCGCGCCCACACCCACCCCCGAACCCGCGCCCGCGATATCGGCCCCGGTGACCGCCGCGCCGTCCGTCGTCGCCGCCGCTCCCCGCCCGGGGACGACCGGTCGCGGGCCGATCGCCATCGTCGGGATGAGCGGACGCTTCGCGGGCTCGGAGTCGCTCGACGAGCTGTGGCACCACCTCGCGCAGGGCCACGACCTCACCAGCGAGGCGACCCGCTGGCCCCTGGCCCCCGTGGACAGCGCAGGCAGGCCCCGCTGCACCCGGGGCGGCTTCCTCGACCGTATCGACGAGTTCGACCCCCTGTTCTTCAACATCTCCGGGGTCGAGGCCGCCGTCATGGACCCCCAGCAGCGGCTGCTCCTCGAAGAGTCCTGGAAGGCCCTCGAAGACGCGGGCTACGCCGGGAGCGCGATCAACGAACGTGATTGCGGTGTCTACGTCGGCTGCTGGGAGGGCGACTACCGGGCCCTCGTCGACGAGGACGCCCCGGCCCAGGCGTTCTGGGGGAACCTCGCGTCCGTCGTGCCCGGCCGGATCGCGTACTTCCTCGACCTCAAGGGACCGGCGATCGCGGTCGACACGTCCTGCTCCAGCTCCCTCGTCGCCCTCGACCTGGCCTGCAAGGACCTGTGGTCGGGGGAGACGGACATGGCACTCGCCGGAGGCGTCTACGTCCAGAGCACCCCGCGCCTGTTCGACCTCGCGGGCCGCGCCAACATGCTCTCGCCGACCGGCGGTTGCCGCGCCTTCGACCACCGCGCCGACGGCTTCGTACCCGGCGAGGGGGTCGGCGTCCTGGTCCTGAAGCGGCTCGCGGACGCCCTCGCGGACGGCGACCACGTCCACGGCGTGATCCGCGCGTCCGGCACCAACCACGACGGCGCCACCAACGGCATCACCGCGCCCAGCTCGGTCTCGCAGGAGCGGCTGCTGAGCGAGGTGTACGACCGGTTCGGCGTCGGCGTCGAGACGATCCAGCTCGTCGAGGCGCACGGCACCGGCACGAAGCTGGGCGACCCGATCGAGTTCCAGGCGCTGACCCGCGCGTTCCGCAAGGACACCGACAAGACCGGCTACTGCGCCCTCGGCTCGGTCAAGACGAACCTCGGCCACACCCAGTACGCGGCCGGAGTCGCCGGCGTCTTCAAGGTGCTGCTCGGCATGAAGCACGAGCAGATCCCCGCCTCCCTGCACTTCGAGAAGAACAACGAGGCCGTCCAGCTCGACGGCAGCCCGTTCTACCTGAACACACGTACCCAATCGTGGCCCGCCCCCGTGAGCGGTCCGCGCCGGGGCGTCGTCAGCTCCTTCGGCGCGAGCGGGACGAACGCCCACGTCGTCCTGGAGGAGCCGCCGGCGCAGACCGCCTCGCGCACGCCCGCCCCGGCCCACCTCGTCGTGCTGTCGGCGCGCTCGCGGGAGCAACTCGCCCAGCAGGCCGCCCGCCTGGCCGCGCACTGCCGTCAGGAGACCGCGCGCGACTGCGGCGACATCGCCTGGACCCTCGCCGTCGGCCGCGCCCACTTCACGCACCGCTTCGCCTGCGTCGTACGAGACCGTGAGGATCTGATCCAGGTCCTGGAACAGGGCCTCGGCGGACCGCGCGCCCTGACGGGCGAGGCCAAGGCGTCCCCCGCACCGGCCACCGCCCCCACGGACCTCACCGCACTCGCCGAACTCTTCGTACGGGGCACGGAGATCGACTTCGCGCGCCTCCTCCCCGGCACGAGCCACGGCCGGCGCCGGGTCCCCCTGCCCACGTATCCCTTCGCCCGCGAGAGCCACTGGGCGACAGGGGCACCGCCGACCGCACCGACGGCGATCACGTCGGCGACGGCTCCCGCAGCCCCCGTCACCCCCACCCACCCCCACCTGACCGACCTGACCCCCGTCCCCGGTGCCCCCGGCACCCTGAAGGGCACCGTCCGGCTCACCGGTGACGAGCGCCTCCTGCGCGATCACCTGGTGCGCGGCGGACGTGTCCTGCCCGGTGTGGTGCACCTGGAACTCGCACGTGAGGCCGCCGCCCGAGCCCTCGGCACGGACCCCGCGGCCGGCCTCAGGATGCGCGACGTCACCTGGGTGCGCCCGCTGGCCGTCGGCGGCCGGATGGACGTGGAGGTCGTGGTACGGCCGGACGGCGAAGGCGTCGCCTTCACGATCGGGTCCCCGGCGTCCGACGCGGGCTCCTACAGCGAGGGCCGCGTGCTGCCGTCCACCGACTCGCCCCCGGCCCCCGTCGACCTCACCGCGCTGCGCGCCGCCTGCCCGGTCCGCGTACCGGGTACCCGGATCGCCGAGGCGCTGGTCGCGGCGGGTATCACCCACGGGCCGTCGCTCCGCGCGATCGACGAGGCGTACGTCGGTGACGGCACCGTCGTCGCCCGCCTCCGCGCGCCCTCCGGCGAGCCGTCCCCGTACGTCCTGCACCCCGCGCTGACGGACTCGGCGATCCAGGCGTCCACGGCGCTGACGCTCGACGGCGACGCGGGCGAGGTCATGGTGCCGTTCGCCCTGGACACGCTGGAGCTCTTCGGTACCTGCGAGGAGACGATGTGGGCCGTGGTCCGCGTCGCGGCCCCGCAGCGGGCGGCGGGCGCGCTCAGCCGGCTCGACATCGACCTCGTCGACGAGCGGGGAGGGGTCCGGGTCCGGATGACCGGCTACACCTCGCGCGCCGTTCCCGAGTCCGCCCCGTCCCTCTTCACCCCGACATGGGAGCCGGTGCCGGCCGGTGAGCTGGGCGAGGCCCCCGCGTCCGACCAGGACCGGGTGCTCGTGGTCGGCGCCTCGGACGAGCAGTTCGCCGAGATCTCCCGGCGCTGGACGCGGGCCCGGGCCTGGCGTCTCGCGCCGAGCGCCTCGGCCGAGGAGAACGCCGCCGTGCTGACGGCCACGGGTGAGATCGACCACCTGCTGTGGATCGCCCCGGACACCGCCCCGCACGTGACGGACGCCGCTGGCTTCGTCGCCGCCCAAGAGGATGGTGTGATCGCGGCGTTCCGCATGGTCAAGGCGCTGCTGCGGGCCGGCGGCGACGCCCGGTCCCTCGGCGTCACGCTGGTCACCCGGCGCGCCCTCGCCACGTACGCGGGTGAGGCGACCCGGCCCGCCCACGCGGCCCTGCACGGCCTGTTCGGGTCGCTGGAGCGCGAGTACGGCCACTGGACCGTCCGCCGCGTCGACCTCGACGAGACGGCGGAACTCGCCGACATCCCGGCCCGCACCTCCGGCGGCACCTGGGCGCGACGCTCGGGCCAGTGGCTGCGTCAGCGGCTCGTGCCGTCGGCCTCGGCCCACCTGGAGACGGTCCCGTACCGGGAGGGCGGCGTGTACGTCGTCATCGGCGGCGCGGGCGGCCTCGGCGAGGCGTGGACGCGGCACGTCACGGAGAACCACGGCGCCCGCGTGGTGTGGCTCGGCCGCCGGCCTCAGGACGCCTCCATCGAGGCACGCCTGCACGCCGTACGAGGGCGCGGGGAGGTCCGTTACCTCTCGGCCGACGCCACCGACCCCGAGGCGCTGCGCACGGCCTACGAGGAGATCAGGGCCCGCTACGGGCGGATCCACGGCGTCGTCCACTCGGTGCTCGTGCTGCGCGACCGGGGCCTGGCCAACATGGAGGAGACCGACTTCCGCGCCGCGCTGGCGGCGAAGGTCGACACGAGCGTCGGCATGGCCCAGGTCTTCGACCGGGAACAACTCGACTTCATCCTCTTCTTCTCCTCCCTCCAGTCGTTCGTGACGGCGGCCGGGCAGAGCAACTACGCGGCCGGCTGCGCCTTCGCCGATGCCTACGCGCACCTGCTGGGCCGGCAACTCAACTGCCCCGTCAGGGTGATGAACTGGGGCTGGTGGGGCTCGGTCGGCAGCGTCGCCTCCGCGTTCCACGGGCAGAGCATGGCCCGCTGGGGGCTGAAGTCGATCGAGCCGCCGGAGGCCATGGCCGCGCTCGGCACCCTGCTCTCCGGCCCGCAGCCGCAGGTGAGCTTCGTCAAGCTGACCGACCCGCAGGCCATCGAACCGATCGACCCGACCCTGCGGACGACGGTGTACGCGCGGGCGTCCGTCGGCGTCGCGCCCGAGGCGGTCGCCGCCGGGGCGGAGCGGGCCGGTGGCGACGAGCGGCTCCTGCGCGGCGTGGCCGACTGGCGCCGCACCGAACGCGACCCGCTGCTCGCCCAGTTGATCCGCGGCCATCTGGAGGCGCTCGGCGTCGTCCGGGCCGGTGAGCCCGCGCCGACCGACCTCGCCGTCCTGCGCGCCCGCGGAGGCATCGACGAACGGTACACCGCCTGGCTCGCCCACTCCCTGCGCGTCATGCCGCACTACGGTCCGCCCCTCGATGTCCTTCAGGAGCAGTGGGCCAAGGAGTGCGCGCGGTGGTCGGTCGACCCCGACAAGGCGGCCGAACTCGCCCTCGTCGACGCCACGTTGAAGGCGCTGCCCGCCATCCTCACCGGCCGCACCCCGGCGACGGACGTCATGTTCCCGCGCGGCTCCGTCGAACTCGTCGAGGGCTGCTACCGCAACAACCGGGTCGCCGACTCCTTCAACCACACCATGGCCGCAGCCGCCTCCGGCATCGTCGCGGAGCTGCTGCGCCAGGATCCGGGCACCCGGATCCGGGTCCTGGAGATCGGAGCGGGTACCGGCGGCACCAGTGTCGGCATGTTCGCCGCGCTGCGTCCGTACCAGGACAGCATCGAGACGTACACGTACACCGATCTGTCGAAGGCGTTCCTGAACCGTGCCCAGGCCCGGTACGGCCCTGACGCCCCCTATCTCGACTGCCGGCGCTTCGACGTCGAGCAGCCGCTCGCGCAGCAGGGCATCGAGGCGGGCAGCTACCACCTCGTCATCGCCGCCAACGTCCTGCACGCGACGCGCGACATGCGCAACACCCTGCGCAACGCCAAGGCCGCGATGCGGGACAGGGGGTGGCTGCTGCTGAACGAGCTGACCGCCTTCGACGTGTTCAGTCACCTCACGTTCGGGCTGCTCGAAGGCTGGTGGCTCGCCGAGGACGTGCCCCTGCGCGTCCCGGGCTCACCCGCGCTGGCGCCGGACGCGTGGCGAGAGGTGCTGCGCGGCGAAGGATTCTCCTCGGTCGTCTCCCTCCTGCCGTCCGCCCGTGACCTGGGCCAGCAGATCATCGCCGCCGAGGGCGACGGCATCGCGCGCCAGCGGGTCGCGGCCCCGGTACGCCCGGCCCCCACAGCGCCGGTACGCCCGGCTGCCGCACCGCCGCAGCAGGCGATGGACGCTCCCGCGTTCCCGTCCCCGTCCCCGTCCGCGGCCCCGTCCCCGTCTCCGGCCCCGGCCCTGTCTCCGTCTCCGGCCCCGGCCCTGTCTCCGGCCCTGTCTCCGGTCCCGTCTCCGGTCCCGGTCTGGTCTCCGCCCTCGGCCCTGTCTCCGGTCTCGGTCCCGGCCCTGTCTCCGGCCCCGGCCCCGGCCCTGTCTCCGGTTCCGGCCGACACGCGTGCCGCCCTCTTGGCCGCCTATCTCACGGACAAGGCGGCGGAAACGCTGAGGGTTCCCGCCGAGAAGATCGAACCCGCGACGTCCTTCACCGCGTACGGGATGGACTCGATCCTCGTCCTCCAGTTCACCAACGCGCTCCGGCAGGACCTGGGCGAGCTGTCGTCGACCCTGCTCTTCGAGGAGGACTCGGTCGGCAGACTCGGCGCACACCTCCTGGAGAACCGTGCCGAAGAGGTGGACGCGCTGGTCGCCGCACTGCGGCCGGAGCCCGTGCGGTACGAGGGAACCGTCAGTGCTGCGGATCCGTCCCTCGGCACGCTGTTCCACGCGGCCGTGCGGTCGGTGCCCCCGGCCCAGGGCGGCGCCCTGCTGAAGGCCGCCGCGCGGTTGCGGCCCGACTTCGCGTCGGGAGCGGCCGGTGAGGAGCCGGAGACCCTGTATCTGGCCGAAGGTACGAACGAGGTGGGCCTGGTCTGTCTGCCCTCCCTCATCGCCCCCACAGGCGCGCACCAGTACCTCAGGCTCGCCATCGCCCTGCGCGGCCAGCGCTCCGTCTGGGCGACCGGTATGCCCGGCTACGGGACGGGCAAGCCGCTGCCGCAGAGCTTGGACGCGGCGGTGGACCTCCAGGTCGCGGCCCTGCGACGGCGCTTCGCCGGACGGCCGTTCGCCCTGGTGGCGTACTCGTCGGGCGGCTGGCCGGCGCACGAGATCGTACGGCGGCTGGAGGCCGAGGGCACCCCGCCGGCCGCGCTGGTGCTGCTCGACTCACCCGCGCGGGCCGGTGAGGCGCCGGCCGACGGCATGATCACGATCTCCCGCTGGCTGGCCGACAGGTTCCCGCAGCTGCCCGTCGACGACGAACAGCTCACCGCGATGGCCCGGTACGCGGAACTCTTCGACGGCTGGACCCCGCAGCCGGTGTCCACTCCCACCTTGTTCGTGGCCCCGGCCTCGACGGAAGCCCTCTCCGAAGTGCTCGGCGACAGCTCCCGGCAGCTGTGGCGTCCCCACTGGCCGCTGGAGCACACCAGGCTGGAGGTTCCCGGGAACCACTTCACCCTGCTGGAGGAGCACGCCGAGTCCACCGCGCTCGCCGTCCACCGATGGCTGGTCCAGCAGCTCGGCTGAGGCCCGGTGAGTCCATGGCCGCGGGCGCCGACGAGATCCGTCTCGTCGGCGCCCACGCGGTGGCGGAACAGGTGTGAGGCAACCCGGCGGCCGTCTACGACGTGCGGACGCCGCCCGGGGCCAGCGACTTCTCGGCGTCGCGGACGAAACGCTCCAGCTCCGCGGACCCGACCGCGTAGGGGCAGTACTCGCGCCGGATGCGTTCCAGGGCCTCCTCTGCGGTCACCCCGCCCACCGCGATGTCCAGGCAGGCCAGGGCCGCCCCGGTCCGCCCGTGCCCGCCGAAGCACGCGACCTCCAGCGTGGCACCGCCCCGCACCTCCCCGGCCAGCTCCTGGACCCGGGTGAGGAGCAGCCCCGCCTCCACGGGTGCCTCAAGACGGGGCCAGAACACGAAGTACGGCCGACGGGCGTCCGCCTCGCCGTTCCAGCGCTCGTCCAGGTAGAGGCCGAAGTCGGCCGGCTCGGCGTGCGGCGCGTGCAGGCGGCGCTCCGCGCTGTCCAGCGAGGTGCCCCACACCGTGAGGTCACCGACCCGGTAACGGGTCCTCCAGTGGCGGTCCTTCTTCATATCGTCCTGCCTTCCTCTCGCGTCGCGTCGGTGTCTGCCGGGCTCTCGGGGGACCCGGCGGATCCCGGGATCCAGAAGCCGGCCGTGTGGTGTTCCTCCGGGCCGAAAGCCGCCTTGAACTTCGTCACCGAGGTGCCGGGATAGGTGTCTCCCATGTGGAGGGTCCGGGCGCCGCGCGCGCAGGCGTCCCTGACCAGCAGGTACACCAGATAGGCGGGGGCCCGGGTCCGCGCGGCGCCCGCCTTGTCCATGGCCGCCTGCCAGTAGACGACCTGGGGGCCGTGGTGCAGGGCCAGAGCCGCGGCGACGGGCTGCCCCTCGTACGACGCCAGCCAGACCCGGCAGTCGTCCCCCAGGTGCCGCGCCACGGCGGTGAACTTGGCCAGGGGATTCTTCTCCCGGACCCGGCGCAGCGTCTCCTCGGGCGCCCTGTCCGACTGCTCGGCCCAGCGGACGGCCGACAGCTCGAACAGCCGGTAGAACTCGGGTACGAGCCGCCCCGTGCCGTCCTGCGTCACGGACAGGCCCGCCCGTTCGGCACGCCGCACGGACCAGCGGGTCCGCTGGCCGAAGCGGTGCTCCCAGACGTGGTCGAAGCCGCCCCTCAGATCCAGAACCTGGGTCATCCGGGGATTGCGGCGGGTGCCCGGCGGCATCAGCTCCTCCCACATCGGGGCCGACGCGGTGGCCGGGCGCAGGTAGACGTGGTGCGCGGGGAGAGCGGCCAGGTCGCGCAGCACGGTGCGCGCGCGGTCGGCGGTGAGGACCCCCGGCGCCGCGATCACCCCGCCGACCCCCCAGCCCTCCGGCCACGACGCGTACGTGACGCCGCTCTCGTCCGCCGAGCGCACCAGCGGCACGAGCAGCCGGGTGCCGTCCGGCCAGGTGTAGAGGCGCGACGCGTCCTGCCACCCGTTCGCGCACACGGCGTCACGCCAGCCGGCTGTCTGGCTGGGCAGCACGTCCCCGGCCGCTTCGCCGGTCACCTCGCGCCACAGCGGCGTGGGAACGTGCGGCTGGACGCGCACGCCGTGGGCCGGCGGTGGTCGGCTCGGCGTCGGCAGGCCGAGAGCGAGGCGGTGAACCGGTGGACGGCCGGTCGCCGACAACAGAGGAGGGTTCGACGGCTCGGTTTCTGTCATGGGGGCACATCCTGGACGACACCGCTGGGCCCTGGTAAGCAGCCGTTTCGCGCGGTGGAACCGGCCGATGTGGTGGACGGCCGCCGGGGGGCATGGTGGACCGGCCCCGTCCACGCGCCCGTCCCGGCGCCCGCCCCGAGGAGCCGATGCCGTGCCGCCGCAGCCCGCGCCCCGTGCCGACGGCCCCGCCCCGTCGCCGGACCGGACCCAGCTGACCTGGGGCCCGGTCAGCTGGGAGCTGCACAGCCGCGACCCCGCGGAACACCGCTGGTTCACCGAGCACCTGTCGGTCACCGGCGACCACCTGCCCTACGCCGCGCCCCTGCGCTCCTTCCGGATCGAGGTGCGTCCAGGACCGCGCGCCGCATGGCACATCCCGCCGCGTCCGGGCCCCGTCGTCCTCATCCATGACGCCCGCTACCACCGCACCGCCCTCCTGGGCCGGCCGGCCTGGGTCCGGGACGTGGGCGCCGACGCCGTGCCCCACGCCTTCGTACGAAAGGGCCGGGACGACTGGCTGGTCCTGCGTGAGGACCACGGCACGGACCGGCACGGACCGGCGCGGCCGGGCCTTCTGCGGCCCGCCGAGATCCTGGCGGGCGAACTGCTCAACGCGACGCTGGCCGGCCTCGGGGGGACGACCGTCCATGCGTCGGCCGCCCACCGCCCCACCACCGCACCGCACTTGCCGCACGTCAGCCTCTTCAGCGGCCACTCCGGCACGGGCAAGAGCACACTGGCGCTCGCCCTGGCCGCCAGCGGCGGGTCCTTCATCGCGGGGGACCGCAGTGTGCTGCTGCCCGGCCGGGACCGGTGGCACGTCGTGGGCGCCGCGGTCGCCGCGCGCTTCGGCCGGGGCACACTCCGTGCGGCGGGGCACGCCGAACGCGTGGGCGCCGCACCACTCCTGCGGCACGGCGACACGGCATTCGACGCGCTGCCCTCTCCCGCGGCCAAGGCGCTGCTGACGCAGACCGAGTTGCGACGGCTGCTGGAGACCGACACCTCGGCCGGCGGCCCCCTGGCCCGCATCGTCCTGCTACAGCGCAGTACCCGGAAGACACCGACGGTGACGGCCGTTCCCCCCGACGAGGCCGCCGCGATGCTCCAGCCCCACCTCCTCCCCACCTTCGCCCCCTGGTGGGAGCGCTCTTCGGCACCGTCGGACCGGTCCATGACCCGGCTGCCGGTCCCCGCGCTCCTGGTGCGCTGGGACCCCCTCACACACCCGGCCGCCACCGTGCTGCGCCTGATGGACCGGGCCGGCCCATCGCCGAAGACCTGACCGGCAGGGCGCCGACCGGCGCACCGGCCGCTCGATGTGCGTTTCCCGATGCGCGTTTCGCCTTGAGAAACGGCCACTTCAGCCGAGCCGGAGACGTTGCGAGGCTGGAGACCGGGCGCCGTCGACGGCCCCGCCCGACCCCGACCCAGGAGACGAGCGCCGTGAAAGTCCCCGCACACCCCGGACGGCAGGACATGCTGTGACCCCCTGGTCCCGCGCGGACGGTCCGGCGACAGAAGAGCACAGGCGCGCAGCCGGACGGCGACCCCCGTCGCTGTCCGCCGTCTGGACGCTGTCGGCGGCCACCTTGCTCGGTGCGGCAGCCCCCGTCGCAGCGGTCCTGTTGCTCCTGCGGGAGGGCCCGAGCGGCCACTCCCGGGCCTGCCTCGGCTACCTGCTCACGGCATGCTGCGTGGTGTGGTGGTCGGCCCGGACCGTGGGCGGGCTCGCCGTGCCCCGGGCGGCCCGGGCCGTGGACCACGAGGCCAGGCGGTCCGTGCTGACCACGATCGACCGGCTGGCGGACTCCGGCCGGCTGGACCCGGGCGACCGAGTCCTGCGCGACGCCGTGCACGCCGCCGCGGGAGTGGCCATCCGGTGGGAGCCGAAGCCGGGCACGGCGATCGCCCCGGCGGCCCGCCTCCTGCACACCGCGCTCGTCCTGTGCGGAACCTGCCTGGCGCTTGCCTCGGCGCATCCCCCGGCCGGATGGCTCTGCGTCGGCGGGGTCGTCCTGGGCGGGGTCGCCCGCTCATGGCGGCCCGCCCCCGCCGGTGCCGTCTTCGGCCGTGCGCAGTGGCTGGCTCTCGCCGGGCGGACCCGGCGAAGGCCCCTGACGGCCCGGGTGTCGGCCCTCGCCCTCGGCCTGACGGCCTTCCTCACAGCAGGCACCCGCCCGGGTCTCGAAGCCGGCGCGGCCCTGGCCGCCGTCCTGCTGTACCGGACCGCGGCCACCCCCCAGGACACCACGGCACTGCGCCACGGCGTCACCGCGCTGCGACAGGTACGCAGGCTGGTGGCGACGGCCGGCCGCACGCCCGGCGACCGCACGCCCGGCGCGCGCATGACCGTGCGGACGCTGCCCGACGGAGGCGTGCGGATACGCCTGGCCCAGCCCGGCACCTCCGGCACCCCCGGCCGTGACCATGTCACCGAGGTCCGGATGGCTCCCGGCCGGCATGTGCGGCTCACCACGGCGCGTGACAGCACGGACGTACTGCGCCACCTGATGGTGGCCGGCGGCGGCCAGGCACCCGGCGACACCGTGCCCGTGCTGCTGGTCCCGCCCGACCCGCTGCGCCTGGGCTTCGCCTCCCTGGCCGACAACGTCACCCTGGGCGGCGCTCCGGAGGACCGCGCCCAGCCGCCGTCGGACGACGTGACCAAGCTCGCGGCCGGCCTCTCCCGTGGCCGGCGGACCGTCCTGTCCGCGCAGTACGCGCGAGGAGAGGAACTCGACGAGTCCGGCTGGGCCGTCGTGACCGCCGCACGTGTCGCCGCCCGGCTGCCGGCCGGCCCCGTCCTGGTGTGTCTCGCGGCGGACCCGGACCCGGCACTGGCGCGGGTCCTGGAGCGCGCCCGGAACACCGGAGCCTGCGTCCTGCAATTGGAGCCCGCCCCCCTCACCGTCGCCGCATCGGAGACCGCATGAGCCACCCCGACACGGCGTCCCGGCCCGGGGCCCGCCGCGAAAATCCCGCTGGTCCCGCGACGCCCGGCTCGCACCCGGCACGCCGAGAGCACGCTCCCCCACCCTCGAACCGAGCTTCGCACGGCTCGGGCGGGCGGTACCCCCACGACGCCGCGGGGTCCGCCCCTCGGGCGGACGACGGGACTGTCGCAGCAGGCCCCGGGCCGCGCGCCTTCCTCGCCTCGGCCGGATCCCTGGCCGCGACCGCCGCCGGAGCCTCCCTGGGCTGGTGGACCGGCCATGCCGCACCGGGCTTGCCCGCGACAGTGCTGGGACTGGCCCTGTCCCTGTGGTGTCTGGGCAGTGCCTGGCGTTGCCCGGGCCGTGCCCGGCTGCCGGGCTTCGCCCTGGACCGGGCCGTCCGGCTCGCCACGGCACTCAGCGTCCACCCTGCCATGGCCCTCGCCCTGCTGCCCCTGTGCCTGCCCTTCCCGCCGCCCGCCGCATCCCGCACGGGCTTGACCGGCGAAGCCGCCGACGCCTCCCGGGCGATCCGCCGGATCGTCCGCGTCGCCGTCGAGCCGGCCGGCTGGCCGGAGCTGACCGGGTGGCGGGTGATGCCGCTGCTCCTGGACCACCACCAACGGCACGCGAGCACGGTGGCGTCCGCGACCGCCCGCGATGTGCCGCGCACCCGGCTCCCCGTCCTGGCCGCTCTCCTGCTGACGGCCGTGGCGGCGTGGGCCGTCCCCGGGGTCACGCTCACGCAGGCCCAGGCGGTCATGCTGGCGGTCGCGGTCGTCACGGCGGTGTGAGACACCCCGTTACCTTCTAGACGGCCCCGATCTTGGGGCTCCCGGCCTTCTGGCCCGGCATGACTTTTGCCCCCTGTCGACCATGACCCGGGGGGTGG
>NZ_JBHVGZ010000081.1:0-6439 GCF_042800355.1 Streptomyces sp. NPDC057623
GGGGGGGGGGGTGGGACTCGGCGGAGGCTCGGGGGAGTGGGAAAAAACACATTTTCCGCCACACCCTTCTGCTTTTCCCCCCGGGGCGGGGGGGGGGGGGGGGCCCAGGGGGCGGGCCCCCCCACACCGGTCCTGGCATGATCTTCCTACCCCGTCACTCGCCTCTGTTGGCGAGGTCCCAGATATTGCGGTTGCTGGCTGCTCGCGCGGCGCGCATGCCGGCCCACCTCGCGGCTCCGGCGCCCACCACGGAGAAGCCCGCGCCCACGCCGCCCGCCAGCAGATACCCGCCGGTCGTCTTGTTCTCCTCGTCGGAGAACCCGTAGTCGGCTACGCCCGCGAGCGCCCCGAAGGCCGCACCGCACACCGCGACGCCGACCGGTCCTCCCGCGAAGGCGCACCCGATGACGGCGCCGACGCCGATGATCGTGCCGGCGTTGTCCTTGAGGAATCCGACGGTCTTGTCCCAGAAGCCCTCGTCCTCCTTCTCCAGCTTGTCCTTGTAGCTCTTCTTCACCTTCTTCATGCAGCCGTTGCCGTCGGAAACCTTGTTCGCGAAGCAGCCGTAGAACGCGCCCGCGGCTTCCTGCAGATCCTTCAGCTCCTTGTCGTCGCCCATGGCGCCGATCCATGCCTGTGCCTCGCCCTTGGTCACATAACGGCTGCCCTGATAGCCGAGGTCCTCCTTCAGCCAGTTGTAGACCGGCACGGGGAGCTTGGTGCGTTTCGGAGCGCTGTACCCGGAGTTGATGGCCACGATCGAGCCGTCGCCGACCGCTGTTCCCCTGGTGTAGTCGACCTTCCCCGTCTTCCGGTTGTAGCCGACCGCGTCCTGCGTCGCCCTGTCGCAGTTCTCCAGCGAGTACTGGCAGGAGTTGGGCCGGGAACCGATCTCCAGACCACTCGGGTCGCTGTGGGCGACGGGGTTGTTGGCGGCGTAGCTGTAGGCGTTGACCTCCTGCGGGGAGTACGGCTTGGTGAGCTCGTCCGGGCTGAGGAAACGGGCGAGGACCGGATCGTACATACGCGCGCCCAGCATCGACAGACCGGTGGAATCGTCCTCCGGCCGGCCGACGTAGCCGCGGTCCACCGCGCCCGGCAGGCCCGCCGTGGTGCCCCGTTGCTTGCCGAACGGCTTGTAGCGGCGGCGGGTGACGGTGCCTCCCACAGCCGCGACCATGAGTTGGGTCGAGGCCTGGTTGTCGCTGAGCAGCCAAGTCAGCTTGCCGTTGGTGGTGCTGTCGGCCGTACGGACCGCGAGGCTGGTGCCGTCCGCCGAGTAGAAGCGGCTGGCCTGGGCGGCGGCGCTGCCCGCCTTGTGGATCTCATGGCCGTCGAGGTAGAGCACCTTCTCCGTGGGGGCGTTGCGCAGGAGCACGTTGCCTCCGGAGTCGTAGACGTACGACGTGGTGTCGCTGCCCGTCTTCACCGAGGTCACGCGATTCAGCGGCGACCAGAGAAGCGTCGAGGAGACGCCGTTCACGGTCCGGGTCGTCATCCGGCCGGCGTCGTCGTAGCCGTAGCCGTCGGTGCTCGACCCGGTGACCACGCTGGTGACCGCGTGCGGGCGGGCGGTGTCCGCCGTGTAGGTGGACTCGTCCGCGCTGTAGCCCGGGTAGTGGTAGTCGTGCGTGACCGCGGCGGCCGACGACGAGGTCTTCTCCGTCAGAGACTGGAGATTGCCCATCTTGTCGTGGGTGTACTTCTCCTGGTAGGGATCCGGCCCGGCGAAGTCCGAGGCCGGTGTCGTGCCGCAGGCGGTGGCCGCCTGGGTCCAGGCGCCGGTGAGCCGCTTCAGGTCGTCGTAGGTGAAGCACTGCTGCTGTCCAGCGGTGTTCTCGCGCAGGGCGGTGACGTCACCGCTGTTGTCGCGGGTGTAGGTGTCGTCCTGGATCTTCGCCGAAGAGCCGCCGGTCAGTGTGCTGGTGGTGATGTTCTTCAGCCAGCCCGTGCCGTTGCTGTCGTCGTAGGTGAGGGTCCGGGTCATGCTGGTGTCGGTGCCGGAGACGCCGAGCGAGCGGGAGATGGTCCGGCCGTAGTCGTCGTAGCCGACCTGACCGAGGTAGGTGGACAGGGCGCTGGACACCTTCGACAGGCGTCCCTGGCCGGAATAGGTGGAGGTGACGGTCTCGGCGGGCAGTCCGCCGATGGCCGGGTACTCCACCGATGTGATGTGATCGGCCAGGTCGTAGCCGTACTTGAAGGTGTACGTACCGTTCAGCCCGGTGCCGTCGCCGGCGTTCGGCACGGTCACGGTCTTCGTCGTGGCCCGCCCCCGCGTGTCGTACGCGGTGATCTTGCCGGTGTACGCGTTGCCGGCGGTGTCGTAGGACGTCGTGGACGTGACCCGTCCCTTTGCCCCGGGGACCGCGGTGCCGTTGTCGTTGTCGTACGCCGTCCTGCTGAGCACCGTGCTCCCCTGCGAGACCGTGGTCGGGCGCTGGAGCGCGTCGTAGGCGTAGGTCAGGACCGTGCCGTTGCCGTCCTTGGCGGTGGCCACGTTGCCGTTCGCGTCGTACGTGGCGCTGGTGTCTCCGCTGTCGGGGTCCTCGGTGGTCAGGCGGTCGCCCGCGAAGTTGTAGGTGTAGTGCGTGGAGTTGCCGTTGGCGTCGTGGAGGTATTTCAGCCCGCCGCTGCGCGTGTACTCGTACGTCGTGGCGTTCGACTGGGTGCCCACGTGCTCAACGACCTTCACCGTCTGCCCGTAGACATCGGTGTACCTTTCGACGGCTTGGCCGACTGCCGGGATGACCGTGGTGAGGTCCGCGCCGCTGTAGCCGGTGGTGACCTTGCCCGCGGCCTGCGGGACGCCGTTGACCTGGTACTGGGTCACGGTGGTGCGGCCCGCCCAGTCCACCACCTGGTCCGTGTAGGACGGGATGGCTGAGACGGCGGGGTTGACGACCTTGGAGCCCGCCGCGGACGAGTTGTAGAAGGGCTGCGAACTGCCCGCGACGTTCCCGGAGGAGTCGTAGCGCGTGACGGTGACCGTCATGCCGGTGCCGGACGGCGCGGGGACCTGCAGTTCCAGAGTGCGGCCGAGTCCGTCGGCCCAGCCGTGGGTGCTCGCGTACGTCGTCCCCTTCTGGAGCACCTTGGTCGTGGCCCTGAGCGGTGCGCCCGTGGCCTGGTAGGGGACGGACGCCGAGGCGGCCTGCATGGGCAGCAGGTAGTCGAAGGTCATCGACGCGGTGCCGTCGGGATAGTTGGCGGACTCGGTCGGCTTGAAGACCTTCGAGGTCCGGCCGACTCCGTCGTAGACGACCTGGGTGGTGCTGCCGGCCGCGTCGACCGTCTTCCAGGGCTCCCCCCAGAAGCGGGAGAAGTACACCGTGGAGCTCAGGGCGGAGCCGGCTCCGGCCCCGTCCGGGTCGGGGGAGGTGGTCACCACCCCGTTGACGGGCCAGGACGTGGCCGGGTTGTAGGTCGTCGTCGTCGCGTTGCTCTTCCCGTCGAACGTCTTCACGACGCGCCCCGCGTCGTCGAAGTTCGCACGGGTCACCCGGGCATTGGCCACGTCCGCGTCCGTGTACACGCGCGTCTCGGTCGCGTTCCCGTCCACCAACGCGGTGTTGTTGTCGTCCCAGGTGGTCGACCCGTCGTAGTACGTGGCCGTCCGCCGGTCCAGATGGACGAAGGGTGTGCCGGCCGTCTTGTCGTTCTGGACCGTGGTGCAGCCGACGTTGTAGTGCCGTTCGTCGTCCTGGTAGACCATCCACCGGACGGTGCCGGTGGCGTCGTCGGGCATGTCCGCCGTGTTGTAGGCGCGACCGTACTCGGTGCAGTGGTTGTCGGAGACGTTGCTCTCGCCCCAGTCGTCGACCCGCATCGGCAGGCCGAAGGCGGTGGAGGCGGCTTCGCTGTCGTCGTACTCCGTCTCGACGATGTGCTCCCGCCACGTGGACAGGTCGGAGTCGCTGGAGTCGTACGCCTTCTCCACCGTGCGCAGCTTCTTCTCGCGGACGAAGCGCGCGTCCGGCAGACCGACGTACTGGGCGGTGTTGTGCACCCAGTATTCGTGCCACTCCCGCTTCTGCGAATTGCCGGCGTCGTCACGGGCCGAGGTCTCCAGGGTCCGGCCGGCCAGCCAGGCGGAGTCGGTCCACTCGGTGCCCTCGGAGTCGGTCACCTTCACCGAACGGGTCTGGGACGCGTCGGTCTTGGAGGTGCGGTCGCCGTCGAGGCCTCGATGGAGCCAGTGGTAGGTGGAGTGCAGATTGTCGCCGGCACCGGTAGTGACCAGGACCTTGCCGTAGCCGCGCCACTCGGACCAGGTCTCGTCCTCGTCCTTCACGAGCGGATTCGCGGTGAAGGCCCAGCCCGGTGCGCCGTCGTACTCGTACGTCGTGGTCATGGCGGGGTCACCTTCGTCGTAGGTGCCCGGATCGACCCTGACCTGGGTGACGACGAACTTCTTGAACCAGCCGGTGCGTGCCTCGGTCTCGCCCTCGGGCGTCCACTTCTGCCAGAAGCACTCGAAGTTGTTGTTGGCCTGGGACGGCGGGTTGCTCTCGTCGCACTGGCGGGAGATCGCGCCGTCGTCGTCCGTCGCGTGTCCGTACGTCACGTCGATGGTCGAGCCCGTGTCGGTGACCACCTGCTCGACCCGGCGGAAGTTGAGGGTGCCGGATCCGACCAGGTTGTCCTGCCAGGCGCCGTCGAAGTTGATGGCCGGCAGGGTGACGTCGTCGCCCGAGTAGCCGCGGCGCTGGATGTAGTCCAGCCAGAGCTGGCCGCCGACCTCGCCCTCGGGATTCATCATCGCGTACCGCATCTGGTACTGCATGACGGTGTCCCACTCGGCGGCGTTGTTGTCCCTGACCTGCGTCGTGATGTCCCAGAGCAGGTCACGCTGGAAGAAGGTGGGGTAGTACGTCTTGCCCGCGCAGGCGTCGTCGTCCGTGGAGCCGTCGCAGATCAGGTCGGTCGGGACGTCCGGATAGGACTCCGGCGAGGAGTCGATCGTCGGGCAGTCGGCGGCGGTGTTGTCCAGCGGGTTCGGCTCCTCCAGGCGTTCCTTGCAGCGGTTGAGGTGCTGGAACACGATCCGGGCGGGCAGTTGGGCACCGGAGATCTGTGAGGACCAGCCGTATTCGATGCGTGTCAGATACGAACCGGCGTCGTAGCCGCGGGCCTTGTCGGCGCCGGCGACCGAGCGGTAGTAGTTCCGCTCCTTGTCGTAGAAGTACGAGGTCTCGACCTCGTTGGGATCCACGACCCGGTCGAGGTTCCACTTCCAGGCCTGGTCGCAGTACGTCGGCTGCCCGCCGTCGTAGCAGGGTTCGCCCGCGTCGTCGCCGATCACCGGAACGGTGAGCACCGAGCGCGTGGCCAGGCTCGTGTCGCGCTCGGAGCGGCCCCAGCCGAAGTAGTAGCGGGTGCCGTCCTGCTTGGTGACGACCCAGAACTCGTTGTTGTTGTCGGGGTTGTTGGGGTTGCCACTGAGCTTCTGGATCTTCCAGCCCTTGTCGTCCTTCATGTGGAAGGAGCCGGTGCCGGTGTTGTCCTGGATGAGCTCGGAGCTCTCCCCGCCGAGGGTGATCTGGTAGACGGCGCCGTTGGGGTCGTCGGTGGAGTTGGGCGAGTCCCAGCAGAGGTCGCCCCACTGCTGTCCCTGGTCGGGCCCGTGGCCGTCGTCGATGCAGTTCTTGTACTTGCGCTCGATGTAGCCGACGTTGAGGTCCCACCCCATGCCCACCCAGGAGGCCTGGTTGTTGGAGGCCGACGTACGGCCGTCGATGGACTGGGAGTTGTAGTTCAGGGCTAGTTCCGGCGCCGAGCCCACCGGGGGTTTGGGCACCTCGATCGGGATGTTGTAGGTGAAGGCGCCGGAACCGAGCGAAACGTTCCACTTGCCGGACTGGTTGGTCGGCGTGGCCCGGTAGTCGCCCTTGTCCGAAGAGGAGCCGCTGGTCAGCGCATACGTGACGGCTTCGGCGGCGAGCGGTGCGTTCGCGCTGTCCGGCGCCGCCTCGACCATGGCGGTCAGGGTCTGCTGCTGGGCGTCGTTGCGCGAGGACACCTCGGTGCCCTGGCGGCAGGACGGCTCGTCCGGGGCGGTGGCGGCACAGGTGGGCAGCCGCGTCAGCTGGAGGCGGTCGGCGAAGTCACCGCCGTAGGCGTGCGCGAAACCGGAGTAGTCGATGGTGACTTCGACGGGGCCGGCGGCGGGGGAGGCGTCGGCGCGCCGGACCCGGAGCCCAAGGCCCACCCCGCCGAACGGTTCCACCTTGCGACGGTCCAGCACCTCGACCGACACCCGGCCGGGTCCGGGGGCGGTCACGGAACGGGCCAGTCCCTTGGCCGCACGAACGGCGACGGCCGCGGGGGGGGGGACCGAAGGGGTTGTTTTCCTTTTTTCCAGGGCTTTTGGCTCGGTCCCGGCAGTTGACCTTTCTTTATCTTGTCTCACCCCCCCCCTCTTTTTTTTCTTTTTCTT
>NZ_JBHVGZ010000081.1:6449-26312 GCF_042800355.1 Streptomyces sp. NPDC057623
CCCGCCTGGGTCGGGGGGCGGCAAGGAAACGGACAATTCCTTTGGCCGCACGAATGAAGACGGCCGAGGATTAGGCACCGGGGGTTTTCCCCTCTTTGGGCGCGGAGTCCGCGGCCGGTACATCGACGGTGGCCTTGCCGGCACTGGGCCAGACCACCTTCGGCGTCTTCGCCGTTCCCTTCTCGACCTGCTGCGGCACGGCCTGGCCGATCGGTCTGGCCGGTACGTCCGGCCGCTTGCCCGACGGCAGTGCCAACGCCGCCGTCGGCGCGAAGGACACCGCGACCAGCAAGGCGGCCAGCAGCGTCTTCACGAGCACCAGCGAGAGTCTTCGACGGCCAGGCTTCACTCCACCCACCCCCACTTTCAATCATGGACATGCCACGAAGGAGATGCGCACAGGAGGCTGCGTTCGATGAACTCCCCCACCCTCTGCGAGCGACGGGAGTCTAACCACGAGTGAACAGAGCCGACTAGATCAACAAATGGGACGTATTGGAAACTTAAACGATCGGTTCTGTTCATACATGCACCCACTCTGGCAACATCCGCACCGCAGGGATCAGTTCGAACTCTTGCCAGGGGGCCCGATGCGTCTCGCATCCCGTCATGGATCCAGCCGTCCCGCAGCCGCACTCATCGCACTCACACTGACCGCGGGGCTCCAACTCGGCCTGGCGGACAGCGCCTCCGCCACCGTCACCGCGGGCCCGGTCTTCAACAAACCGACCGGCACGGTCGCCGATCAGCAGACGATACGCACACAACTGCTGGACTACATAGGCCAGTCACCGGCCGGTTCGTCCATCAAGGCGTCGGTCTACCACTTCTGGGACACCGGGGTGGCCGAGGCGCTCGTGGACGCGCACACCCGAGGCGTCGACGTCCAGCTGATGCTGGACGAGAGCGATGTCAGCGACAATCCCGGCGATTCCACGTACGGCATCCTGACGGCGGCGCTCGGCACGGACACCACCGAGAACTCGTTCGTCGGCCTGTGCCCGGTGAACAAGTCGTGTCTGGGCGACCCCTCCCTGGGCGCGTCGATCAACCACAACAAGTTCTGGCTGTTCTCGCAGCTCGACGGCGCGTACGACGTCGTCGTGCAAACGTCCTCGAACATGACGCCGTCCAGCTACAGCCGGTTCTGGAACGACGCCTTCGTCCTGACCAACAACGTCACCATGTACACCGCGTACAGCAACTACTTCAACAAGCTGCTGGGCAAGGACTGGGACAGCTGGCAGTACAGCTACACCACCAGCAGTCCGTACAAGGTGTACTTCTTCCCGCGGCCGGCGAGCGACCCGTCGCCGGGGGACACCGTCACCGGCGTCCTCGACAACGTGACGTGTACCTACACCGAGAACAGCACCACCAAGCACACCAAGGTGCGGGTGGCGATGTTCAAGCTCACACGGCTCGCGGTGGCCCAGAAGCTGGTCGAACTCCAGAAGGCGGGCTGCGCGGTCGACATCGTCTACGCGCAGACCGACAGCGGCTCCTCCAGCGGCACCTGGGAGACCCTGCACGCCTCCGGCGGTCCGACCCTGCGCTGCTACAACTGGGACGACGACAGCGACCCGGACACCGCCTCGCGCATCGTCCACTCCAAGTACCTGTTGATCGAGGGCAAGTACGACGGCTCCGTCGGCCAGAAGGTCCTGTGGACCGGCAGCCACAACTACACCGGCCCCGCCCTCACAAAGAACGACGAGACACTCCTGAAGATCGACAGCGACACCGCCCACGACGCGTACGTCACCAACTTCACCGCCGTGAAGGCGGCGGCGGTCCCCGGAACGGCCGACACCACGAACGCCTGCAAGGGAATCACGAGCACTCCCGAGGACACGGTGCCGACGACGTGAACCGCGAGACGCCCGCCCCGTAGGGCCTGTCTGCCATGCGCCGCGGGGCAGGCGGGAATTGTCAGACAGGCCCTAGCACCCGGCTGTCACTCCAAACCGTCCGGACACTCGCGTGTCGTCCGGAGGTCGGTGCGCGTTAACCCGGACGCACGACGTCCCGCGCCGACCTTGGAGTGACCGCGTTGCCCGCACCCCTGCCCCGCATCCCGGCGAGAGCGCTCGTCACGGCTCTCCTGGCCGCCGCCTTCTGCGCCCAGGCCGTGGCGGCGCTGCGCCCGCACGTCCCGCTGCTGCTCGGCGCGACGGTCGTGTCCCTGGCCGTCGAGGGCGTGCTGTTCCGCTGGCATCGCGGCATGCTGTCGGTGTTCGCCAAGTCGCACGCGGACATCACCGTGCGGCACGTGCTGCGGGACCTGCTGCTCGTCGTGGCCCTGCTGCGGCTCGGTGAGCAGCACCGGGAGACGCTGTACACCCCGCTGATCGCGGGCCTCCTCGCCTTCTACGGCCTGCACTGTCTGATCCAGGCGGTCTCGGTGCTGGTCCGCCGCACCCGCACGCTGCCGGTGGTCACCCGCAACATCGACGCCTCCGCGCTGCGGCTGTCCGCCGCCCCGCCGGTCCTGCTGCGCCGCCCCGGCCACCGTCTGCTGGTCTTCGGTCTCCCGGCCACCGCGGGCCTGCTGACCACGGCGGCCACCGACGACCCCCGCTGCGCGGCCCTCGGTATCGCACTGTCCCTGGGGCTGGCCCTGCTGGGCCTGTACGACCTTGTCGTACGGCTGCTGCCGAGCCGTCGCCCGGTGAGCGAGCGGGAGGCGCTGGACTGGCTCGACGCCTGGCTGGCGGAGTACCGGCCGACGGCCGGGCTCTACTTCTCCGGCGGCGCCTCCTCGGCCTACCAGGCGAACATGTGGCTGGAGCCGCTCGCGAAGCTGGACGGCCGGCCGCTGATCGTCCTGCGCGAGCGGTTCATGGTGCAGAAGATCGCGCCGACCGACGTACCGATCCTCTGCCTGCCGAAGGTCTCCACCCTGATGCGTCTGGAGGAGTCCTCGCTGCAGGTCCTGATCCACCCCTCGAACTCCGGCAAGACCTCCCAGGTCCTGCGCATCCCCACGCTCAAGCACACCTTCGTCAACCACGGGGAGAGCGACAAGCTGTCGTCCTGCAACCCGTACGCGAAGGCCTACGACGAGGTGTGGGTGGCCGGCCCGGCGGCGCGTGAGCGGTACGCGTTCGCCGAGGTCGGTGTCGAGGACAAGGACGTGGTGGAGATCGGCCGCCCGCAGTTGGACGGCGTCCTGCCGTACGAGGGCGCGCCCACCGGAGCGTGTACGACGGTCCTGTACGCGCCGACCTGGGAGGGCTGGGACGGCAACCCCGGCAACACCTCGGTGGTGGAGGCCGGCGAGAACCTCGTGCGCGCGCTGCTCGCGGACCCGGCCGTACGCCTGCTGTACAAGCCGCATCCGCTGACGGGGTCGGTGGATCCGCGGGCCGGGGCGGCCGATCTTCGGATTCGCGAGCTGATCAGGGCGGCGAACCGGGAGCGGACCGGGGAGCGGCCCGGCAACACCGGTGAACTCGCCGTTCTGACCTCGGAGTTGGACCGGCTGACCGCGATCGCCGGGCGGGCGAACGCCGATCAGGTCGAGCGGATGCTGTCGCAGTCAGCGCCGGAGCCGGGGCGGGCCGAGGCGGTGGCGCGGGCCACGGCGGCCTGGGAGGAGGCGTACTGGGCGTCGCTGCCCGAGTGGGAGCACCAGATCGTCATCGACGTACGGCCCACGCTGTACGCCTGCTACAACCAGGCGGACCTGCTGATCAGCGATGTGTCGAGCGTGATCAGCGACTTCCTGGCGAGCGGGAAGCCGTATGCCGTGGCGAACACCAGCGGCCTCGCGGAGGACGTGTTCCGCAAGGCGTTCCCGACCGTGCGCGCGGCGACCGTGCTGGCGCCGGACGCGACCGGCGTGCCGGAACTGCTGGACGCCGTACGGCATCCCGAGAAGGACGAACTGGTTCAGGCCCGGGCGGAGTTGAAGCGTCACCTGCTGGGTCCGGACGAGCCGACGTCACAGGTGCGCTTCAACGAGGCGGTGCAGTCGCTGTGTTCGGCGGCCCTGGAGCACCGCGCCAGGATGGCCGAGCGACTGGCCGCGGAGACTCCCGAGATCCCGGATCAGCGCCGGTCCTTCACGCCGCAGCGGCCCGCCCACCCGGCCTAGCCCCGCCCGAGGTCCTCAGCACCCGGCGCGCCTTGCGCACCGCACGCCGCAGGAAGGAGTCCGCGCCGCCCTCCCGGTATCCGGGGAAGGCGCGGGCCTCGCGTGGTTCGGCGAGGTACACGGAGTCGGGGATCCCCGCGGCGGCGTCCCGGAAGTGCGGGTAGGCGAGGTAGACCCGGCGGCCCTTCTTCTCCAGGAGGGCCGCTGCCTGCTTCTTGGACTTGACGAACTCCACGACGGGCAGCAGGAGATCGGCGCGCTGGGCGGCGACCAGGTGCAGCCGCAGCCGCTCGTCGACCTTGAGGCGGCGGGCGATGTCCGGGGTCCAGTGGGCGTCCATGAGGGGCCTCGCCAGTTCCAGCTTGTGCTGCCTGACCTTCTCGCTGTCCTTGGCGTACTTGGGCCCGAACTGCGGCAGCAGGGTGATGAGGAACGGGCGCACCATGAGCAGGTCGCGCCGGTCGCCGGCGGGTACGAGCTCGGCTATCAGGTTCATCAGGGCGCGCGCGGAGTCGAAGCGCAGGGTGTAACCGCCGCTCTTCGTCACGTGCTTGCCGTCGTCGCGGCCCACCAGGTAGTAGCAGGTGTAGTCGGCGACCACGGAGACGCCGTCGGCCCGCAGGTAGGCCTCCATCGTGAACAGCGCGTCCTCGCCGGTCCACAGGGACTCGTCGAAGCGCATGTTGTGCCGGGTGAGCAGGTCGCGACGGAACAGCTTCTGCGCGCTCAGCGTGAACTTGATGTTGGAGGAGAAGACGTCGGTCCGGTCCAGCGTCTTGCCCCACATGGACTTGGGCGCGGTGCGGTTGACGCCCTCGACCCGGCCGAGCACGACATCGGTGCCGTTCCTGTCGGCCATCGCGACCATGCGCTCCAGGGCCTCGGGGCCCAGCCGGTCGTCGGCGTCCAGGAAGAACACGTAGCGTCCGGCCGCCTTGCCCAGACCGACATTGCGCGGGCCGCTCGGGCCGCCGGAGTTCTCCTGCCGGATCACGGTCACCGGCATCGCCACCCGGGCCGCGAACTCCTCCAGGCACTCCCCCGTCCCGTCCGTCGAACCGTCGTCGACGGCGATGACCTCGATGCGCTCATGGTCGATGGTCTGTGACTCGACGGACGCGAGACACTCGACCAGATACGGCATCGCTTCGTACGCCCCGATGATCACCGTCACATCAGGCTGCGTAGCGGTCACGTTTCCCCCTCGTTAATGGGATATCTCCCCCGTATCGCCTCATTCGCTACCTGGTAGACGGGTGAGGGATGCAACCGGTTGCCTGATGCCGGTATTTTCGTGACTCAGGTCACAACATCAACTGACATGGGGTCACGTTAATCGGGCAACGTAAGAGGCCCACCAGAAACGGCGCGGTCCCCGAGGATTCGCTCCTCGGGGACCGCGCCGTCAGTGTGCGCCGGCCAGGCGGTGGCCTCGTAGACCTTGCAGGTCAGGCCGTCACATCGTCCCCTGCCGCCGCCAGCCGCTGCGCGGGCACGGTCGCCGGCTCGGCCTCGGCGGCACCGGCCGCCACCCGTGACTCCTGGCCGACGTTGCGCGCCTCGGCCTTGATCGCGAGGTTCGCCACGGCGGTGTTGAACTGGTCGATGGACGTCGGCTCGTCCGGACCGAGCAGATACCGCTTGAGGTCCCCCCGGTCCTCGGCCAGCGGGTCCGCGGCCGGGTCCCGTACGGCGCCGAGCAACTCGCCCAGCTCGGCCGCGCTGTTGGACAGGATCGTCGCGGCGCGCACCGCGGTGTTCTGCCGCTTGAACTCCTCGACGCCCAGCTCCGCGGAGTCCGTCACGGCGTACGGCTTGCCGCTGGCGATGAAGTCGGAGACCACGCTGGAGATGTCGGAGACCATCGCGTCGGAGACGTTGAAGCAGTCGTAGAGACGCGGCTCGGCGCCCGTGATGACGCGGTGCTCGTGTTCGCCGAAGGAGCGCCAGTACGCGGCGTTCCACTCGGCGCGCAGCCGGGCGGCCTCCTCGTGCCGGGCGACGTCGACCAGGCCGTCGCGGGTGGCCTCGGCCTCGTCGCCGCCCTTGCCGTTGCCCTTGCCGGACAGCTCGGCGAGGCGGGCCTCGATCCGGGCCAGCTCGGCCTTGGCGGCGGCCTGCGCGGCGGCGTCGGTCGTGAAGCGCGGGTCGGTGGCGCGCGCGGCGGCGGACTGCTCGACCAGGGCGGTGATCCGGCGGTGCGCGGCGCCGGCCTCCTTGCTGACGGTGCCGGTGAAGGGGTGCGGCTTGTACAGGACGCGGACCGGCGGGTCGGCCGTCACCAGCTTCTGCACGATGTTCTCGCCGGCGAGCACGATGGAGGTGTTGCCGGGGTTGCCGTCCCAGCCCTCCCAGGTGGGCGCGTACAGCACGGTCGGGCAGCGGTCGTCGGCGGCTCCGCCGCGGGACCCCTGCGGCGCGCCCTGCCAGGTCTGGATCGGCGCCAGCTGCGGGCGGCCGACCTCGACGATGTCGTCGTCGCGGACGCCGACGTCGGCTATGGCATAGCGGTCGCGGCCCGCGCGGCCGGCCGTCCACACCTCGTCGTAGACCTTGCTGTACGGGTTGACGCTGGCCAGCTTGTCGCTGTCGCCGTGGCCGATGAAGACGTGCCTCATGGTGGGGACGCGCAGCAGGTGGATGTTCTTGCCGACGTTCGCCGCGTACAGGGCGACGCGCACGTTGGACAGGTCCAGGTTCATCAGGTGCACGCCACCGGGCACGCAGATGACGGGGACCGTGGTGGGCGCCAGGTTGTTCAGGATGGCCCGCTCGCGCAGGATGATCAGCGGCTTGGAGTCCAGCTGCTCCATGGTCTCCAGCCACATGTTGACCTGGTAGACGGAGTCCTTGGAGCCGGAGAAGTACAGCACCGTCTCGGGGCGGTACTCGGCCAGCCAGTCGTCGACGGCGGCCAGGACCCGCTCCGCGTTCGGCGGGGTCTTCGCGCCGCGGACGTACGGGACGAGCGTCAGCACGTACAGGCAGCCCACGCCCACCGTGATCCCGATGCCGACGAAGCCGGCCACGGCCGACTCCAGGGACGCCGAGACGAGGATGCCGGCGACGGCCGCGAGGTCGAGGTGCAGCATCTTCTCCGCGGAGCGGTGCAGCAGCCGGCGCGGCGGGGCGTCCGGGATGCGGATGCGCGAGGCGAGGTCGATGTTGCGGGTGGCGACCGGCATACGGCGGCGGTTGCGGATCAGGGTGACCAGCGCGCCGTGCGGGGCCTGAAGGCCGTAGAAGGCTATGAAGCAGGCGATCGCACCGTAGTAGATCAGGTCGTCCGCGAAGCCGAGCCGGGCCAGCAGCAGGATCAGCAGCAGTTGTCTGATCAGGAACCGGATCGACAGACCTGCCCGCACCTTGCTCAGGCGGTTGACCAGATAGCTGCTCTTGCGGTGCAGATAGTGGTCCGCCAGGTACGTCACGGCGGCCGCGGCCGCGAAGGCGGGGACGCTCGGGACGAGCGCGGCCAGCATGAGTGCGGGGAAGCCCAGCATCATGAAGGCCGCCGCGGCCAGCTCGGCCGCGCTGCCCACCCGGGCGACGCGAATAGCGGTGGATATCACGGAGAACCTGCTCAGGGAGAGGGGCCGGTCTGAAGGGGGAAGGACTCAGGCCCCTGTGAATTCTTCGTGAACGAAGAATCGCAGAGGCCTGAATTCCATAAGGCTATTAACTGATGATTATGCCACGCCGTCCTGGCGGTCGAGGACACTGGCCAGCGCCTGCTCGAAACCGGACGCCTTCCCGGCGGGCGCCGTCGGGTCCTGCTGGCGGACGTCGATCACATGGCCGGTCAGCTCGGAGAGCAGCACGTCGAGCGACGTACGGGCGACGGCCTCGGAGGAGAGCAGGCTGCCCGCGGGCTCCTGGCCGAAGGCCTTGGTGCGCATCGGGGTGGCGGTGCGCTCCGGGTTGATGCAGTTGACGCGGATGCCGTCGCCGGCCCATTCGTCGGACAGGGCCTGGGTGAGGTTCACCATGGCGGCCTTGGTCGAGGAGTACAGGCTGTACTCGGCGCGGCCGCGGGTGTAGCTGCTGGAGGTGTACAGCAGCAACTGGCCCTTGGTCTCGGACAGGTACTTGTACGAGGAGCGCGCGATCTGCACCGGGGCGAGGTAGTTGACCTTCAGCGCCTCCTCGATGGTGGCGTTGTCGGTCTCGGCGAGCTTGCCTATACGCAGCACACCGGCGGTGTTCACGACGTAGTCGATGCGCCCGGTCTCGGCGTACGCCTTGGACAGCGCGTCGTCGACCTCCTCCGGGTTCTCCACGTGGGTGCCGGTGGTGGAGCGGCCGAGCGCGTACACCGTGGCGCCGTAGGACTCGGCGAGTTCGGCGATGTCCTTGCCGATGCCGTACGAGCCGCCGAAGACGACGAAGGTCTTGCCGGTGAGCAGCTGGCGGTAAGCCTCCTCGCTCACCTGCTCCGGAGCGGCGGTGGAGGCCAGCTGGAAGAGCTTGTCGGCGATGAAGACGTCGACGGGCTGGGTGACCTTCATGTTGTACTCGTCACCCGCGACGACGTGGATCGGCACGTCCGGCAGGTACTTGAGCACGACGGAGCAGTCGTCCGTGGCCTGGAAGTTGGGGTCACCGGCGGCGACCTCGTAGGCCCGCTTGATCGTGGACAGCTTGAACGCCTGCGGCGTCTGGCCGCGGCGCAGCCGGGAACGGTCCGGGATCTCGGTGATGAACTCGCCGTCGTCGCCGTGCGTGCGGGTCACGATGATGGTGTCCGCGGACGGGATGGCGACGTCGACGGCCTGGAAGCGCTCCAGTGCCACGACACAGTCGTCGATCACGCGCTGTGACAGCAGCGGGCGCACGGCGTCGTGGAAGAGGACGTTGCGGTCCTCGCCCTCGGCCAGGCCCTCGCCCAGGGCGTCGATGGCGCGCTCGGTCGTCTCGTTCCGGGTCGAGCCGCCCTCGATGATCTTCTTGACCTTCGTGAACCCGGCCTTGGCGACGATCTTCTCGATGTCCGGCACGTAACCGGGCGCCATCAGCACGATGACGTCGTCGATCGAGTCGGCGTTCTCGAAGGTGGTCAACGTGTGCTCGATGACTGCCTTGCCGGCGATCTTCAGCAGCTGCTTGGGGATCGACAGACCCACCCGCTGACCGGTGCCACCGGCCAGGATCACTGCGGTGGTACGGGGCTTGGCTATGTGCTGGGACACAGGTGACCTACCTTGTGGCGACTGGGAACTTGGAAATGGTCCCACTTGGGGTTACCGCAGTGCAAGGTGAGCGCCCCCGGCTGCATATGTGCGCGCAACCTGTCATTCACCTTGTACGCATGGTCATTGTCGAGAGCCTCTCCGAAGGTGCGCGGTAATTGCTGTGAGTAACGGCACAGGTTCAGCGAAGCCGCAGCCGCTTGAGGCAGCGATGGCCGAGCACCCGCACGAGTTCCTTCGACGAGGTCTGGTGAACCGTACGCGACTTGGCGGCCGCGGTGTGCCGCACGGGCGCCGCGGCCGCCGCGGCCAGGGCCCCGTACAGCGCCTGGGCCGCGCACTCGGGGGCGATGCGCGGCTCGGGGGCGGTCGAGGTCGCGGGCTTCTGCACGGCGGCCAGTTGCACGGCGGACAAAAGGTGCATGTCGCCGATAACTCGCACACCCATCCCCTCGATGCGCTCCGCTGCCTCCGCACCGATCCCGGCGGCAGCTTCCACGGCCCACTGCGGAGTGGAGATCTTCACGTCGCCGGGACCAGGGGTGCACGTGTTCTTCATATGCATCACCGCGCCGTTCCGGACGAGCTGTGAATAGAGCTCCGCCGGCAGTTCATTGGCGCGGAATTCCTTATTAAGATTCCGCAGCATTTCGGTCTCGGCGAGGGTGAGCGAGCGATTCGCCGCGTCCGGAACGAATCCCAGAAGACGCGCGGGCAGTCCGAGCAGCGCCTCGAAGGTCCGCATCAGGCCCTCCCGGTCGCGGTCGTCGACCACGACGACGGTGACCCGCTCCGGGCCGACCACCCGGGCCCAGCGCTCGACCAGCCGGTCGTGCCGGTGCCGGTGCCAGAAGCTGGGGTTGGGCTTGTCGTACGGCGGCTTCCTGAGCAGGTGCTCCAGCCAGTCCTCGTAGCCCATGCGCAGACCGTTCTGTACGTACTGCTGCCACTGCGAGGGCATGATCCGCGCCAGTGGACGCAGCGTGACCAGGACGTGCACACGGTCACCGCCGAGCTGCTCGACGATCCGCCCGGCCACCTCGTCGTCGGAGGCGTCGGCGAAGAACTCGCTGCTGATCACGGAGGTGCGCCGGCCCGTGGCGCGCACCTGCTCGACCAGCCGCTCCCAGTGCCGCTCGGTCGGCGCGGTGTCGCCCAGCATGCCGGTGCGGGCGCAGGCGGCCAGGACCGCTTCCATGGGGTGCCGGGTGGGTGCGGGCCACGCGACGCCGTGCCGGGCCATCTCGTCCCTCGCCGCGAACAGTGCGCCCTGGATCGCGGTGGTGCCCGTTTTGTGCGGGCCGATGTGCAGCAGCCGGGTCCCGGTGGGCAGCGGGGTGATCACACTGCCGTGGGCCCGGGGTTCATCTCTCGTACAGTCCGTCTCCATGGTCAGAGGACGGTAAGAGGACTTCCTGAGACTGCCCTGAGAGTGACCTGGGACACGGATGAGTCCCAGGTCCCCACCAGCGGTGACCGGAGCCGCGAGCGCTACACGACCTCGACCCCCGGGCGTCCCGCCTCGACCCGCAGGTTCGCCAGCGTGCTCGGCGTGGCCGTCTGCTGACGCACCGTGTCCACGATCCTGACCTGGGCGTCGATGCCGTCGCGGCGGATGTCGAAGAGGTGGTAGCCGCGGTGGGCGTCGAGCAGCTTCCAGTGCGGGTTGTCCGGCAGGCGCGGGTCCCACTCCTTGTGGAAGGCGGCCTGGTCCTGGTCACCGTTGCTGGAGATGGACGTACCGACGAACTCCGCGCCCACGACGCCCGAGTCCGGGTCGGCGTAGTCCTCCTTGAGATCGCTGATCATCGTCAGGTGGCGGTCGCCGGTGAACACGACCGGGTTGCGGACCTTCTTCAGCTCCCGCATCAGGGCGTTGCGTTCGACCTGGTAGCCGTCCCAGGCGTCGTAGTACCAGAGCTTGCCCTCGCCGACCTGGAGGTCGGTCTCGGCCATCATGATCTGCGAGCCGATCATGTTCCAGCGGGCCGGCGAGTGACGCAGCCCGTCGAGCAGCCACTCCTTCTGCTCGGCGCCGAGCATGGTGAGCGAGGGGTCCTGCGCGCCTTCCTGACTCCTGGCCTGGTCGCTGCGGTACTGCCGGGTGTCCAGCACGCTGAGCCGGGCCAGGCGGCCGAACTCCAGACGGCGGTACATCTGGATGTGCGGGCCGTCGGGGATGGCGCTCGCCCGGACCGGCATGTGCTCGTAGTACGCCTGGTAGCCGGCGGTCAGCCGGGCCACGAACGCGTCGTGCGACTGCTTGTCCGGGTCCTGCGGGATCTCGCCCGCGAAGTCGTTGTCGATCTCGTGGTCGTCGAAGGTGACCACCCAGGGCGCGTTCGCGTGCATCGCGGCCAGGTCCGGGTCGGTGCGGTACTGGGCGTACCGGTTGCGGTACTGGACCAGGCTGTACGGCTCACCCGTGCCCTCGTGCCGCCGCACGCCCGTCGCCGACGGGGTCGACTCGTAGATGTAGTCGCCGACGAACAGGACGAAGTCGGGGTCCTGGTCGAGCATGTCGGCGTACGGCGTGAAATAGCCGTGCTGCCAGTTCTGGCAGGAGGCCAGCGCCATGCGCAGCCGGCCACCGGAGCTGTGCGGGTGGGGCGCGGTGCGGGTGCGGCCGGTGGGCGACAG
Organism: Streptomyces sp. NPDC057623; assembly: GCF_042800355.1. NCBI lineage: Bacteria > Bacillati > Actinomycetota > Actinomycetes > Kitasatosporales > Streptomycetaceae > Streptomyces > Streptomyces sp. NPDC057623. The sequence goes on from NZ_JBHVGZ010000081.1 coordinate 18,378, forward strand.
CTGGCCGCCGACGCGGAAGCGGTACCAGTAGGTCCGCCCCGAACGCAGTCGCCGTACGTCCACGTGGACGCTGTGCCCGAGCTCCGGGCGGGCCTGGGCGACGCCGCGGCGGACCGGCTTTCTGAACCGTTCGTCCTCCGCGAGCTCCCACTCGACGGACACGACGCGGTCGGGCATGCCGCCGCCGTTCAGCGGATCCGGCGCGAGGCGCGTCCACAGCACGATGCCGTCGGGCAGCGGGTCACCGGAAGCGACGCCGAGGCTGAACACGCCGTCGGGCAACGGGGTTTCGGCGGCCCGCGCGGCGGACGGCAGCCACAGCTGAGCGGAAGCCGCCGCGCCGAGCACCGCGGCTCCCGCGGTCAGAAAGCGGCGTCGGTCGGGCGATACGGATCCGGAAACACCGGTCATCAACGAACTCCCCTGCCTCGCTGGCCTGTTGAACACTTCGGATGCTCACGCCCGTGGGCGGCCTTGCTGCTGAACTGCGAGCTTCGCGTGCATGACAAATAGGGAGACAACAGAAGACCCGTTGCGGCACGGGAACGTGCCCTTGCCACAACGGGTCCGGCGGTCGATCAGGAGTTGAACCCGGAGCCGAGCCTCGCGTTCGCCGCGACCGTGCCGAGAGTTCCGGCCCCGAAGGTGAACGAGCCGGTCGGGGTGGTCCCGGCCGACGTGGCGTTGAACACCCACACCGAGCCGGCGTTCGCGTTCTCCCCCGGTGCGCCGACGACGAGTTCGGCGCGGCCGTCGCCGTTGCCGTCGACGAGGTGGGTGGTGCGGCCGAAGGCGTCCTTGGCCTCCGCCGCGCCCGGCACGCCTGCGGTGTCCTGGTTGACCCCCGTGGCGCCGGTGCCGGTCAGACCGCTGGCGCCGCCGCGCAGGACGATGGTGCCGCCGGCGTCGCTCAGCCCGTCGAAGTCCTCGCCGGGCACGCCCGTGGAGACATCGGCGTAGCCGTCCCCGTTGACGTCGGCGACCGATATGTCGGAGCCGAAGCCGTCCCCCGGCTCCGCGGCGCCCGGGACTCCGGCGCTGTCCTGGTTGACGTACATCGCCTTGCTCACCACGGGGCCGTCGGCGCCGCCGGGGACGAGACCGACCCGGCCGCCCTTGGGGAGCGGGGTGTCGAGGTCGCTGTCGTAGCCGTCGACGGAGCGGCCCGCGACGATGTCGTCGTAGCCGTCGCCGTTCACGTCACCGAGGTCGAGGGACTCGCCCTGCACCCAGAAGCCCCGGCTGTCCTCCAGCACGATCTCCTGCGCGAGACCGTCCGGCGTGCCCCGCCAGTACGTGATGCGGCGATGGTCGTACTCGTCGCCGTCGTTCATGGCGCCTACGACGTCGTCGATGCCGTCCCCGTTCACGTCACCGGTGGCCAGGTCCAGGAAGCGGGGGTCGGAGTCGTCCTGGACGATCTGCTCCCCGCCGCTCGCGGAACCGTCGCGCCCGAAGGGCCCCTTGATGACCCGCAGCTTGACGAGGCCCTCCACGAGCACCAGGTCCGTCGCCCCGTCCCCGTTGACGTCCCCGACGGTCAGCTCGTCCTTGGCGCTGAGCCGGTCGTAGGTGTTGTGCCCGTACGCCAGCGCCGCCCCGCCCGACAGCCCGTTCGCGCCGCCCCAGACCACCTGCACGAGCCCGGTCTCGGCACCGCCCTCGACGGAGTCCTCGCCGGTGACGCCGACGATCAGGTCCGCGTACCCGTCCTGGTCGAGGTCGGCGCTGCTCACCGCGCTGCCGAACAGGTCGTCCGTCTCCGCGGAGTCGGTGACGCCGGTGGTGTTCTGGCTGAGGACCTGCTTGGAGGCGGTCTTCAGCCCGCCCGCCGACCCGTACAGCACGGCGACGTACCCGGCCCGTGCCTTCCCGTCGACGGTGGCCTCCGGCGCCGCGACCGCGAGGTCGGCGTAGCCGTCGCCGTTGAAGTCGTCCCGGAGCTTCGCCGTGGCCGACGGAGTGTCCCCGGCCGCGTGGGCGGCGGGCAGCGCTGCCGCGCCCGTCACCGCCAGGACGACGGCGAGTCCCGCGCGCCAGGTTCCTCTGCGCCTGTTCATGGTCTGTCTCCTTCGTTTCGTGGGGGGATGTTCGTACGCGGTGGTCTGCGTACGAGGTCGAGGTCGCCGTCAGTCCGCCAGCGAGGCCCCGAACCTGGCTCCGGTCGCGGGCAGGCCCATGGTGGCCGAGCCGAACGAGAACGAGCCGCCGGCCGTGATGCCTCCGGAGGTGGCGGAAAGGACCCAAACGGAACCCTTGTTGGCGTTCTCCGCCGGGTCGCCGACGACCAGCCCGGACTTCTTGTCGCCGTCGGCGTCGACGAGGGCTGTCTCGGCGCCGAAACGGTCGCCCTTCTCGGCGGTCCCGGGCACCCCGCTGGTGTTCTGGGTGAACGCCTTGACGCCGGAGGCGGTCAGGCGGTTCGCGCCGCCGCGCAGCACGAGGACGGCGCCGGCGTCGGTGATGCCCCCGAGGTCCTCGCCGGGCAGCCCGGTCGCCACGTCGAGATAGCCGTCGCCGTTGGTGTCGCCGATGGAGAGGCCGGTTCCCATGCCGTCGCCGCGCTCTCCCGTGCCCGGCACACCCGCCGTGTCCTGGTTGATCCACACCGGCTCGCGGGTGGTGGACACGCCGGCGGGGCCTCCGTGGACGACGGCCAACGCGCCGCCCCTGGTGGGGAGTTCGACGTCGCTGTCGTAGCTGTCGGCGGAGTGGCCGACGACGATGTCGCCGTAACCGTCCTTGTCGAGATCCCCGATCTCGACGTCCTCGCCGCCGACCACGCGTCCCTGGGCGTCCTTGAGCAGACCCTTGTAGGTGAAGCCGTCGGCCCCGCCCAGGAGCAGTTCGACCCCGCGCGAGTCGGATTCGTCGACGAAGGTGGACCGCACGGCGAGGTCGGCGATGCCGTCACCGTTGACGTCACCGGAGGTGAGCCCCTGGTAGTTGTGGTGTCCCTCGGGATTGACGCGGAAGTAGCTCTTTCGTGCGGGCCCGCCGTCGTGCTCGAACGGCCCGTGCAACACCGTGCCGTCCCCGTTGTCCGTCTCGGGGGTCTCGCCCATCCAGTCGTCGTTGCTCAGGGTCACCAGGTCCGGGTGCATGTCGCCGTCCACGTCCCCGACCGTGAACTGGCCCGTCCACCCTCCGGCACGGGACCCGAGCGGGGCCCAGGCAAGCCTGGTCGCGGTGGTCGAAAGCCCCTTGGGGCCGCCCCAGTTGACCTGGATCGCATAGCCGTCCTCAAGGTCCATCACATAGGCCTTGAGGGACGAGAGGAGATCGGCGTATCCGTCCCCGTCGAGGTCCGCACCATGCAGGTGCCCGCCGTACAGGCCCTCCCACCCCTCCGGGTCCGGGACGCCCGGGCCCTTGAGCACCTGCTTGCGGGAGGTCGACAGGCCGCTCGCGGAGCCGTACAGCACGCTCACCGACCCGGCACTGGCCTGGGTGTTCACGGTGGTGCCCGGCGCGCCGACCGCCAGGTCGGCATACCCGTCCCCGTTGAAGTCGTCGTGCAGCCGCTTCGGGCTCGGCGTGGTGGCCGTGGCCTCGGTGGTGGCGGCGTTGACGGCGGGAACCGTGAGCGCGCCCGCGACGAGCACGACGCCGGTGGCGAGGACGAGCCGTCTGCGGCGGGAGACAGCGGTGCGGCGGTGAGAACGCGAAGCCATGTGCTTCCTGTCGGACGTGATGGGAGAGGGCGTGGCGGGCGCGTGGCGTGCGGGGGCGTGGCGTGAGCGAAGACGCCGGTCAGCGGGCGAAACGCGCCCCGGCCCCGGACGCGGCGGGAGGTCAGCGCGGGAACTCGGCGCCCAGCCGGGCACCGTCCGGGTTCGTGCCGAGCGTGCCGGCGCCGAACACGAGCGATCCCGTGGTGGTGGTGCCGGAGGCGGTGGAGCGGAACGCCCACACCGAGCCGGCGTCCGTGTTCTCGCCGGGAGCGCCCACGACGAGATCCGCCCGGCCGTCGCCGTCCCCGTCGAGCAGGGTGACGGCCTCGCTGAAGTAGTCGCGGTGCTCGGCAGCGCCGGGGACGCCCGCCGTGTTCTGGCTGAACACCTTCGAACCGGCGCCGGTCGGGCCGGACGCGCCGCCCGGGATCACGGCGACCGTGCCCGCGTCGTCCACTCTGGCGAAGTCCTCGTAGGGGTTGCCGGCCACGATGTCGGCGTAGCCGTCGCCGTTCACGTCGCCCACCGCGACGGACGCGCCGAAGAGGTCACCCGCCTCGTCCGCGCCCGGTACGCCGGGAGTGTCCTGGTGGATCATGCGCGGATCGCCGGCCGGCAGTCCCTGCGCGGTGCCCAGGACGACACCCACCCGGGAGCCGTACTGGCTCGGGTCGCTCGGCTCCTCGTCGCTGAGGCCCGAGCGGGGGCGGCCGAACACGAGGTCGTCTCGGCCGTCGCCGTTCACGTCCCCGAGTTCGACGTCCTCGCCGCCCTCGATCTTGTGGCCCTGACCGTCCCGCAGCACGGTGAGCGGTTCGAAGCCGTCCCGGGTGGCGTGGAGGTAGTTGAGGGCGTGGCCCGAACTCTGGCCGCCCGGCTCCCAGTCGGCCGCCATGGTCAGCGAGACGAGATCGGTGAGGCCGTCACCGTCGACGTCCCCGGCCGCCATGTCCAGCACCGAGTCGTCGCGTTCGTACACGGCGAGAGCCTCGGTGCGGGCGGGCAGGCCCTCCCGGGTGAAGGGGCCGAACCATACGCCTCCGGGCAGGGCCAGGTCGGTGTGGCCGTCGCCGTCGAAGTCGCCCGGGACGCTGTAGTGGGTGGAGAAGGCGCGCTCCGGTTGCAGGAGCGTTCCGCCGGACAGGCCGGCGGCGGAGCCCCACAGCACGGTCTGGCTGCCCGTGCGTGCCTGGCCGTCCCACGTCCAGTCCTCGCCGGTCGCGGGCACCGCCAGGTCGGTGTAGCCGTCGCCGTCCAGGTCAGCCGCGACAAGCCGGTCGCCGAAGCGGTCGTCCGCCTCGGGGCTGCCGGGAATTCCCGGCGCGGCCTGCGTGATGACCTTCCTGCTCGCGAGATCCAGCCCGTGCGCCGAGCCGTAGACGAGGGCGACGTAGCCGGCCGCCTTCTTCCCGCCGACCGTGGCGGACGGGGAACTCGTGGCGAGATCCTCGTACCCGTCGCCGTTGAAGTCCTGCCGCACACCCGCGGCCGCGGCCGACCGCGGCTGCTCCTGCGCCTGCGCCACGGGGAGCGCGCCGCAGACGGCGGAGAGCAGGGCGAGCGCGACCACGACGGTACGCCGCGTTCTGTGCGAGGCAGGCAAGGGCACGTCTACTCCGGTTGTCGCAAGGGCGGTTGACAGCGGACGAGGATCAAGATCCTCATCCGCACCGCCCAGTACGACTCACCGAAACGACCGTTGGTTGCCCTGCCGTACGCCCCGAATTTCCCGGCCGTTAACGCACTTCAGCCGAGGCCACTCCTAGAACGGCTCGAAGTCGTCGAACTCCTGCGCCGCCTCGTCCCGCTCGGCCTGCTTGTCGCGCCGCCGCTGCGCCGCGGGCCGCGGCGCCTCGAACCGGTGGTCCTCACCGCGGCGGCCCAGCATCTCCGCCCCGGCCATCGCGGTCGGCTCCCAGTCGAAGACGACGGCGTTCTCCTCGGGGCCGATGGCGACGCCGTCGCCGCTGCGGGCCCCCGCCTTCATCAACTCCTCTTCCACACCGAGGCGGTTGAGCCGGTCCGCGAGATACCCCACGGCCTCGTCGTTGTTGAAGTCGGTCTGGCGCACCCAGCGTTCGGGCTTCTCGCCGCGCACGCGGAACAGCGGCTCGCCGTCGGCCTCCTCCTGCGTCACGGTGAAGCCCGCGTCGTCGACGGCCTTCGGCCGGATCACGATCCGCGTCGCCTCTTCCGTCGGCTTCGCGGCCCGCGCCTTGCCGACCAGCTCGGCCAGCGCGAACGACAGCTCCTTCAGCCCGATGTGCGCGACCGCGGACACCTCGAAGACCCGGTAGCCACGGGCCTCCAGATCCGGCCGCACCATCTCGGCGAGGTCCTTGCCGTCCGGTACGTCGATCTTGTTCAGGACCACGATCCGCGGCCGGTTGTCGAGGCCGCCGTACTCCCGCAGCTCCGCCTCGATGATGTCCAGGTCGGAGATGGGGTCCCGGTCGGACTCCAGCGTCGCGGTGTCCAGGACGTGCACGAGGACGCTGCAGCGCTCGACGTGCCGCAGGAACTCCAGGCCCAGGCCCTTGCCCTGGCTGGCACCCGGGATGAGCCCCGGGACGTCGGCGATGGTGTAGACGGTCGAGCCGGCGGTCACCACACCGAGGTTCGGCACGAGCGTCGTGAAGGGGTAGTCCGCGATCTTCGGCTTGGCGGCGCTCAGCACCGAGATCAGCGAGGACTTTCCGGCGCTCGGGTATCCGACCAGCGCGACATCGGCGACCGTCTTCAGCTCCAGGACGATGTCCTGGAGGTCCCCCGGCTCACCGAGCAGCGCGAAACCGGGCGCCTTGCGCCGCGCCGACGCCAGCGCCGCGTTCCCGAGCCCGCCCCGGCCGCCCTGCGCGGCGACGTAGGACGTGCCGTGCCCGACCAGGTCGGCGAGGACGTTGCCCGCCCTGTCCAGCACGACCGTGCCGTCCGGCACCGGCAGGATCAGGTCCTGGCCGTCCTTGCCGGAGCGGTTGCCGCCCTCGCCGGGCTTGCCGTTGGTGGCCTTGCGGTGCGGGGAGTGGTGGTAGTCGAGCAGCGTGGTGATCGACTGGTCGACGGTGAGGATCACGTCCCCGCCGCGCCCGCCGTTGCCGCCGTCGGGCCCGCCCAGCGGCTTGAACTTCTCACGGTGAACGGAGGCACAGCCGTGGCCTCCGTTACCCGCGGCGACATGCAGTTCGACGCGGTCCACGAAGGTGGTCATGGTGGGGTGCCTCCAGCACTTGGTGTTCGTACGGCCTCGTCGGCCGCGTAGGTCCTGCCTACTGCTCTAACACGCGAAAGGCGGACCCGCCTTCCCACCTGGGAAGTGAGGTCCGCCTCGCGAAAGTTCGGTCGAAGCCTTGAGTCAGGGACTCAGGCGACCGGAACGATGTTCACGACCTTGCGGCCGCGGTGGGTACCGAACTCCACCGCACCGGCGTTCAGCGCGAACAGCGTGTCGTCGCCGCCACGGCCGACGCCCGCACCGGGGTGGAAGTGGGTGCCGCGCTGGCGGACCAGGATCTCACCCGCGTTGACGACCTGACCGCCGAAGCGCTTCACGCCGAGCCGCTGGGCATTCGAGTCGCGACCGTTCCGGGTGGACGATGCGCCCTTCTTGTGTGCCATTTCTCCTCAGTCCCTTACTTCGCAGCCGCGGGGATCTCAGTGACCTTGATCGCCGTGTACTGCTGGCGGTGGCCCTGACGACGGCGGTAGCCGGTCTTGTTCTTGTAGCGAAGGATGTCGATCTTGACGCCCTTGTGGTGGTCCACGACCTCGGCCTGGACCTTGATGCCGGCCAGCACCCACGGGTCGCTGGTCACAGCGTCGCCGTCGACAACGAGCAGGGTCGAGAGCTCGACCGTGTCGCCAACCTTGGCAGTGGAAATCTTGTCAACCTCAACGATGTCGCCGACAGCAACCTTGTGCTGGCGACCACCGCTGCGCACGATGGCGTACACGCGGATCTCACTCTCTCGCTCGGAAACGGCACCCCCGCAGTCCAGCCACCCGGCACGCGGACAGCCTCTCCAGGGCACCCAGTGCTCCGGAGGAAGAGGTTTACGGGGATGTGGCGCGCCTATATCCACGGACACGCCGACGGTCAAGGTTACGGGGCTGTGGCCGAGGGGGTCAAACCGGGTCGGGCCCCAACGGAGTGGGGGGGGGGGGCGGGGACGGGCGCCCCCCCCCTCCCCCCCCCCTTCCTCCCCCCCCCTTCTTCGCGCTGCCCCCTCCTTTTCCTCCCCCCCCCTCGCTTTCTCCCTCTCCC
>NZ_JBHVGZ010000081.1:26322-42572 GCF_042800355.1 Streptomyces sp. NPDC057623
GGGGGGTGTGGTGCTCCGATCTCCAAGGACACGCCGACGGTAAGGGTTAGGGGGTGGGGGCGGGGGGGGCAAAACGGGGTGGGCCCCCAACGGGGGGTGGCCGGTAAAGGGGACCGCCCGCACCTCGTGTCACTCGTCGATGAGCGTCACTCGTTGATGAGCGTCACTCGTCGGTGGCGGCCGAGACCGTGGTCTTCTTCGCCGTCGACTTGGCCGCGGCCGTCTTGACGGTCTTCGCCGCCTTCTTGGCCGTGGCCTTCTTGGCGACCGTCTTCTTGGCCGCGGTCTTCTTGGTGGCGGCCTTCTTCGCCGTGGCCTTCTTGGCCGTCTTACGGGCCGTCTTCTTCGCCGGAGCCGTCTCCTCGACGCCCTCCGCGGCGGCACCGGACTCGGCCTCCGCCGCCGGGACGACCACGACGGCCGTGTCCTCGGACGCGGTCGGCGCGGTGGCCTTGCGCACGGCACGGCGCCGCGGGCGGGCCGGAGCGGCGCTCTCGGCGGCCGCCTCGGCCGGAGCCGCCTCGGCCTGCTCCGCCGGAGCCTCGGCCAGGGCTTGTGCCGCCTGCTCGGGCGCAGACGACGCCGCCTCGCCGACGGTCACCACGGTGGCCTCGGCCCCCGCGGGCGACCCGGCGGGCGCGGACACCTTGCGGGTCGCGCGACGCCGCGTACGGCCCTTGGGCGCGGTCTCCTCGACGGACGGGGCCTCGGCAGCCGGTGCCTCGGTGACCGCGGCCTCGACGACCACGTCCTCCACGGCCACCGGCTCGGCCTTCGCCTCGGCGGCCGACTCCGGCTGCACCGGACGCGCCACCTCGTCGGCGACGGTCACGTCCTGAGCCGTGGGAACGGCCTCGGACTTCCTGGGCGCACCCGCCGGGGCCGAAGCCCGCCGACCGCCACGGCGCCGCGAACGGCCACCGCGGCCGGCCGCGGCCTCCGCCTCGGCGACGCTGCTGTACAGCTCCTCGTCCGGGGCGAAGGCGGGCTCCGGGAGCGCCGCGGGCTGGGCCGCCTCGGCAGCGACCTCGGCCTCGGTCTCCGCCTCCTCCTCGGCCGTCTCGACCGGCTCGACGGCGACGGCGGCCTCGTGGACGTGCTCGGGACCGGCACCGGCACGCGCGCGCTTCTTGCGCTTGCCGCCGCCTCCGGCGGAGGTCGGCTGCTCCATGTGCACGATGACACCGCGGCCGTTGCAGTGGACGCAGGTCTCGGAGAAGGACTCCAGCAGGCCCTGGCCGACCCGCTTACGGGTCATCTGGACCAGGCCCAGCGAGGTGACCTCGGCCACCTGGTGCTTGGTCCGGTCCCGGCCCAGGCACTCCAGCAGGCGCCGCAGCACCAGGTCCCGGTTGGACTCCAGCACCATGTCGATGAAGTCGATGACGATGATGCCGCCGAGGTCGCGCAGCCGCAGCTGGCGGACGATCTCCTCGGCCGCCTCCAGGTTGTTCCTGGTGACGGTCTCCTCGAGGTTGCCGCCCTGACCGGTGAACTTGCCGGTGTTGACGTCGACGACGACCATCGCCTCGGTCCGGTCGATCACCAGCGAACCGCCGCTGGGCAGCCAGACCTTGCGGTCCAGCGCCTTGGCGAGCTGCTCGTCGATCCGGTAGGTGGCGAAGACGTCGACCTCGGAGGTCCACTTCGACAGCCGGTCGGCCAGGTCGGGCGCGACGTGCGAGACATATCCGTGGATGGTCTCCCAGCCCTCGTCACCGCTGACGACGACCTTGGAGAAGTCCTCGTTGAAGATGTCCCGGACGACCCGGACGGTCATGTCCGGCTCGCCGTACAGCAGCGTCGGCGCGTTGCCGTTCTTGGCCTTCTTCTGGATGTCCTCCCACTGCGCCTGCAGTCGCTCGACATCGCGGCGCAGCTCGTCCTCGCTCGCGCCCTCGGCGGCGGTGCGCACGATGACGCCCGCGTCCTCGGGGACGATCTTCTTGAGGATGGTCTTCAGACGCGCGCGCTCGGTGTCGGGCAGCTTGCGGCTGATGCCGGTCATCGAGCCCTCGGGGACGTACACGAGGTAACGGCCCGGGAGGGAGACCTGGCTGGTCAGACGCGCGCCCTTGTGTCCGATCGGGTCCTTCGTCACCTGGACGAGCACGGACTGGCCGGACTTGAGGGCGGACTCGATGCGCCGCGGCCCGTTGGCCATGCCCAGCGCCTCGAAGTTGACCTCACCGGCGTAGAGCACGGCGTTGCGGCCCTTGCCGATGTCGATGAAGGCGGCCTCCATCGACGGCAGCACGTTCTGGACCTTGCCCAGGTAGACGTTGCCGACGTACGAGGTCGCCTGCTCCTTGTTGACGTAGTGCTCGACGAGCACGTTGTCCTCGAGGACTCCGATCTGCGTACGGTCGCCGTGCTGGCGGACGACCATCACACGCTCGACGGCCTCACGGCGGGCCAGGAACTCGGCCTCGGTGATGATCGGGACGCGGCGGCGGCCCTGCTCACGGCCTTCCCGGCGGCGCTGCTTCTTGGCCTCCAGGCGCGTGGAGCCCTTGATGGACTGCACCTCGTCGGACGGCTCGGCCTTCGGGCGCGGCTCGCGGACCTTGACGACGGTGCGCTCGGGGTCGCCGTCACCGGGCTCGGTGTCGGCGCCGGAGTCACCGGCGCGACGACGACGGCGGCGGCGACGGCGGCTGGAGCTGGACCCGCCGTCCTCGGCGCGCGCGTCCTCGTCGTCCTCTTCCTCCTGCTCGGCGGTGTCCTCGGCGTCCTGCGCGGCCTGCTCGGCGGCGGCCTCGTCACCCTCGGCGTCACCGCCCTCGGCGTCCGCGGCCTCACCACGACGGCGGCGGCGGCCACCGCGACGGCGGCGCCGACGCGACCCGGTCTCCTCGGCGTCGTCGGAGTCCTCGCCGTCGGCGACGTCCTCGGCGGTCTCTTCGGCTTCCTCGGTCTCGTCCTCGGCGACGGCGGTCTCGACGGCCTGGGTTTCGGCCTCCTCGGCGCCCCGGCGCCGGCGACGACGCCGTGCCGCGCCGGGCTGCTCCTCCGCCGGGGCCTCCTGCACGTCCTCGGTCTCCGCCTCGGCGGCGGCCTCGGCGGCAGCCCGCTGGGGCGTCTGGAACTGGGGCTCGGTGAACACGGGCGCCTGGAACACGGCCACGGCGGGGCGGGCCGGGCGCGGAGCGTCGGGAGCCTCGGAGGCGGGGGCCTGGGCGGGCGCGGCGAACCCGGCGGCGGCCCGCCGGACGACGCGACGGCGGCGGCGCGGGCCGGCGGCGTCCTCGTCGGCCTCGGTCTCGGCAGCGGGGGTCACCGGCGTCTCGGCGGGAGCCTCGACGGCAGCGGCCTCGGCCACCTCGTCGACGGGCGCGGAGACACGGCGCGTGGCGCGACGACGCGAACGACGCGGAGCGGCCTCCTCGGCAGCCTCGACGGCTTCCTCCGCCTCGGCGGGAGCTTCGGCACTCACGGGCGCCTCCGCGCTCTCGTCAGCCGGGGCACCGGCGGGCGCGGACACCCGACGGGTGGCACGACGCCGGGCGCGACGCGGGGCCTCCTCCTCGGCGGCCTCGACGGAGGCGGCGGCCTCGGCAGGGGCGGGAGCCTCAGCGGCGGCAGGCACCTCGGCGGGGGCGCTCTCGGCGGCCTCCGTCGAAACCGGCGCGCCGACGGGCGCCGACGCACGGCGTGTGGCACGGCGACGCGTACGAGGCGGTGCCGCCTCCTCGGTCACCCCGGCGCTCTCCGCCGGGCTCTCCTCGGCGACCGGCGCGGCGGCAGCCACGGGCACCACGGTCTCGGCGGCCTCGGCAGCCGCGGGCGCCCCGACGGGCGCGGACGCACGGCGTACCGCGCGGCGACGCGTACGGCCGGCGGGTGCGGCCTGGGCCGCCTCTTCCGCCGCTTCGGTCTCTTCGGCTTCCGCGGCCTCAGGAGTCACCTCGGCCGCGACGGCCTCGACGCTCTCATCGGGCTTCTCGGCCTCGTCGCTCAGCGCCGCCACGTCGGTGGCCTCGGCGACCGGTATGGCCGGCGCGACCACGTCTGCGGGCTGCGCCTCGGCGGCACCCGTGGGCGGGCCCGCGGGGCGGGACGCGGCACGGCGCCGACGACGCGGCGGCAGGGTGTCGCTGGGGCTGTTCAGTTCGGAACCCTCGGTGGGTTCGGTCGGTTCGAGCATGCGGGCGTTTCTCCCGTCAGGCTCCCGGGCGCCGCGCCTGGTCCGGCGGTATGCCGGTGACGTCCGCGGCTCGCGCGATGCGCGACTGCCGCCGTCCGGGGCGCGGGCGCCGCACGGGAGCTCTCTGTGTCCTGTCTCGCCGGTTCCGTACGCCGAATGCGTACGGCCTGGCGAAAGTCTTCTGGTCGGTGCGCTGCCCGACCCAGGTGGCTCCCGAGTACGAGGGCGGCGCTTCGACGTCCGTCCCTACGCGGAACCTTCCTTACGCCGGCGCCGTCGCGGCGGCAGCGGTCTCGGCCTTGGGTGGGGCCGTCGCTGCCTCGCGGTCGGGCGCGAGCGGGTCGGTCACCGTGCCGGTCTCTTCATCGAACAGCCCCTGCGCCAGCCTGGTCACCGCTGCGGGGACCGGCGGCGCCAGGTCGGCCACGGCGCGGAGACCGGACAGGACGTCGTCGGGTCGTACGGCAGGCGTCACGTGCCGAACAACCAGCCGCAGTATCGCACAGGGCTGGTCGGTCGGCCTATCAGCCAGCGAACTGTGTGTTTCTGTTCCCTTGCTGCTTTCCAGTTGGACGACCGCCGGACGGGCGTCGAAAGTGCGCACGCCGTTCTTGGTCATGCGCTGGACCTCGACGGCCTCGGCGGCGTTGAAGGCGGCGATCGCGTCCTCGGCCTCGGCCGGGTCCACGCCGTCCAGCCGCAGCTCCCAGACGGACGCCGTGAGCCGGTCGGCGAGCCCGGAGGTCCGGGCCTCGACCGCCTCGATGATGTCGAGCCCGGTGGGCATCGACTCGTCCAGCAGGACCCGCAGGTTCTCCGGGTCCCGGGCCGCGGTGAGCGCGATCTCCAGGTATTCCGCCTCACTGCCCGTGCCGGTGGGTGCGGCATTGGCGTACGACACCTTCGGATGCGGCGTGAACCCCGCCGAGTACGCCATGGGCACCTCGGCGCGGCGCAACGCACGCTCGAAAGCGCGCTGGAAGTCACGGTGGCTGGTGAACCGGAGGCGGCCGCGCTTGGTGTAGCGCAGTCGGATGCGCTGCACCGCGGGTGCGGGCGGCGGGCCTTCGGGCTGTCGCTTGCCCAGTGTCGTTCAGTCCTTCGTGAGAGCGGTCGTACTGCTACCAAGAGTACGTGTCGCGCGGCCCCGAGGTTCCCGCGCGGCCACCGCTTCCCGCTCCCTCGGCTCCCCGAACACCATCCGGCGGAAGTCGGCCCGCGCCTGCCGTACGGACTCGCGGGCGGCGGTCATGGCCTGCCGGGTGGCGCGTCCCACACTGCGCGCGGCCTCGGCGACGGGCCTCAGCACCGCGTCCCGGACGACGTGCCCGACCGGCGTGAGCACGGTCCGGTACACCCACCGCACCGGCTCCACGAAGGTCCATCGGAAGAGGGTGGCGAGGAACCGTCCGAAGGCGAGCGAGATCCGTCCGGCGACCCGCCAGGCGTGCCCGAGCGCGTCCCAGACCTCCCTGCCAATGACGGCGAGGACGCGGCCGACGGGGGCGAGGACCCACCGGTACAGGCCCAGCGCGGGCAGCACGAACAGCACGCGCGCGGTCCAGTACAGAGCGATCCCGATTCCGGTGGTGATCGCGCTCAGCAGCCACACGAGGCCCCTCGCGCACCAGGCGATCGCCCGCCCGACCGGCGCGAGGATCCACTCGTACAACCACAGGGCGGGGACGACGAGGAGATACCGCACCAGCCACGCCGCGACGCCGAAGATGCCGAGTCCGATCGCGGCGAGCACGGCGCCGATCCCCCGCAGGACCCACATCACCGCGTGCCCGACCGGAGTGAGCACGCGCGCGTAGAGCCATCCCAGGCCGGCCCCGATCCCCCGCGCCAGCCACGCGCACGCGTGCCCCACAGGAGTCAGGACGTACCGGTACAGCCACACCGCGGGTATGACGAAGAGCATGGTCCCCAGCCAGGCGAGGGCCTTCGCCAGGGGCACCACGCCGTACCGCCACAACGCCACGAACGGCCACACGAACACCGCCCGGCCGAGCCACAGCAGCCCCCGCCCCACCGGGCGGAGCACCGTGTCGTTCAGGAAGCGCCCGGCGACGACGAGCGCGTCCCACGCCATCCGCACCGGCACGACCAGCACGAGCACGACGATCCGCACCGGAACGCGGATCGCGACCACCAGGCACCCTTCGGGTTCCCGGCGCTGCGGTGGTGGCGGTTTCTCGAGATCCATACCGTCGTAGACGCACGGAACGGGCCGGTCGGATGCAGGTCGGGGACACGATCCGGCAACTACTCCGCGTACGCCATGAGCAGCCCCGCCAGCAGCGCCGTACGCGAGGGAAGGTGGTCCAGCAGGACGTGTTCGTGGCGGGCGTGGGCGCCGCCGCCGACCGCGCCCAGGCCGTCCAGCACGGGCCGGCCGAGCGCGGCGACGAAATTGCCGTCGCTCGCACCGCCGACGGAGGTCTCCGCGGCCTTCCACCCGAGCTCGCCGGCGATCGACTGTGCCTGTTCGAAGAGGAGCTGGGAGCCGGGGTGGGGCACCATGGGCGGGCGGTTCCAGCCGCCGGTGACGGTGACCCGGACGCGCGGGTCGGCGGGGCGCAGGGCGGCCAGCGCGGCGTCGACGCGGGGCGCCTCGGCGGGCACGGCGATGCGTACGTCGATGCCGCAGTGGGCGCGCCCTGCGATGACGTTGGTGCCCGTGCCGCCGCTGATCACGCCGACATTGACGGTCGTGCCGTGCTCCCGGGAGCCCAGGGCGGCGATCCGGGTGACCAGTTCGGCGAGGGCGTGTACGGCGCTCGCGCCCGCGCAGGGGTCGAGGCCCGCGTGTGCCTCCACGCCCTCCACCGTCACCTCGAACAGTCCGACGCCCTTGCGGGACGTCTTCAGCGCCCCCTCCGGCCCGGCCGACGCCTCGCACACCAGCGTGGCGGCCACGTCCTCGCTGAGCCGCTCGATGTGCGGGCGGGAGGCGGGGCTGCCGATCTCCTCGTCGCCGTTGAGGAACAGCCGCACGGCGGGGCGGGGCAGCTCCAGCTCGCGCAGCAGCCGCAGCGCCCACACGGCCTGCACCAGGCCGCACTTCATGTCGAACGCGCCCGGCCCGCTCGCCGAGCCGTCGCCGGTCACCCGGAACGGCCATGCGGCGAGGGTGCCGGCCGGCCAGACGGTGTCGTAGTGGCACAGCACCAGTACCGTCGCCTGTGCCGTGCCCTCGTACAGCAGCTCCAGCATGTCGCCGTGCGGGCCGCCGTCATGGCGTCGTACCCGGTCGGGCGGGCCGAGCCTGAGGTGTGTCCACCGCTCGACGGCCGCCAGACCCCGGTTCAGCAGTTCCTTGTCGTGGCTGGGGGTTTCCAGCTCGACCAGCGTGCGCAGGTCGTCGGTGATCTCGGGCAGGGTGGTGCGGGCCAGGGACTCGATACGGCGCGGGGACACGGGTGCTCTCCTCATGCGGTCGTCATGTCACGGGCGTTGCGGCGACGGGGTCAGCGGACGGAAACTCCCGGCCCCAGCGGTATGCCGAGTGCCCACCAGGCGTAGAACAGCAGCGTCCAGGCCGCCAGCATGGTCAGGCACAGCGGCAGGGTCAGGGACAGCAGCGTGCCGATGCCGGCCGAGCGGCGGTACCGCTGGACGACGCCCAGGGTCATGACGAAGTAGGCGCTCATCGGGGTGGCCGCGTTGGTGCAGGAGTCGGCGATGCGGTAGACCGCCTGGGTCACCTCGGGCGGGATGTCGAGGAGCATGAACATCGGCACGAACACCGGGCCGACCAGGGCCCATTGGGCGGAGCCGCTGGTGACCAGCAGGTTGATGACCGTGCAGACGAGCAGGATGCCGAGGAAGGCCCACCCTCCGGTGATTCCGGCCGACTTGAGCAGGTCGGCGCCCCGGATCGCCATGACCTCGCCGACGCCGGTCCACTTGAAGTAGGCCAGGAACTGGGAGATCGCGAAGAACAGCACCAGGATCGGGGCCATCTCGCGCAGCCCCTTCGCCATGTGGTCGGGGATGTCCCGGCCGCTGCGCACGGTGCCCACGGCCCGCCCGTAGACCGCGCCGGCGATCAGGAACGCCACCGCGAGCACGACCGCGATGCCGGTCAGCACCGGGGACTGCACGATGCTGCCGCCCTCGCCCCGCAGCGGCGAGGAGCGCGGGGTCATCGCCGCGACGACGACCGTGACGTACGCCAGCAGCGCCCACCCCGCGTTGCGCAGCCCGCGCCGTTCGTCGACGCCGAGGGTGAGGGGCGCCGGGACGTTCTCACTGCCTTCGCTGTCCTGGTCCACCGGCTCGGGCTCGTCCGGCATGGCCGCCACCCGCCGGGCGATGACCTTCTCGGTGACGACCGTGATGACGGCGGCGAGCACCACCGAGGACCCGATGGAGAAGAAGTAGTTGGACAGCGGGTTGACGACATAGGACGGGTCGACGGTCTGCGCGGCGGCGGTGGTGAGCCCGGCGAGCACGGCGTCCGTCGGGGTGACCAGCGGGCTCGCGTCGTACCCGGCGGACACGGACACGAACGCCACCACCGCGCCGAGCATCGGGCTGCGTCCCACGGCCTTGAAGGCCAGCGCGCCGAGCGGCACCAGCACCACATAGGCCGCGTCGGAGGCGGCGTGCGCGACCATCGCGGTGAACGCCAGCGTGAACGTCAGCCACCGGGCCGGGACCCTGGCGACCGCGCCCCGCAACATCGCCGGAAGCATGCCCGAGCGGTCGGCGACGGCCACGCCGAGCATGACGACCAGGATCGTGCCCAGCGGCGGGAAGGTGGCGTAGTTCGTCACCGCGTCGTTGATCATCATCCGCAGCCCGTCGCCCGAGACGAGGCTGTGGACGGTGACGGTCTTGCCGCTGGCGGGATTCAGCGCGGAAGCGCCTGCGGCGGACAACACCCAGCTGACCAGGGCGAGTACGACGCTCAGCACGCCGAACAGCCAGAAGGGGTGGGGGAGTTTGTTGCCCAGTCGCTCGATGCGCACCAGCAGGGCCATCAGCCCGGTGAGCGGGGCCTGTTCGGTGGTCTGGTTGGAAGCCACCCTCCATTGACTACCCGCCTGAAGAATTCATGCAAGGACCGCGTCAATTTCGAACGTATCGTTCACAGGAATCCGCGCCCTGACCGATTCGGTCCGAGACGGGATGTACGACCATGTACGGCATGTCATTCCTGGACGACGACGACCTCGATCTCGTCGCCGCACTCCAGCACGCCCCGCGGGCCCCGCTGAGCCTGCTCGCGGAGGCGCTCGGCGTGTCGGCGAGCACGGTGGGGCGCAGGCTGGCCCGGCTGGAGTCGGAGCGTCTGCTGCGTGTGATCGGCCAGCTCGACTGGTCGGTGTCCGGCGAGGGCCATCCCTGGCACGTCTGGGTGACGGCGGAACCCGGCGGCGCCCGCGAAGTCGCCCGCCGCCTCGCCGAGTTGCCCGGCACCACCCTGGTCGCCGTCACCGCCGGCACCACGGACGTCTACTGCTCGGTCCTCCCCGAGCGGCGGGCCGACGTAAGGGACCTGCTGACCCGGAGCATCCCCGCCACCCCCGGCGTCCGCTCGGCCCGCTCCGAACTCGTCCTCTCCGCCACCACCAAGTCCGACGCCTGGCGCCTGCCGCGCCTGGCCGGCGACCAGATCGACCGCCTCGCCGCCCACGCGGCACAGGACACCCCCATCAGCACGTCAGCCACCCCCGGCCCCCTCACCGAGGACGAGCTGCGCACCCTGCGCCTGCTCGCCGCGGACGGCCGTACGACCGCCGCCCAGGTCTCCCGCCGGCTGGCCATCGGCCAGTCCACGGCCTACCGACTCACCCAGTCCCTGCTCCAACGCGGCCTGGTCCGCCCCCGCGTGGAGATCGAACCGGCCCTGCTCGGCTACGCCCTGGAGGCGGTGGTGGCCCTCACGGTCTCCCCTGGCGCGATCACGGACGTGGCCGCCTCGCTCTCCACCCACCCCTCGGCACGTTACGTCTCCACCACCGCGGGCCATTCCTGCGTGGTCCACCAGGGCGTCTTCCGCGACGAACGCGGCCTCGCCGACTTCCTCACCCACGACCTCGCCGGACTCCCCGGCGTGACCTCCTTCGACGTCTCGATCGTGCTGGAGGCCCTGCGCCGCCACTGGCTGGACCGCGAGGCCGGCCGCCTGGCCGCCGCCGCACCCGGAACGGACCACGGCGACAGGGATCGGTGAGGGTCCTTCACCGCCGTGGCGACAGCGCCATGGCTGTCTCGGCGATCACCTCGGGGGCCGGTCCCACGTCGAGTGCGGCCCGGTAGCGGCGCTTCAGGGCAGAACAGGCGACCACGCGGAGCAGTTGGAGAAGGTGGTTCTGGATCACGTCCTTGAGCCCGCCGACGTGGCCGTAGTAGCCGGCCCGGCCCTCCAGATCGAGCGTCTCGTCCCAGGTGATCTCCGCTTCGGCGATGTGGGTGCTGTTCCAGATGGGCCCGGCGAGCAGCCCGGTTCAACTCCTGGGCGCCGGCCAGGTCTTCGCCGAACGGCTTCTCCAGCACGATCCGGCTGCCCGTCGGCAGGCCCACCTCCTGCAGCGCGGTGACCACGCGGGGGAATTGAGCGGGCGGGAGGGCGAGGTAGACGGCGACCGGTCCGTCGCCGGTGGGGGCCGCCGCGATGTCGGCGGAACTGGTGGCATCGGCCCGTACATAGCGGGCCCGGGCCGCGACGGCCTCCTTCGCGGCGGCCGGGTACGGTCCGCCGTGCCGGTCCAGCTGAGCTGCGATCCAGTCCCGGTACCGCTCGCTGCTCCAGTCCCCTGCTCGCGCCGGTCAACCGGAGCCGGTCACCGAGGTGTCCCGCTTACTGGTGGGCGGCCAGCGCCTGCAACAGGTAACGCGCTGTGAGGTCCCCTGGCGCACCGAGGGCGGCGAGCCGGTGAGTCGTGCCTGCGCACCTGCCCTGGCCCGGGCGAGGTTCACACCGCTGGTGGTGATGACCGTAGGGAGTCGGAGGTGCAGATGAGGGCCCGGCTCGTCCGCATGAGGGCATCGCCTGGACCCAATCGCGGGACCGCTCCTCCATGAAGCCCCCCGCCCGATTTCCTTGACCTTCACCAACCGGTCCTTCTGCAACGTGGGTACCGCCTACGCATCGCGCCCTCTCATGGAAGCCGTTCAACCAGCACCGATGATGATCTCCAGGCCTGGAGACAACCGTTCCGCTCCAACGACCCTCGTTCCGGCGGGCAACTGCAGAGTGCGGAGGGAAAAGACTTGCCGCAACGAAGTCACATCGATGTCGGGCAGGGAAGTCTCCAATATCAGCTGCGTAAGACGGGGAAAGTCACCGACCCACTCCCAAGAACAACGCAGGTCCGCCGCGATGCACAGCCCGGCGAGGCGATCAGCCACACAATAGCGTTTAATCTCCTCAGGACTGATCGGCGATACGATCTTCAATAGTGATCTCCCACCGAACCTGCGCAGGGCCTGAAGTTCTCGACTGCTTGAAACTACGAAATAGAAGTCGTCCTCCTGCAAATGGGCGATGACTTCTTCAGCATAGCGGTCAGTATCGAATCGACTCCACGCCAGGGCTAGTTCAGCACGCACCCGTAAGTCATCTACGGCTCGGAAACGAGCCAACACGGAAATAGCGGCATCGGTCCCGACCCGAACAGCCGTCAGGACGGTGAAGTAGGCTTCGTCTGAAGTGAGACCTTCCGGACCTTGCAGCAGTTCGAGTACGACCGGGCCGACATCCGCGAGCCCGCGAGCCTGGGCGATGGACCGGGGAGGAATGAGCTTCTCGGCACGCCGCTGAACTTCGGTTCGTACGGAAGGATCAAGCTCTGTGGCGTCGTCCAAGCATGCAGCAGCCAGCAGATGGAGGCGGTGGCGAATATCTGCGGATGAGTCACCGCGTTCGACCAGACTCGTGAGTAGTCGGGTACGTTCTGCCGGACGCGCGTGAGCCACGGCCATTCGGACGACGTCCTCCCACTGGTCAAGGTGGGCATTACCGCCCAGGAAGTCGAAATCGAGGCTCTCCACGGCCGCTCTCGCTCCGAGGTAGTCTTGAAATGTCCTGTGAATAAACTGCATAGTGCCTTCAATGGGCTCTATAAGCAGGCCACTTCGAACTAGAAGATGTTGGTAGATCTGCTTCACCGTGCCCTGCTCCGCGACACGCGGCATCGCCGTCAGCGCTTGGGACAGCAAGTCCAGCACATCGCGTTTATCCATCTCCGAACGACCGTTGCGGATCAACCAGTAAGCCAGCTTCTGGATCAGCTGAACCTGGTGGGTTTCGCCGATACGCATGTCGCCCACCTTGTAGACTCCGCGCTCCCGGTCTCGCCTGGACAGCAGCATGGACAGAGCCGCGTCATAGAGTTCTTTACGTCCATCGGGAAGGTAGCCCCTACGGTCACGGTGCAGCGCACAAATCAGTGCACACATGAGTGGGTTGGTGGCAAGGCGGGCGAGTTCCTGCTTGGCCAGTATTGCGTAGAGCAATTCCTTGCCATACGTATCTGCACTTCCGGACGCTTTGTGCCAACGTTTGATGAACGCGGCGACATCGTCGCGACTCATGGGCGACAGATCCAGTTCCGAGAACCCCTCGTCTGCTAACCAGCATTCTCGCACGGCCGAGGGGCGTGAAGTCACAAGCCAATGATTCCTGGGATATGCACCGATGAGATCCTTCAGCCAGTTGCGGGCTTCCTCGCGTTCCCCTTCGGGTATCTCGTCGATGCCGTCGACCAACATCAATCCACGCCCCGCAGTTAGAACACGGTCGTACCAGCCTGTGGGCTGGGCATGGGCAATCGGGCATCCTACGGCAGCAAGAAACTCGTCCGGGGCCGGCAGCCTCGCCCCGGCTCGGGTCAGTGACCGCAGAGGCAGCACGAACGGCACCAAGCCATGCAGATACAGGAGCCGCTCATCGAGGCCTTTACGAACGGAACTGACCGCCAACCACTGCACCAGCGTGGTTTTTCCGGAACCTGCCACTCCTCGCAACAGCACCCGATCACGCCCGGCAAGGACCTTTTCGGCGGGGAGCACCAGCGGAACCTCACCAACCGCGGTCTCGGTCGCTTCTAAGCTCAAATAAGCCGCGTCGAGAGGCCAGGCAGCCGAAGATTCGGACAGATCAAGACCGAAAATGGTTAACTTGCCATGCTTTTTGGATATGTAGCGCGCATACCGTTCCTCAAAACTGCCGTCTGCCGGGGAAGGGCTCCGCAGAATAAGTGCATCGATCTTCGACGAGAGTTCTTCGATCCTGCGACTTTGCGCAACCAATGTGCGCGGAACGAACGTAGACCTCGTAGTGAAGAAGTGCAGGATGTGCAAGCAGGCCGTATCTACGACGTTTGCATGCAGTAACACTGCATCGCTTGAAAGACCAAGTGTGGCTGCCTGATTGCTCGACCGCAGGAGTCGAGAAAGTTCCAGATAGCCGAGCCGGACGGCTTGGACATCTTCCATGTCGATATGTCCCAGGGAGCTGAGTGAGTGTGCGACCGCGTTCACCACTGCCCGTTGCTCGTAGCTGGCAAGGCGCTCCGACACTCCGGTCGACTGCGCTGCGCGATCCACCAACTCTTCTGCGACCTTGCGGAGATCAGAGTCCGAGAGAGTCCGCTTCTCTCCACGGAAGGAAACTAGTTGGGAGACACGCACAGGGCGGTCTACCAGACCCGCACCGGGCCCGTCCACCACAAACAGCTTCTTCACCAACGGGACAACGACGCTCGATGCGAGTCGAGCCCCAATGCTCACCGGTTCCATGATGCTTCAGCATAGAACTCCGAGTCCGGCCACGGCCGTTGAATGCACTACTGGGGCCAAAGTGAAAGGATCTCCCCCCAGGGGCAGAGGACCACCGTTCGACCGAGAAGACGTTCCTGCCCCTCAGGGAGAATCTCTCCGATCTTGGCCGTGGGCAGGTAGAGCAACTCGCTGCCGCCTCCAGGAACACCCGCCGAGCCCATTTGTTCACCACAGTCAGAGGACAGAAGCTTCTTCCCAGTTGGCCCCACCGGAAAATGCGTATCCATGGCAGGGCACGCCCAGAACTACACAGGGCGTCGTACTGCTACTCCACCTCGATGCCGTAGTCCTGGAGGAGCTGTTCCAGACCCCGTGGGTAGCCTTTTCCGCCGAGAACGAAGTCCCAGTCACCGTTCGGACGGTGCCGGAACGAGCCCAGGACCAGGGCCGTTTCCCCCGGGCGACCGTCCGAGACGTCCAGCCGGCCGAGCTCCGCCCTTGCCGGGTCCAGCAGCCGGATACAGGCGTCAGTGAATTCCGACAAGTCAGCATCCGGGTTCACCTCTGGATCAACCGCAGCCACGAGCACGAACCGATCGGCCTCCCGCGGGAGCGCGTCGAAGGAGACACGAATCGCTGCCTTGTCCGGCGCCCGCGCCGGCACTGCTCGCACCGAACCATCCGGAGTCTGCGGGTTGTTGAAGAACACGAAGTGCTCTTCACTCAGGACCCGGCTGCCATGACAAACGAGTGCGCACACGTCCAACGCGACGTTCCCCGACCACGTCATGCCCAACACGTTGTAGTCGTCAGTCGGGGTTGCAGGTCCGGCAGGCGTCGTCTGTGTTGGGGCCGCACGCCCACCCTCCCCCAAACGGCCACGAAGCCCGTGCCTGTGCAGCAGATCGACAAGCTCACTCCCCGAGATGAGCTCCAGGGGCTTACCACGGGCGAAGGTGTGCGAGCCGGGTCCGAAAGCCGAGGTCGTCACCAGAACGCCCTTGTTGGCACCGCGGTCCTGCACCGTGCCGTACAGGTCACGCACGGCGGTGGGAGGAACCGTGTTCCGATAGCGCTTCACCTGTACGACGATCTTGCCGCCTCGGATGGGAGTCGGGTCCAGCGCGTCGACATCAACGCCCCCGTCGTTCGAGCGCTCAGTCGTCACCGCCTGCATCCCCATCGCACGGAACAGCTCCGCGACCAGCGACTCGAAGGCGATCGGATCCATGTCGTACAGATCCGGCTCCTCGTCCCCGCCATGCGTGACGACGTGGTTGCCGACCTCCCGAGGCCGACGGCTCGGCCGCACCGAGGTGAGCTGATCGGGGCGAGTAGCGAGTTGTCCGCGCAGCGCATCGGTCAGACAGCTGACGGGATCCACCTGCTCCAGGTGCAGCTCGGTGAATCCCGACCGTTCAGCCATGACAGTCGCCAGAAAGTTGTGCGACTGCCTTCCCGTCGCCGGGTCGGGCGCGTCCACGAAGCCGTTCAAAGCGACCGAGTGGAGGATGCCGTACTCATCCGCCGCGAACAGCTGATGCAACACCAGCAGCATGCTCTGCGCCAGCACCTCTCGGTACAGCGCCCGACGCTGGGTCACAGGACGAGCGGTCTCCTTGTCCTGGTCCTGAGAGGGGACGTACCTCACCGACTTCGCTTCGGGCACGACTTCGTACGTGGGCATCTCCCAGTCCAGGACGAGTTGCCGGGCCGCTGGGTCGAAAGCTGCGGCGAGCTGCCGCGGGAAACCTTCAGGCCAGGCAGTCGACGAGTAGAGCACGGCCGAGAAGTATTCGATCACGGAGTCCGGCTCGCGTCGCCTCACGCCCTCGGTCACCTCGCCGATGCCGGCGTTATGCCGACGTATTTCCGACCGCTGAGCCTCCGCCGCTCGCTCATACTCCTGCTGTGCGGCCGCTAACTGCTGTTGCCGCTGCGCTTCGGCAGCCTGCGCCGCGTGCCAGTCGCGTTCGAAATGGGCCCGCGCCTCGGCCTGGGCTTGTGCACGCCGACTTGCGGTCCAGCCTCCCTGCGCCTGGTACTGGTTCTGATCCGGCATGCGCACAGGCCACGCAAGCGGCCCTGGATCGAACGGTGCGAACTCTTCCGGGCGCATCAGGGACGACGCCCTGAAGACCGGGGCCTGGCAACCAGCGACGAGCAGTCCTTGTAAGGACGCGGCCCTGGCTTCGATCTCCTCGGTACGCCGCCTGGCCTCCGCCTGCCGGAACTCTCGATGCCCCTGAGCAGCGAGCCGCTGGTAAGCCCGGTCACGTCCGCGGGAGTGGTGTATTGACGGCCACTCGGTGATCTCGTTTTGAGGCTATGCGGTGAGTTCGGTGGGTAGGTCGGTCTCGCTGGT
>NZ_JBHVGZ010000082.1:0-42399 GCF_042800355.1 Streptomyces sp. NPDC057623
CCACCCCCCGGGTCATGGTCGACAGGGGGCAAAAGTCATGCCGGGCCAGAAGGCCGGGAGCCCCAAGATCGGGGCCGTCTAGAAGGTAACGGGGCATGACGGGCCCGGAGGCCGCTGGCCGTCTTGCCGGACCGCGAAGGACGCAACGGTGGGCGGGCTGCGTCTTGGGGTTCTTCGTGGTCTGTGGTGGGTGAGGGGCCTCGTTGCACGTTGTGTGGGGTTCTTTGCTGGTGCTGTGTCTGCGTGGTCTCGCTGGAGGGGGCGGGGCGGGGCCCTCGTGTTGAGGGCCTTGTTCCGTTGTGCGGGTCGGGTCGGGTCGGGTCGCGCCGTGCGGGTTGTGTTGTGTGGTTCAGGCTGCGGTTTCGACTGCTGTGTCGGCTTGCTTTGTCGGGTTCCCTGCGTCGATCTGGCCTGTTTGTCGCGTCTGGTCTGTCTGGTTTGTCTGCAGTGCTGGCTCTACGGTTCGGCGGCGGCGGGCGGGCATGCCGGCGGTGGGGTGGGCGACGGTCCAGGCGGCGCCCTTGCAGATGATTTCTTTGTAGAGGGCGGCGAGGCGGCCGGTGAGTGCTGTGGGGAGGGTCTGGTCGTCGGCGGTGACGAACTGGATCAGGCCTTCCTTGCGGCCGAGTGAGATGCACTGCTGGAAGTAGCGGATCGTAGTCTTCGGGAGCTTTGTGGCGGTGAGGCGGGCCGCGATGGTGTCGGCGGCCTGCCACGCGGTGGGGACGCCGGAGGCGCACGACATCCGCAGCGGCTTGTTGCCGGGGCCTGCTGCGAGGGCGGCGTCGCCGATGGCGTAGATGTCGGGGTGGGAGAGTGAGCGCATGGTCGCGTCGACCACGATCTGGCCGGTGCCGGAGGTGCGCAGTGTGCTGGCCTGTGCGATGGGGTGGACGGCGAAGCCGGTGGCCCAGACGGTGACCGCGGCCGGGACGGGCGTGCGGTCGGTCAGGACGCGGTCGGCCTCGACGGCGGTGACGGCGGTGTGTTCGTGGACGGTGATGCCTCGCTGGGCGAAGACTTTGTGCAGGTGGCTTTGGCCCTTGTCGGAGAGCCAGTCGCCGAGGCTGCCGCGGGCGACGAGGGCGATGTCCAGGTCGGGGTGCATCTCGGCGAGTTCGGTTGCGGCTTCGAGGCCGGTGAGTCCGCCGCCGACGACGACCACGGGCTGTCCCGCCTCGAGCCGGGTGAGGCGTTCGCGCAGGCGGAGTGCTCCGGGGCGGCTGGAGATTTCGTGGCCGTGTTCGGTGGCGCCTGGGACGCTCTGGGGGTTCCAGCCGCTGCCGAGGGCGTAGACGAGGGTGTCGTAGTGCAGTTCCTGCTGGCCGGTGGCGTGGGGGTCGGTGACGGTGACGGTCTTGCGGTCGGCGTCGAGGCCGGTGACCTGGGCGAGTTTCACCTCGACGCCGGTGCCGGCGAACATCTTCTCGAGGGGGCGGGGGGTGAGTTCCTGGCCGGCGGCGAGCTGGTGCATCCGGACGCGTTCGACGAAGTCGGGCTCGGCGTTGACGAGGGTGATGGCGACGTCTGCGCGGTGCAGCCGCCTGGCGAGGCGCCCGGCGGCGGTGGCTCCGGTGTAGCCGGCTCCGAGGACGATGATGCGGTGCTGCATTTCCTGCTCCTGTCTGCGCGGGCGGAAGGGGGCTTGCCGTTGCTCGGTGACGCCTCTTGAACCGGGCAGCCCGCGTTTTCCTGACAGGAACAGGATGTGAAGCAGGTCACATCCTCGCCGGGAGGTGTGACTCCGTCCGCCGAACGGCGAGGGGCGTCGCAAGGGCGAAGCGGGTCACACCTTGGCTGGGGGGCCCGGTCCGTCGAAGGGGGAGGGGTGTCGCGAGGGAGAAGCGGGTCGTGCTCTGGCTGGTGTGTGACCCGGGTCTGTCGGAGAAGTGAGGGGTGTCGCGAAGGCGAGGCAGGCCACACCTCGCCCGGGAGGCGTGACCTGGGTTTGTCGGATGGTGAGGAGGGTGGGGGGTGTGGCGGGGCTGGTGGGTGGTCTCGCGTCAGAAGGCGTGGAACAGGGGTTGTGCGTGTTCGGTGGCGGCCCATGTCTGGGTGGCGCGTTGGAGTTTGTCGGGGTTGACCTGGCTGCGGAACGCGAGGATGCCCTCTGCGGTGATCTCCAGGCAGATGATCCCGACGACCCGGCCGTCGACGACTGCCAGGACTGCGGGGCCGCCGTTGGCGGTTGCGATGTGGATCTCGGGTGAGCCACCGACCAGGGCCTGTTTGGCCGGGGCGGGTTTGAACAGGCCGCGCATGAACCTGGCGACTGCGAGTGCACCTTCGAATGCCCTGGCGCGGGCGGGGACCTTTCCGCCGCCGTCGCCGACCGCGATGGCGTCGGCGGTGAGGAGCTTGACCAGTGGTTCAGTCTTGCCGCTGGTGGCTGCCGCGAGGAATTCCTCGACGATGCGCCGGGCTGCCGTCTGGTCGATCTCGGTGCGGGCCTTGCCCACCGTGACGTGCTTCTTCGCGCGGTGGAAGGTCTGCTGGCTGGCGGTCTCGCTGACGTCGAGGATCTCGGCGATTTCCCGGTGCGGGTAGTCGAAGGCCTCTTTGAGCACGTAGACGGCCCGTTCGCTGGGGGAGAGGCGTTCGAGGAGGGTGAGGACGGCGTAGGAGAGGGATTCGCGCTGTTCGGCGGTGTCGGCCGGGCCGAGCATCGTATCGCCGGCGAGGAGGGGTTCGGGCAGCCACTGGCCCACGTAGGTTTCCCGGCGTGCGCGGGCCGAGGTGAGCTGGTTGAGGCACAGGTTGGTCAGGACCTTCGTCAGCCAGGCCTCGGGCACCTGGATCCGGCCGGTGTCAGCTGTCTGCCAGCGCAGGAACGTGTCCTGTACGGCGTCCTCAGCCTCGCTGGCCGAGCCGAGGAGGCGGTAGGCGATCGCCTCCAGGCGGGGCCTCGTCGCCTCGAACCGGTCCACGTCGTGCGTCGTCAGGGCCATGCCCCGGATCCTAGCCAGAGGCCAGGCGCATCGGCTGCCTCGCGCTCGCTCCCGAAAGCGCTGCTCTGCCCTTCTCGAAACTCCTGCGGAACGCCTGGCGTTCGGCCGGGGTGTTGCCCGCCCTGTCCGGCGGTGCGGGCGCCTGGTGTGTTGCGGACACCGCCGGCGTCACTCGGCCGGTGGCCGCGATGGAGGGCTCACTGTGTGGGCGGGGTTTGCGGGTGCAGCGGCATCATGGCCGGGGGCCGGGGGCCGGGGGGCGGGTGTAGCGCACGTGGCCGCATTCGGCGGGCGTATGAAGATCGTGGCCTACCTCAACCAGGAGAAGACGCTGTTCTATCGCGTGGTCCTGGATGTGTTGCTGGAGGAGGAGGCGCGACTCGGCGTCCACCTCAGCACGGCGCAGATCAGGCAACGGGTCCAGGAAAGGCTCGCGAGCGAACCGGACCTGCTGGAGGCTCTTCCGGCCGTCGAGGGCCTGCTCAAAGACCTGTGCGGCTGGCGGAATGTGGACTGGATCCACAACACCCGGCACACCACGACGCCTGAGGAGTACCTTGAGCGGGACTACCTGTACCAGCTGACCTCCGCCGGCGCCCGGGTTCACCGCGAGATGACCCGGATCGACGAGGACATGTCTGACGCCGGCTCACTGCAGGCCTCGATGCTTCCGGAGATCCTTTCGTCCCTTGCGGCACTGTTGCGGGCCGTGCGAGAGGAGGACGGCGATCTCAGTGGCGCCCTTGGCGCCTTCCGGCGCACGACGGAGGGATTCGCGCGGTTGTCGGAGGACGCGAAGCTCTTCGTCCAGGGCCTCAACGGCTCATTGGCTTCGGAGGAGATCCGGGACCCCGAGGTATTCATCGCCTACAAGAACGTCGTGGTGGGATATCTGCAGTCCTTCACGGTCGTCCTGCACCAGAGCGCTGCTCCGATCGCGAAGCTGATCAATCAGTTGGAGCGGGCGGGGCTCTTGGCCCGGCTCACAGAGATGGCGGCGCTCGAGGCCGCGCCCGTCCTGGGTGTCAGCCACGAGGAGGTTGTCGCCCGTGAGGCGCAACGGATGCGGGAGCTGTGGGAAGGCCTGCGCCGCTGGTTCGTGGCCGCCGAAGACCGTCCCCCGATCGCCGAACTGCTGCTCGACCGAGCCTCCGATGCGATCGCCTTCATCGTCATGACCGTCGGGCACATCAACGACCAGCGGTTCCGGCGAGCGAGTCGGACAGCCGACCTGGTGACCCTGGCCAGCTGGTTCGACGGATTCGACAGCACCGGCGACGGGCGCGAGACCACCGCGTTGTGGCGTACGGCCTTCGGCTCCTACTCGTCCCGGCACCTGGGCCATCCCGGTCCGTCCGAGGACGACTTCGATGTGCGACCCGAGGTCGGCTGGTGGCAGAGTGAGCCGGCGCCGGTGTCGGCGGAGCTGCGCTCACGTGGGTCTCGGGCACACACGGGGCCCCCGCCGCGAGTCCGCGACCCGCGACGCGCCAAAAGTCTTCTGGCTGTCCGGCAGAAGCAGGAACACGCGACGACGGAAGCTGCGGAGCAATCCCTGGCGAGCAGAGGACCCGTGCGACTGTCGGAGCTCGGCCAGCTGGATGCCGCCGAGGCGGAGGTCTTCCTGACCTGTCTGGGTCTCGTACTGTCGGCGCGGACACAACGCGGAGGCATTCGGCGCACGCGTACTCCTGACGGCCGCCTGCTGATCACGCTGGGGCCCGCGACGGAGGGCGCGGCCGCCGCCGTGGAGCTGCGGGGCGGAGCGCTGAGCACCCGGGACTTCGAGTTGACCCTGCTGGTGGAGGAGCGTGGGCGACGGTGAACGGTTGGACGGGGCAGGAGGGACACGAACGCCGTGAGGTCGTTCGCGCTCTGCTGCACACACCCGTGCTGCGGCGCGAGGGCCGAAACCGGCGGCTGGTGGATCAGGCCCGTCGGCACGGGGACGAACTGCGTGCCTGGTTCGACCGGCAGCTGGGGTGGCCGCTGGTGGTCGAGCGCGACCTGATACGGCTGCTCAAAATTCCCGAGGATCCCGGGCGTCATCCTGATCCGAGCGTCCCCACGCCGAGGCAGGGCGCACTGTACTGCCTGCTGTTGGTCGTCCTGCTCGACTGCGGTGGGCAGACCGTGATCAGCGAGCTGGCCGACCGCGTGACCGCGCTCACCACCGCGCACCGCGGTCTGCGCAGGTTCGACGCCACCTCGACGCGGGAGCGCCGCGATCTGGTCGCGGCGCTCCGGCTCCTTGCTGGGAGCGGCGTGCTGCGGTCTCCCCGGGAGGCGGGTGTCACGGCCGACTCCGAACAGGCCTATATCGCGGGACGCGGCAACGCCATCTACGACGTCGACCACCGTTTGGCCGCTTCCGCCGTGGTCTGCCCGGTCCCACCCAGCCAGGCCGACGGCCCGGATTCGCTGCTGCGCGTCACCGAAGGGGACCCCGGGCACGGGGCCAGGACCGACACCGAGCTTCGGCAGGCGCTCATGCGTCGTCTGGTCGACGACCCGGTCGTCCACATGGAGGACCTGCCGTCAGACCAACGTGACTACCTGGTGGTTCACCGGGAGGAACTGGCGGCGGAACTCGTCCTCGGACTCGACACCCGGGTGGAGGTGCGGGCCGAGGGCCTCGCGATCGTCGACTCCCGCTTCTCCGACATCGAGTTCCCCGCTGCCAGCGCTGTCTCGGTGGCGGCGCTGGCTCTGGCCGACCTGCTGGCCGGGGAGGCCGTCCCAGGGCAGGCGGGCAGCTTCGTCGTCGGGCACGACCGTCTCGTCGAGCTGGTGGGCCTGGTCGCGGCGCAGATCCGCCGCGTCGTACCGAACATCGAGCGCAAGCCCGTGGACGGTGCCGTCGTGCTGAGGTATTCCGTGCCCGTGTTGACGCAGTTCGGACTCGTCGACCCTCATGAGGACGGTGTATTCGTCCGTCCCGCCCTCGCCCGCTACCGCGACCCTTCCGGACGAGGGGTGCGTGTGACGGGGGAGGCCTTGCTTCTCTTCGGCCCAGATTTAGACACGCCGGCCAGCCGGAGCAGGTCGGAAACCGCTCGCTCCTCGACTCCGGAAGGTCACCCCGATGGCATCGCCGACTGACCGAACGCCGACCCCCGCGCTGCAGCGCATACTCGACGCAGAGCTGCCGCTGCCGGAACGGGAGCGGTTCCAGCAGTTGCGTCTGGGCCTCATCGGTATGTGGGAGTACGAGGAGCAGGAGTTCGTCTCCTACCGCAACGGGCTGATCCTGCGCGGGCGGAACGGGGCAGGGAAGACCAAGGTCATGGAGGTCACCAGCCCGCTGCTGCTTGACGCGCAGCTCAGTGCTCGGAGGCTGGACCCGTTCGGTTCGACCGCTCGCCCGATGCGGGACAACCTGCTGCATCGAGGGCGCGGCCATCGCGTCGGGTACACCTGGTGCGAGTACGGGCGCGTCACCGAGGACGGCGGCTACGAGTTCATCACCATCGGTATGGGGATGAAGGGCAGCACATCCGTCAAGGGAGGGGTGCACAAGCCCTGGTTCTTCGTCACCACCAAGCGTGTCGGCCAGGATTTCAGCCTGCTGAACGAGCAGCGGCAGCCACACCTGCGCAAGCAACTGGCGCTCAGGCTCGGCCCCGACGAAGTTTTCGAGGACCGGCGCGCATACCGAACCGCTGTCGCGGAGCGCCTGTTCGGCTTCGGTCTCGGAAAGCTGGCCGCCTTGGTGGAACTCCTGCTGGTCCTGCGCAAGCCGAAGCTGAGCGAGAACTTCAACGGCGAGCGACTCAGCCGGATGCTGAGTAACGGACTGCCGCCGGTCAGCACGGGGTTGCTGAACGACCTGGCCGTCCGCTTCGACCAGTTGGCCCGTGACCGAGTCGACCTGGAGCGGCAGGAGCGACATCAACTGGGCATGTCCACCTTCCTGTCGGTGTACTCCCGCTATGCGCGCCGGTGGACCAAGAGCATCGCGGAGGGGTTGGCCGAGGCAAATTCTCAGCTCACCGAGGCACGACAGAGAAGCAAGAACGCCGCCGACAAGGCAGACCTGATCGGGAAGGCGCTGAAGGAGAGACAGGAGGAGCGGCGGCGCTTCCTCGCCGAGCGCGAGACGCTGCGGATCGCCGTCGACGCACTTCGTACCGACCCGCTGATGGATCAGCATGAACTCCTCACCCGACTTCAGGAGCAGGCCGAGGAGGCGGAAGCGAAGCTTCCTGGCCTCCGACAGCGTCTGGAGGCGGCGGCGTCCGCCACGACAGAGGCCGAAGGCGCGGCCGCCAAGCAGACCCGGCTTCTCGAAAGAGCCGCCGAAGTACTGCTGAAGGCCGAGGACCAAGCCCTGAAGAGGGCGGCCAGGACCCGCATCGGGGATGCCCACATCGAGCTCGCCGCAGCTGTCCGAGAGGACCCCGAGCAGGTGGAGACCACGCTCTTGGGGCACGTGGAAGCCCGTGCGAACGTTCTCCGGCGCGCGGTCGTCCTGGCCGAGGCCACGCAGAGCGCCAAGACCGCACGCGATCAAGCGGACGAAGCCCTCCAGAAGTCGTTGGCGCTGCGTGGGACGGCCAAGCGGGCCATGGACGAAGGCGAGAAGCAACTCGGAGAGCGGATAGCCGAGTTGCGAGTCAAGCTCGTCGACTGGAGCGAGCGGTGCCAGGAACTACGGCTGAGTGACGTCGAACTGGGTGGGCTCCAGTCACTGGCGAAGACCTTCGGCCTTCAGGGCGCCACCACCCTCTCCCATGAGGTCACTCGCCTCGCCCGTCCCCGAGGCGACCTGCTCGCTCGGCAGTCGTCCGACCTGGCCACGGAACTCTGTACTGTCCAGGAGGAAAGGGACAGGACGGCCGCGATTCGGCTGCGCGTCGCCGAGGAGAAGGATCCCCGGCCGGAGGCCCCGACGCACGAGCGGCGGGATCGCAGCGCGGCCGCCGACGGTGCTCCGTTGTGGCGGCTGCTCGACTTCGCACCGGACATCGACGACCGGGCCCGGGCGGGCCTGGAGGCGGCCCTGCTCGGTTCGGGGGTACTGGACGCATGGGTCACCCCTGAGGGAGGCCTGCTGGACGGCAGCACTCTCGACAGTCTCCTGCCCGCTGACCGGGAGCCTGTCCTCGGTCGATCCCTCAAGGATGTTCTGCATGCGGTCAACCACGAGAGGGTCCCGTCGAAGGTGACCACGAGCATTCTCGCCGCCATCGCGCTCGCTCGCGCGAACTCGGAGCATCCGCAGGGTGATTGGGTTTCGATCGACGG
Organism: Streptomyces sp. NPDC057623; assembly: GCF_042800355.1. Taxonomy (NCBI): domain Bacteria; kingdom Bacillati; phylum Actinomycetota; class Actinomycetes; order Kitasatosporales; family Streptomycetaceae; genus Streptomyces; species Streptomyces sp. NPDC057623. The sequence goes on from NZ_JBHVGZ010000082.1 coordinate 8,196, forward strand.
CTCCTGGCGGATCGGCCCGGTCCACGGCCGTACCACGGCGACGCAGGCCGCGTACATCGGCGCCGCCGCCCGTCATGCCGAGCGCCTGCGACGGCTGCGGGCACTGGACGATCAGCTCGTCGAACTGGACGGCCGGATCGTGGAGACCAACAAGCGGCAGCAGCGCCTCAGCGAGCGGCAGGACGACCTGCGGGCGGAGTGCGACGAGGTCACCGACTTCGACCAGCCGCTCCGGGACTGTCAGGTAGCCCTGTCGACGGCCAGAGGCGTGTTCGAAGCGCACGACGCACAGAGCCAACTCGACAAGGCCGCGCTGGACGAGAGCGAGACCTTTTGGAAGGAGGCACGCGCGGAGCTTGAGCGCTACGCCAGGCAGCGCTCGACCGACACTCGGCTGGAAGCGCTCGCTACGGAGCAACAGGCTCTCAACGAATACGGGTCCAGCCTTGGCGACCTCTTCCGTCAGGTGGGGAGCTGGCTGGCCCGGACCGAGCAGTGCACCGGCGCCGCCGCGCTGCTGGCCGCTTGTCGCGACCATCAGAAACTGGCCGGGACCGACCTCGACAACGCCGAGAGCGATGCTGCAAAGAAGCGCCGACAGCACGATGCGCGGCGGAGCGTTGTCGGAGCGGATGTCGACGACGTGTTGAAGAGACTCGCCGCTGCCCAGGCAGGCCTCGCGAAGAACCTCGCCATGGAGGACGAGAGCCGGGAAGCCGTCGAGGCCGCGATCGAGCAGGCCGCTCTGGCCAAATCGGCGTGCGAACGGGCCCGCGACGTTGTCGAGCAGCGAGAGCAGGTCCTGGTCGAGCGGGGCGGACAGTACCGGGAACTCGACCGGCTCGGATTCCTCGCGCTGGTCTCCGCTGAAGAGTCGCGCGCGGACGCTCTCGACGCTGTCGCCGCAGCACGGGCCTTGATCCGGCAGCTCGTCGACGATCCCTCCGATCCAAGCGCCCTCGACCAGGCACGCGACGAGGTGGACCGCGCCCGCCAGGACCTGGAAGGCGTGCTGGCGGGCCCGGACTGGAAGGTACGGGCCGGCAACGAGAACCGGCTCGTCGCTGTTCGTCTGTTCCACAACGGTCAGCACCTCACTGTCGCGCAAGGGCTCGCGATCGTGGAGCGGGAGGTCCGCGAACGGAACCGTCTGCTCGACGCGACCGAACACGACCTGTTCACGGAGGTCCTCCTCGGACAGGTGGGCGACCATCTGCGCCGCCGCCGCGCGCGGGCCAAGAAGCTCATCGAAGAGATGAACAGACTCCTCGGACTGCGCCGCACGGCCTCGGGCCACGTCATGCGCCTGGTCTGGGAGCCGGACCCCGACAAGGGCGAAGAGACCCGAGAGGCACTGGCGACCCTGGACCGGCAGGCCAGCCGGTTCCTGCCCGACGAGGCCCGCGAGCATTTGATCGCTTTCCTCGGCCGACAGATAGCCGTGGCGAGGGAGGCGGAGGGCGGAGTGGACTGGAAGAGCCACCTGCGCATCGCCCTCGACTACCGGACCTGGAGCAGGATCCGCGTCCAGTACAAGACCGGCCCGCAGGAGAGATGGACCGACATCGACTCCGGCATGCACGGCAAAGGATCCGGGGGCGAGAAGGCCGTCATGCTGCAGCTCCCCCTCTTCGCCGCCGCCGCGGCCCACTACGCCGGAGCCGCGCGGACCGCACCGCGCCCGGTGTACCTGGACGAGGCGTTCGCCGGCATCGACGCCGAGATGCGGGGCGAGTGCATGGGACTGCTCGTCCAACTCGACCTGGACTTCGTCATGGCGAGTCACGACGAATGGGGCTTCTACGAAGAGGTCCCCGGCGTGGCGACCTACCAGCTGTTCCGCGACCCGCAGACGGAGGGAGTCCTCACCACCCCCATCATCTGGGACGGGGCCGAGCGGCACCTCATGCTTGATCCGGCACTGCTCGGCGGCAGCGGCGTCGACTTCGACGCCGACGACCAGCTGGACGACGACGAGGCGGACGACGACACCGAGGGCGAGGATCTGGACGACGAGCCCGAGACGGAGGAGGAGTTCGAGGACTCGGACGAGGACGTCATCACCCACGGCCGGATCGGAGGGCTGCTGGATGACTTGGACCTCGACTGACGTGGGAAACCCCGTCATCCTCCACCCCGATCTCGCGCAGTGGGCGGACAGCCCGGGAGGGGCCCTGTTCTGCGCCCGGGTGCGCGGGCACATCGCCAATGGTGGAAAGCTGAACCGCCGCCTCAACATGGGGATGACAGACCGTGAACGCGCCGATCTCATAGACCTGTTCGGTGACGCCGTCAGCGCGACGGGAGTCCAGCTCGCACGCGCCGACGCAGTGCTGCGCGGCAGTCGGCACAGCCTGCCCCTCCGGATGCTGATCATCGGTGCCGGCGGACCGATGCGCACGAAGCGCGGCCAGGCCCGGTACCGGGCCATCGTCAAACGCGATCGCCTGATGCGGGAACGTGCCGAGACCCTGGCCGCCATCGCCGACGTCTCGGAACTGGCCGCGGAACACGCGCTGCTCGCGTCACTGCCGGACGACAACAGGCGCGTGCCTCCCGAGGGTTCACGTGCCGAAACTCCTCACTGGGTCACGTACTGCGCCGCACTGCGGGCGGCAGCCGAATGGTTCCGCACCGCGAGCCGCGACTGGAAGTGCAGCGAGCGTGAACTGGCGGCACTGGCACTGGGCGGAACCAAGTCGTGGACCGATGCCTCCAAGGCCGCCTTCTCCAACCTCGTCGGCCTCCCTTTCGGCGAGGCCGTCCACACCAGTGACACGGGCCTGAGGATGACCGGTCCCGCCGAATGGCACCGGCAAGGCCTGGTGGCGGACCTGGCCCTCGCCGAACCCTTCATCGAGCTACCCGGCTGGGCGGTCACGAGAGACGGCCGGTTCGACCTCCAGGCCTGTGGTGTCTTCCTCATCGAGAACCAGGAGACTTTCGAAGCGGTCGCCTCGCGTACCAGCGTTCCCAGGAACTGGCTCTGCGTCTGGACCGAAGGATTCGCGTCTGGAGCACTGGTGCACTTCCTGGGTAGTCGCGTACCCGAGTCGCTGCCGATCGCGGCCTGGGGGGATCTCGACCCGCCGGGCATCGACATCATTCTCGACCTCTCGGAAAAGAGCGGCCGTGACATCCAGCCGATCGCGATGGACGCGGAGCTGTACCGGCGCGGGCGCAAACTAGTGGAGGAACCGTCGCAGCTCGAAAAGTGGCTAAACGAGGCGAAGCAGCAGGCCGACACCGTCCCGAGTCACTTCAAGGGCCTGGTGGCCGCCATGATCGATCACGGAGGGCTTCGCTGCGAACAGGAAGGCCTACACGAACAGGTCCTGCCGTATCTGCACAGCCGGTTGGCCGAACTGAAACCGTTCTGAGCAGGATCGGATCGTAGATGGCTTCGCCGAGGCGTTCTCGTACGTCGGGCCCTTGACGCCCCACAGTCGGCCTCCGGTAGCCCTGCTCACTTCTGCGTGCCCGAGCCGGCGGGGTGGGACGGTCGTGAGCCGTAGAGCCAGCGCGCATCGCGCTGCGACTCAACTTGGTGAGTCTTCCGATCCACTGCGGACGGGACTGCCTCCGGCCGAGCGGGCCGAGCCTCCGGCACCCTCACCGAGCGGAGCACGCGGCCTGAGAGGACCCCGAACGTGGGCCAGATGCCGCCTCCGGCACGGGCTCGCCCGCTGGGCCGGAGCAGGATCACCGCACCGCGTAAGGTATCTGATCCACCGCTTGGGAATGGCCAGGCGGGTCAGCCATGCGTAGGGGGCAGGGACAGGCGATGCAGGGCACCCGGAACATCAGGACGACGGACCTCCGGATCAAGGTCGACTCGGCCGACGCCGTCGACGACTATCTTGCTCTGGCGGGGTGGTTCCGCCATGAGCGTGCCCTCCACGGCCAGGTTCACTTGGTCCCGGCCGCCCCTGCCGGGGGCGAACTCGGCACCGCTTTCGAACTCCTCACCGTTTCCCTCGGCTCCGGCGGTGTAGCCACAGTACTGGCCGGCTCCCTCGCCACCTGGCTGCAGAACCGCCGCACTCCGACCAAGGTGCGTATCACGATCACCCGAGGCGACCGCACCCTGGAACTTGAGACCGGTGATGCCGCCGAGGCCGAAGCGCTGATCCGGCGCCTCCTGGGCGACGACACCGATGGAGTCTGACGACACTGCCGTCCTCATCGGCGTCTCGCGGTACCAAGATCCCTCCCTGCCCGATGTGCCTGCGGCACTCAACAGCCTCCACGCAATGCATCGGCTGCTCACCGATCCCGACCTGGGCGGCTGGTCCGAGGAACGGGTGTTCGTGCTGGAGGACCCCGTCGGCGCCGCCGAGTCGGCGCTGCGGCTTCATCGCCTGGCCGAAGAGACCACAGGCACGCTGCTGCTCTATTTCGTCGGCCACGGGACCGTCACCAGGACCGGCGAGCTCTGTCTCGCCACCGGTGACACCCAGATCCGCTACCCCGATCTGACCGGCCTGGAGTACGACAAGGTCCGCGGCGCCCTGCTCGAGTCGCCGGCCCAGGTGAAGCTGGCGATCCTCGACTGCTGCTACGCGGGCCGGGCGATCCGCGGCCTGGCCGGCTCCGAGAAGGACCATCTCGCCGAGGTCACCGATATTCACGGCGTCTACACGCTCACGGCGGCCGACCGTACCGCCCACGTGCCGCCGGATCAGACGGCCGCCTGCACCTCCTTCACCGGAGTCTTCCTCGACGTCGTCCGAGAGGGCATCCCCGGCGCCCCGCGGGTGCTCGCGCTCAGCGACATCTACCCCGAACTCAAACGCGCCCTCAAGACACGTGGTCTCCCCGAGCCCAACCAACGCGGGACGGACACCGTCAAGGCCTACCCCTTCAGCCGTAACGTCGCGTACGCCGGCGGCGAAGGTTTCCGGCTCGTTCCCCAGGAGCGTGTGGACTTCTTCTTCAAGATCCTCGCAGCGCAGCCACGCCACGCCCTCACGGCCGTCAATCTTGAGAACCTGTCGGACTGGCCCGGCGTCTACCTCCTCCACCAAGGTCGCAACGACGCACCGGAGATCGTCTATGTGGGGAAGGGTGATCGCTCGATCGCCGCCCGCCTCAGAGACCACCTGCGGAAGATCGACGGACGCTGTCACCTCGACCTCGACGAGTTCTCCTTCAACTACCTCAAGCTGGACGACGACCTCGACTATGTGGCACCGGAACGCCTCATGATCAGTCGCCTGCACGACCAAGGGCTCAGCCCCGCCTGGAACCACAACGGATTCGGCAACCGGGACTCCGGACGAATGAGAGACACGATCCGGATCGACAGCGGCAACTTCGACGCGCTCTACCCGATCGACCTGACCCGCCCCCTTCGCACCGACGGCCCGGCCCTCGATCTGACAGCCCACGAGCTGGCCCTCCACCTCAAGACCGAACTGCCCTACGTCTTCCGTTTCGAGCACCGAAGGGACGCCCTCGACAGCACACGGCTCACCGTCCCGGAAGGCCCTCTGCCCGCCGACCGTGCCTTCCGCCTGCTGGCCGCCGCGCTGGGCGACCAATGGCAGATCAGCGCCCTGATGGGCCGAGTCCTGATGTATCTGGAACAGAGGAGGCGCTATCCCAGCGCCGTTCGCTACTACGCCGGAGAAGAGGTGTCGGACGTCATACCCGACTGCCACACCCTGACGCCTTGACAGAGCCGGGCCTCGACCGATGCCCGGCTCGACCTGTCCCCCACGGGGATGCCGACTCGGCGCTGCGGCGGCACACGCCTTGTGCGAATCTCGGAACGGTCCTGAACAGCCGTCAGGGCACCAACAGCGGCTCTCGCACGCGAGATCGACGACGCCGAGGCCCGTCTCGCCTACGTCGCCGTCACCCGGACCCGCCGACGCCTCGACCTGGGAGGCCTGTCCTGGATCGACGAGCATCCGGAAGGAGTCCTGGCCAGTTCTCGGTCGCTGTAGTGATCACGCCCTGTGGTCTCTGGCGGTCGGTGGTTCGCCTGGAGGAGTGCAGGGCGGAGCGGCGGTGCGCGACAGCTACAGGCGGGACGCAGGACCGCACCGACCCAGGATGGCTCAGGCGCGGTATCCGCGGTCGAAGTCGGCTTCCCGCCGACGCTCTTCCCCTTCGAGGACGTCGAGGCTGTGCAGGGCGTCGGCGGCGAAAGCGCGAACAGCAGCGGTCGGGTCTGTGAGCAGCGGGGACAATGCCTCCCGGCGAGGCTGAAGTGCATCGGGAAGATCGGTTGTCATACCGGGCAGGACGACACCCGCCAGTAGGGCGTCTTTAGTGGCTGCGTCGACGCCTGCGGACAGAAGCATCGAGATGATCTCTGCCCACAGCGGATCCTGCCATGAGTGCTGGACGGCGGCCGCGGCCTGCCGACGCTGGGCTGGTGCCCCGGACGCCCACTGCCGCAGAATGTCGGCCCAGGCCGTCGTTCCGTTACCGAGCACCGTCAGAACCCCAGCGGCCGTCAGATCGACACGGGCACTGACTCCCGCCGCAGCGCGGGCTTCGTCCATCCTCCGTTGGAAGGCGATGACGAGCCGTTCGCGCGCCGACGGAGGGAGCTTCTCGAGTGACCGCTTCCAAGCGAGCGGGAGGCCGGATCTGCCGTCGACGGCCAGCAACTGCCCGGATACGACGGCGGCGAACTCCTCCGGCAGGGAGGAGGCGATCTCGGCGGCACCGTAGGCCGTGTCCTCGTCGAAGTCGACGGTTGCGGCAATCTGACTGGACTCGCTGAACCGACGGAGCAGCCCATCCGCGTACTTCGCGGCGACGGCGGTATCGATGCGAAGGCTGCTTTTGCGCGCCTCCTGGAGCAAGAAACCGATCACCTCGAGCGTGGTGGGAAGAGCCGGGGCAGGGCACTGCTCCGCCAGCAAGGCAAGGACGGCCATGCGTTGGGCGAGCGGCTGATTGCACGCGACCAAATGCCACGTCAGGTTCCCCGCCAAGCGGGCCGCGCCCTCACCCCCTGCCGCCGAGGCAGCGGAGGCGGCCTGCAGGATCAAGTCGAACAGGCGGGGCTCGCGCGCTGGGTGCTCGTGGGCGAAGGACAGCGCCGCAGCGGCCAGACGCGGATCGCCCACCCGTTCCTCCATCCAGGACCACACGGCATCGGGGTGACGCTGTGCGAGTCCCGCCAGCAGAGCATCTTCGCCGGCCATCGGCGCCTGGGCTATCCGCTCGAACGCCGGCTGGGGATCGGGGGCCGCAGCTCCGACCGCCCGAGTGAAGGCAGGAAGCGCGCTGACTGCTACGCCCGTGACATTCGGGCCGGTCTCCTCCAGCAGCCGGAGCGCCTCCGGCAGATCCATCTCGCTGCCCAGTTGCTGTGCGGCGCGCCGCTGCTCTTCAAGCGCCTCACGCCAGGGAGCTCGGCTGCGCAGCGGTTGCAGCACAAGGAGACGGCCAAGTCGGGTGTCCGCGAGTGCCACGGCTGCCACCGCATCCCCGGCTTCGGCCGCTCCTGCGAGGGAACGAGGCCGTGGATCAGGTCCCAGCACAGCCTGGGCTGCGCTGCGCCTCACTGCCAAAGGAAGTGAGTCCCACCGCGCGGCGATCCGTTCGGTGAACTCTCCTGCCGCGATGTCCAATACGGCGACCGCATGGCCGGCCAGGGACACGCCGGAGAACGCCATCGGCCGCGCTCCTTCGCCACGCAACTGACCGGGCAGGGAGACGAGCGTGTGCAGTATGGGTAAGCCTTCACCACTGCGCATTGTGGGTTCGTCCAGCAGCGGGGTGAGCAGCGTGAGCGCCTCGCGCAGCAGGGTGAGGGTTTCGGGGCGGTCGGGCAGCACAGCGGCGTGCAGGGAGATGGTGCTCGCTGACTCGGGTGTGCCGCCAGTGCTTTCCACGGTCAGGCGTAGCAGCGGCTGGAGGGCTACTACAAGCACGCGCGCGAGGCTGAGGGGGCCACGGATGGCGCTCTCCCCGGCGTCCAGTTCCTGCGGAGGGTGGGCAGCCCGGTCCCGGTGCCACTGGGCGATGACCCGCAGGACCTCGCGACGCCGCTCGAACAGTGCGTCAATTTGTTGCGGCAGGGCGTGGGCCGGCGCGGAGCACCACTGCCCGATGGCACGCAGAACCTCCTCGTGCCGGTCAGAGTTTTCCACGTGGAGGGCCGGTTCCATCAACCAGGCCACATCGAGCAGCAGGCTGACCGGACTGGGTACCGCATCGAGCCCGATGCGGTGGGCGAGCTGAGCGAACCGCTCGCCCAGGTGCTGCAGACCGTACCGGTAGTGGGCAACCGGGTCTCCGCCGTCCAGCAAGCGGGGTGCAGGATCCGGCGGCCACCGCTTCACCAGCGTCTCGTGCAGGTCCGCGAAGATAGTGGGGGAGGCCACGGCCACTTCACCGGCCAGTCCGACCACAGCGGCCCACTCGCCCAGATGCGCCTCGGACGGCAGCAGCGCGCGGACAGCCGCAGCCAGCCGAGCACCCACCACATGGTCTGCCCGGTCGTGTGCTGCCTGGGCCAGGACGTTCAACTGAGGACCGAGCCGGGACGCCCCGAATTCCAGGTGCCGGCCAGCGGACGTGACGGGCTGCCCGTCCGGCTCGAGCCCGGCCATCCGCACCACCGCTTGCAGCACCCGGTCCACGTCCAGCCGGACCCTGGCGTGAGGATCGAGCGCGTCGGCGAGGAGAACCGGGGCAAGCAGGGCAGGGCGCACCGAGTACGGCGAAGAATCGGCCAGCCCGGCATCGGCCAGCTCATCCAGCAGGACGGACAACCGGTGCGGCTCCGGCGGAAGCGTCGACACCGCACCAGCCAGCACGGCGAGATCCTCCCCACTGGTGACCGTGCCCAGCACCGCCAGCGCCACCGCCGCGGCCCGGTGCTCCTGTGCGGGGTCGTCGGCCGGCAGACGCCTTCCGACGGTGACCCGCAGCAGATCGGCCGCGCTCGGCCAGTCGAACCGGTTTGCGGCAAGCCCCGCTTCACAGGCCGCATGAGCGATGAGCGGGTTGCCCTGAGCCAGATTGATGACGGTTTCACGGAAGGCCGGATTCAGGATCCCCCGCCCGGTGACAAGCGCGTCGATGCCTCCTCTGTCCAGGGAACGAAGCGGGACGACAGCACCGCCCCAGCGCTCGATGTTCCAACGCTGCAGCACCCCCAGGTGACGGCCGGGCCGCACCGTCAGGACAAGACGCACACGGTCGAAACGGCCGTCGTGCAGGAGCGCGGGAAGACCGCTCAGATCCGGGGCGCGGTCGGCATCGTCAATGAGAACAACCAGGGGAGCATCGACCGGCGCTTCCGCGAACGCGCCGGCCTCCAACGGCACACCCGTGGGCGCGACGAGCACCGCCGACACCGACTTCGACGCCTCGATCGCCAGACGGGTCTTTCCGACCCCGCCCGCACCCTCCACCACCACGACCCGCGCCGCCGGATTCGTGTCAGCCAATGCCGCTCTGAGCGCCTGCATCTCCGCCTCGCGTCCCACCAAGGGCGCGGTCATCCCTGGCACCGACACGGACAGGGCATCGATGTACTGCGCCCACGTCGACAGCCTGCGCGGAGCCTGCGGACGCACACCGAGCTCGAGCTCGGCCACCCACCGCAAGCCGTCTGTCTCCAGTTCGGTGACCAGCTCAGCCAGAGTGACGATCTCCATCTCAACGCCGTACTCCGTGCGTGCTTTCTGTCTCCACCTCTCCTTGGTGATCTCGTTGGTCGAGCGGTTCATCACGTAGATCGCTTTGGCCCGCCTGCTGTGCTTGGCGTTCTTCACCAGCTCGGACTTCAGCTTGTCCGTCCACCGCTGCTGCAGACTCGCCCACAGCACGACTTGGTCGTTCTCGCCGAACAAGGGACGGCCGAACGCATCCCGGCCCAGATCCCCCGTGGAACTGGTGATCCGCAGCTGCGGAAAACGAACCCGCAGCACATGCAACGCCACCCGCTCGAGGACCTGATCGTTCTCGAGCCCCTGCAGAGCGGCTCTCGCAGTCTCGTACACGGGTGACTCCGCAAACGTAAGAGGGCTGTACACACGGCCACCTCTGCCGCACCGCAACTTCATCATCGCGCCACAACGGCACAGGCGTAACCCGGACGCCAACCTGTGCACCATGCGGACAGCCAGTCGGCACCAGCCCGGGTGACGCACGGGAAGCCCTCTCAGCCGCCGCATGCGGAACGGCCCCACCGGCCGCCCGCTGTCCACAGACGGCCCCGGGCAGGCTTTCAAGCTGTGAACATCAGCTCGCCGGGCATCGCCCGGAACAGCAGGAAGGCACCGCGCTGCGAGCGCCACGACGCCTTCCTCCACCCGGAGGAGCAGGCCGAGTCCGCCGCGCGGTTCCCGGCAGGCCACCAGGCGCAGATGGCATTCCTCCTGGCCGCCTACACCCGCAACGCCTGCGTGGTCGCTGCGCTCTTGGGCACCCGCGCACGTACGGTGCACCGTCACTGCCGCGGGTGGTCGCTGCCTCCCGGGCCCCGGCTGCGCCGGGCCCTGCGCCGCCGTGTCCTGGACCTCGTGTGCCCGCGGTGCCTGTTCGATCGGGCGGTTGAAGAGGCACGCCAGGCGAGGCGGGACGCCCGGCGCGCGGCCCGCCGACTTCCGCGTGAGTAAAGCGGTCCTCATCGCTGACCTGTCGGCCCGGGTGAGAGACCGCCATAGCGAGGGCCCTCGACTCCGAGCAGGTGAAGCCTCTATGCATCAGTGATAGCAATTAGCTATTGATGATGCGAAAATTGCATCGAATCGAGTACACTGGGGGTATGAGATCGGCCTTGGAGGAGTCGTTGCGGCTGACGGTGGCCGCGTTGATGCAGGTGACGGGTGACTCGCAGCGGTCGGTTGCGGGGGTGCTGGGACTGACGCAGACACAGGTGTCGCGCAGACAGTCGGGTGCCGTCTCGTGGAGCCTGCGTGACGTCGATGTCCTGGCCGAGCACTACGGCATCGACGTGCTGGACCTGCTGGCGGGTCCGACCAGAGCGTGTGAGGTGCTGCCCGCCGACAGGCGCCGTTCCGCCCGGGCCGAGGCGAAGGGGAGGAGCCGGTGAGCGACTTCGACGCGATCGACTCGCTGCTCGACGCCGTCGGCCCGCAGGCCGAACTCCCGCCCTGCCGCGTGCGCCGCGAGCTGCGGGAGCGGGCTCGGCTGTCCAAGGCGCAGGTGGCACGCGCGCTCGGCGTGAGCCCGTCAACCCTCAGCGGATGGGAAAGCGGCCGGGACCCGGCCGGCGAGATCCGCACCAAATACGCGTACCTGCTGGACGGGCTGAACACCAAGCTCGCCACCGAGACCGAGACCGAGACCGAGGTGGCGCCGGCTGTGGAGCAGCCCCTCACGTCAGACGCGGCCGCGACCGTCACCCCCTCGTCTTCGCCGGATCCCGGGCAGGACGAGGACTGGGACGAAGTGGAGCTGCTCGTAGTACCCGAGCCGTGTGTGCTATGCGGCCGTCCGGCCAGACAACGAGTGGCGGGGTTCGCTCAGCACCTGACCCCGGCCGACTGCCAGCTCACCGCCACCGAAGCCCCAGCTGCTCCGCCAGCCGGCCGGCCCACCGCGCACACCTCGAAAGCGCCGCTGCGCACGACACGTCCGGCGCGTGCGACGGAGCGTTCCAAGGGCCCAGCCCGCCACGCGTTCCAGGAGCCGTCCGGCCCGGTCGACCTGATCCGTGAGGCCGTGCAGGGTGCGCTTGCCGAGCACCGGGGCGACGTCGACGCAGCCACGGCGGCGCTGTTGAAGCGGGCGATCCCGGACGCGATGAGGCTGCTGGACGAGACCCGTAAGGGCGCCCGCTACGACGTGATCGCGCACCCCTGGATCCCCGACATCCTAAAGAAGCAGACCGCGCGAGGCACCGACCAGATCTGGGAGGCCCGCCCCAAGTGGACCCGTCACGAACTCCCGCCCGGCCGGCATGAGGTGACCGCGCTCGACATCAACGGCGCCTATCTCTCCGCCCTCAAGACGCACCTGCCCCTGGGCCAGCTCGAGCACTCCACCGGCCTGGCCCACGACCGCCGCCGCTCCGGAGTCCACCTGATCACCCCGCCCGAGTGGGAACACGAAGCGGTGCTGCCCAACCCGATCGGCCAGCGGGACGAGCCCGGTCCCCTGTGGGTCACCGAGCCGACACTCCGCCTCCTGCTGCGCCTGTCCGGCCCCAAGCACCAGCTGTGCGCGCCTCCTCAGATCCACGAGTCGTACACCTCCGGGGCCACGGAGAACCTGCTGGAGAAGTTCCGCATCGCGTTGAAGGACGCCCGCGACACGGCGATCGAGCAGGGCGATACGGTGACGCTGGAGTACGTGAAGGCGATGTACTCGAAGTTCGTCTCCACCATGGGGGAGTCGAACTACAACCGGGAGCTCTACCGGCCGGACTGGATGCACCTCATCCGCAGCCAGGCCTTCGCCAACCTGTGGCTCAAGGCGCTCAAGGCCCATGACGAGGGCCTGGCCGTCGTCCGGGCGATGGGCACCGACGAACTCCACGTCATCGGTGACTGGCGCCGTGTCTTCGCCGAAGGCCGAGCTGTTACCGAGGTCAAGGTCAAGGACACGTACACCGCCGGAACCGACGCCGCTGAGTACGCAGGCGAGGGGGAGTAGTGCCGGAGAAGAACATCGACTTCGGACGTTTCGGCGCCCGGGGCATCAAGGGCAGCGACGCCGTCGCTCGCAAACTCGACGAACTCGCGGGCGGCATCGCCACTCCCGTTACCGCCAAGCGCGGCTGGATGGCGCGCCTGCACTACCTGACGAAGTCGACCCAGACCCTGAAGGCCGCGCAGGACGCCGGACTCACCGTGACCCACCGGACGCTGAAGGCCTGGCTGGAGGGCAAACGCCGCCCCTCCAAGACCAGCCTGGAACGCATCGACCAGGCGTACCGGACGGTGCGCCGTCACAACGTCGCCCGCCATCTCCTCAGGCGCCTCAATCGCGACGGACGCGGCACCCGGGTGGAGATCCACCCGCTCAACCAGTCCCAGGTGCCGCAGCAGCTGCAGCGCGTGGTGGAGTACCGGACGATGAACGTGCGCCGCTGGGACCGCATCGTCGGCTCCTGGGCGGCCGGCGACCACCAGAGCCTCGACGCCGCGTGGCAGGACACGATCGTCGACCTCGGCTCGCAGTGGGGCCAGTACGAGTACGTCACCAACGTCGGCTTCGCCGCATAGAGCCCTGCGCCGGCAGGCGGTCTTCGGCGCTGCTGGGATGGCGTACGGTGGGGGGTACCGACGCGGGGTGGAGCAGCTCGGTAGCTCGCTGGGCTCATAACCCAGAGGTCGCAGGTTCAAATCCTGTCCCCGCTACTGCCGAAGAGGCCCGGATCTACACGATCCGGGCTCTTTCGTGTTCCCGGCACGAGCCCAGGTCTGCCTCCTGCCCGGCAGGAGGGCCGGCCGTCCTTGCTGCCTGACCGAGGTGATCGATCCCAGGCCGTTCTCGCTGGACGCTCTGCGGCGAACGAAGGAGTCCTCGGTGACGGTGCGCGGATCGCAGTGGCTGGCGTCTGCACACAGTGCAGGGTCGCCATGTGCGCGGTCCGGGCCAGGATCCCGCAGCACGTCCTGGTCTGCACAAAGCCGGTCTGCGCATAACCGTCACCGAGCCGCCGTGCCATGCGGGACCTGCGCCGTGGTCCGCCTGGCCACGCGGCATGCCGCCCGCGGGCCTGGTGTCCGGGGAACAGCGGTAGTTCTGCCGTGCGATCGGCGACATAGCAGTGTGGCAGGGATTGGGCGGGTTTTTGGAACGTTTGGACGAGGCGGCCGTGCCCCATCGGGTGGGATAGTCGGGGCCGCCGGGTGCGGCTGAAGTCGGATGAGGCAGGGTGAACGGCATGGTGACCTTGGCCAGCCCGTCGGTGGGCACATCGGTACGCGCAGCCTCCGCGGCCCTGCTGGATCCGGCCGCGCTGTCTGTCTCGCTCCAGCTGATGGGCAGCCAGGCGCTGCTGTTCTACCGGCTTGACGAGGAAGAATGCGCACGCCGCGCCCGCGTCTCAGCGGCCCGCCTGGACAGTCTTGACGCGCTGCAGACTCTTCTTGAGCTGCCCGTAGATGAGCCCGTCGCACTGGCGTCGCTGCCCGCACGGCTGCGTTCGGCGGTACGGCGGCTTCCGGCCGGGGCCGCCGACGTCGACCGCCGTGAGGTCACCCGGCGCGCGGTGCGGCCGCTCACCATTGATCTCGCCGTGGTGCGGGCAAGCGCCGTGGGCTGGCGCGGGGGACTCGAGCAAGCCGGCCGTTTCGCACCCTTCTGCCGGCGCGCCCTGCTGCTGGACAGCGCTCCACCGGCGGCTGAGGAGAAGCTGATGGAAGCCGCCTTCTACGGCATCGGCGTCCTGGTGGCCGACGGCGAGAGCGTGGACCTGCTGTTGGAACCCCGGCCATACATCCCGCGCCGCCACACCCCCGCGGCGTGGTGCTTCACCGAAGAGTTCCACCACCGCATCGGCTAGTCACGGCTCACCGCGCTCCACGCCCGCCACCGGGCGTGCCGTGGAGGGGGCTTGCGAGGCGACGGGAGCCTGCGCCCACTGCAGCAACTGCTGGGGCACCTTGAAGGCGCTGAACCCGGGATGGTCGAGTTCAGCGTTGAGCACCGGGTAGTGGTCCACCGCGCGCCGGCAGCGCTGCTGCCACCACGCGGGCCGCCCGGCCGGCTCGACGGCGTCCATACTGCGCAGCCACTCCATCAGCACCGCCGCGTTGTGGGCGGCCGCCGGCACCTGCCAGTGATTGCTGACGAACGTGTCCAGCACCAGTCCGTCACAGGCCGCGCACCGGCACACCGGCGCCAGGCCGGCGGCGAACCTCTTCGCCAGCGTCTCGCCGAGGAAGAAGTCCATCAGCTCCGGCAGCAGCACGGAGGGCGAGTTCGGTCCGCCCGGGGACCGCTTGGCCGCCTGGCCGGGCGGCACGATGTGCCGCACGCTGCTGGTGGCGCCGAAGGCGGTGAACGCCGCCCCGTGGGCCAGGGCCCCGAACGCCGCGAGGTCGGCACGCAGCAGCGCGGTTCCGGGGACCTCCGCCAGCAGCCGCTTGAGGTTGCCCACTGCCTGGGAGAAGCCGGCCAGCGGGTCCATCTGTCCGCCGAGCATGACTGCCTTGGGATTCGGCACGACATTGAGCCAGGCGATCAGCTGCCCGACCGCGTCGTCGCGCAGCCACCCCACGTCCACGGGAACACTGAAGAAGACGTGAGGGTCCTCCAGCTTGAGGACCTGGTGGACGGCGGCCTTGAGGGCGTCGGAGTCTTCCGCGTGCAGATATCCGGTGGGCGTCATGGCCGCCGTCGCGCCCACACGGTGGCCCACCTGTTCCTCGATCGACAGCCTCAGCGGGTCACCGAAGGCCAGCTGGCCTTCCGAGACGTCGGGGAAAGGGGCGTCCTCACTGGCCGCCGCCACGGTGTAGACGGCGGGATCCGCCAGCAGCGGTCCCGTGAACCCCTCCTCGCGCAGCTTGCGGACTTTCACCGCTGCCCCGGAACCGCTGACGACGAGCCCGCTGCGCACCGGATCGAGCTGCTCGCGGATGTAACCGACCCGGCTCACTCCGGCCTGTAGCAGCATCCGGCCCCGCAACTGCCCGGGTACAGAGGGAGGTTGGGCGAGAGGAGGGTCGGGAGGCTCCGCGGGATCAAAACCGGCGCCCGGGCGCGGAGAGGGGAACGACTCAGTCATGGCCTCACCTTCGAAGCGGAATCCACCGCCGCGCCTTCGCGCGGGGCGTACAGCAGCTGGAAGTCCTCGGGCAGCAGCCGCGCACAGCGGGCCAGTTCCTCCTCGCTCATCCCCGCGGCCAGAGCAGAGCGGATCATCTCGGGGACGTACCGGGGCCGCTCCCGGTCTATCTCGACCGGTTCGGCTGTGCGGTATCCCAGCGCGGACATCTCGACCATCACGCTGCGGTACTGCCAGTCCGTGACGATGTTCAGGCTCTGCGCCCGGCGCAGCAGCGCGGCCATCGACACCTTCCACTCCCGCTTCAGCCGGGCCAGGAGTTCCAGGTCGACGCGAGGCGTGAAGCCGGAGCGGATGTCACGCGCGGGCATGAGGAACTCGGCAGCGAATTCGTCGGCCTGCCGCTCCTGCACGGTGCTGTCGCTGGGGGACTGGTGCAGGACCAGGTGCCCCAGCTCGTGCGCCAGGCTGAAGCGGTAGCGGTCTGCGGGCGCGTGGTCGTTGGCCAGGATGAGCGGCGGCTGCGTTCCGTCCCACTGGCTGACCGCATCGAGCCGGCCGCTGCCCAGATCACGCGCGACCACCAGCGTTCCGGCCGCCTCCAGCGATGCGGTGATGTCCGTCGCCGGGCCCGGCGGCATGCCCCAGGCCTTGCGAACCTGCCGGGCTGCGTCCTTGGCCGTGGTCAGGGCGTCGAGTGCGACAGTGGGAATAGCCGCAGCCCGCATGCCGAGACCGGGGCGGCACGTGGCGATGCCCTGCAACTGCACTCGTGTCAGGGCGAGATGGGCATGCTGGCGCCGCAGGGCGGAGACGGTCAACGACGCACGCTTGCGGTGGTGGACGAGCCCCACGCCAACCCCGTGCACCTGCGGATCCAGACACAGCAGATCCGGCGGATACCCCAGAGCCGCCGCGTACAGCTCCAACCGCTCTCCCGAGACCGCCAGCCGGCCGCTCTCGGCGCGGCTCACATACCCCTGGGACACCGCCGCGTCACCACCGGAGGCCTTCACCATCGCCTCAGCCACGTCGGCTTGCGTCATGCCGCGGAACTCCCGGGCCACCACCAGCATCCCCGGCTGCGCCGGACGTACGTCACTCACGTCGTACCACCTCGGATCAGACATCAAAAGATTAGCTTCAAATATTCCCCGCTGTATCGAAGTTGACAAAAGTGACAGAACGTCAAGGAGGGGCCGGGGGATGGCTGGGCGCCGTGCCCCTTCCGGTTCACACCGATGGTTGCTCTGGGAGCCCAGGAGAAAGCTCAGTTGGCCGCGTTACCCGTGATGAAAGGCTCCGCCATGATGCACGCGACGTCCGAGCTCCGGATCCGGTGCCCCTCAGCTCTCAACCGCAGTGCGTGGAACCGTGCATCCCGGGTTCGCGCTGGCCCAAGACGTTCACTGAGGCTGTGCCGACGCAGCGCCCCGGCTTCTGCGGGATGCGGCGTTCCGCCCTCAGGCGGAGAGGCTCAGCCTCTCCTCGCCCAGACGCTAACTGGCGCAATACGGGGCACGGTTGCTGTGCGTGCCTCTAGGATGACTGCCTGCGCCGGGGCCTCAAGCGCCTCATCCGCATGCGTAACGCCCGCACGCCACACCCCTGCCCGTCGCCCCGGCGGAGCGGGAGATACGGAGCAGCTCGACCGTGCACCTCATCAGCTTCTCCGCGTGCGGGTTCCGCTCGCTGACCTATGTGCAGGACATCCCGGTCAGCAGCCCGACGATCCTGGCCGGCCGCAACGACGGCGGCAAGAGCGCGGTCCTGGCCGCGCTGGCCTTCCTGCTGGGCGAACACCGTCTGACGGACGAGGACCGCACCTACCAGCAGGACGAGGGTGTCAAGGGACAGCGCTGCGCGGAGACGTGGGTGGAGGGCGTCTTCCGCCTGGACACCGCCGAGCAGGCCGCAGCAGCTCCCTTACCGGCCGAGGTCCGTATCCGGCGCCGCTCACGCGTTGGTGAGGCGGCGTGCTGGGAGTTCTTCGGATCGCAGCCCGCCGACAGCCGTCTGCAGGGCCTGGGCCGGCTGATGAAGAAGGACCTGACCGAACTGGTCGCCGAGTTCGGCCTCGTCCCGTCGGGCACGCTGAAGGACGACCTGCTGGCCGCGCTCGCCGCACACGCCGCGACCGTCCCGCAGACCGACCAGTGGCAGCCGCTGCCCAAAGACCTCGAGACCCGGCTGCCGCGGCTGCTGGCGTTCGGCGGCAAGGACGAGAGCCCGGACGACGCGGTGCGCACCGCTTTGAGTAGCTGCTACGAGACCCATCTGGAGGACGAGACCCTCCAGGGGCAGGTCCGGGAGATCGAGAAGGAGATCACGCAGCGGCTGGAGAAGGAAGCGGACTCCCTGTGCCGGCACATCCGCCAGCACTGCCGAGAGTTCGTCGGCGTGGAGGTCAAGCCCGAGGTCTCCTTCAAAGGCGGCTTCAAAAGGGCGCCGCTGGAGGTCTCCAAGGCCGACGGCGAGCCCGTGGACCTGACCCGCTCGGGCCAGGGCAGCACCCGGCGCATCGCCCTCGCGGTGTGGGAGTGGACCAGCAGCCTCCTCGAAAGCAGTGAACTCGCCGCGGCGGGGGAGCAGGACGAGCCGCAGCCCACCCAGACAATCGTCGTCTACGACGAGCCCGACACCCACCTCGACTACCGCCACCAGCGCACCGTCATGGACATCATCCGCAAGCAGTGCGCCCTGCCCCACGTCAGCGTCATCGTCGCCACCCACTCGATGAACCTCATCGACGGCGTCGACATCGCCGACGTCGTCCACCTCAAGCTCAGCGACAGCGGCCGCACCCTCGTCGAGCGCCTCGACGACGACACCCACGACGGCATCGACTTCCACCTCGGACAGATCGCCGCCGCAGTGGGACTGCGCAACTCCGTCCTGCTGCACGAACGCTGCTTCCTGGCAGTCGAAGGCCCAACCGAGCAGCAGTGCGTGCCCCTGCTCTTCCGCCTCTCGCAGGGGCTGCCCCTGCAGGCGGCCGGCATCGCCCTGTGGGCCTGCGACAACAACGAAGGAGCACTCCACCTCGCGGGCTACCTCGTCAAGCACCACCGCATCGTCATGCTGATGGTCGACGCCGACAGCCGCGCCAACAAGCACTTCAAGACCGAGAAACTCATCAAAGCCGGCCTCGACCTCACCCAGCAGGTCTCCTACGTCGGAGAGAGCGACGGCTACAACGAGCTGGAGGAGCTCTTCAGCGACCTCCAGTGGGCGGCCGCCGCCAACGCCCACTGGCCCCGCCCCAAGGGCCGGCCCTGGAGCGCCGACGACTTCACCGAGCACCGGAGCGGCAAGTTCAGCGAGCGCATCCTCTACATGATCAAACAGCAGGCCGAGGAGAGCAGCCCCAACGGCAAGGCCGACATGCTCTACGCACTGGTGTCCATGCTCACCACCCCCGAAGAGGTCCCCCAGCAGCTACGGGACATCTTCACCGCGATGCAGGCCCTCGCCTGCTGACCTGCTGCTGCGCCCGCCGCTGCAGCATGCGCTCCTTGCGCTGCTCGTCGGTCGGCGCCGCCCAGGCGTGCCATCCGGCCTCCGCAGTCCATTGCCGCGCGTGAGCGCGGGCTTCGATTCCGCACCACCGGCAGCCCCCGGGCGCCACAGTGTGCTCGGTCCTGGCAGAACGCGATAACGACATCACATCCTCCTTCCCTCCACTGCTTATCTTGCCTCCTGCCACTGACAATCACCGCGAGCCGCGTCCGGCTCCGCCACCCGGCAGCGCAGACGAAGAAACCTTTCCCTCACGTGTCCCGAAGCCTCTGAAACAAGACCGTTTATCGGGAAAACCGCCCGTAGCTCCCACCACACTGGTTACGGTCTGTGCCCATGAGGTTCCTGCACACCTCGGACTGGCATCTCGGCCGCCGGTTCCACGGGGAAGATCTGATCGACCACCAGCGCACGGTCCTGGACCACATCTGCGCCGCCGCCCGCACCCAGAAGGTGGACGCCCTGCTGATCGCGGGCGACATCTACGACCGTGCCATCCCAAGCCTGGACGCGGTACGCCTGTTCGACCGGGCTCTGCACCAGCTCGCCGACCTCGGCATCCCCACCGTCATGATCAGCGGGAACCACGACTCGGCCCACCGCCTCGGCACCGGCTCCGGCCTGTACGCCAAAGCCGGCGTCCACCTGCGCACCGACCCCGCCGACGCCGCCCGCCCCGTCCTCCTCGACGACGAGCACGGCCCCGTCGCCGTCTACGGAGTGCCCTACCTCGAGCCCGCCCTGGTACGCACCCAGCTGGACGCCGAGACAGCCTCCCACCAGGCCGTGCTCACCTCAGCACTGGACCGCATCCGCGCCGACCTCGCCACCCGCCCGGGCACCCGCTCCGTCGTCCTCGCCCACGCCTTCATCACCGGCGCCACCAGCAGCAAAAGCGAACGCGACATCAGCGTCGGCGGCGTCGCCCACGCCGGCGCCGACCTCTTCGACGGCATCGACTACACCGCCCTGGGCCATCTCCACCGCCCGCAGCGCGTCAACGACCGCATCCACTACAGCGGCTCCCCGCTGGCCTACTCCTTCTCCGAGACCAACCACACCAAGTCCCTCACCCTGGCCGACCTGCCGGCCGATGGCGCCCCCACGGTCACCCGCCATGACATCCTGGCCGGCCTCCACCTGCCGCTGGCCCGGCTGACCGGCCGCATCGAGGACCTGCTGACCGACCCCGCACACGAACCGCTCAGCGAAGCCTGGCTGCAGGTCACCCTCACCGACACCGCCCTGCCGTACGAGGCGATGGCACGCCTCAGACAGCGCTTCTCCAAGACGCTGGACATGCAGCACGTGCCCGCTGGTATCCCGGCACAGGCCACCGACAGCCCCACCTACCGCGAACGGGTACGCGGCCGCGGCGACCTCGACATCGCCCACGACTTCATCACCGCCGTGCGCGGCACCCCACCCACCACCGCAGAGGCAGACCTCCTGCAAGAGGCCGTCGACGACATGCGCGTGCGCGCCCGGGAGAAGGAAACCGTCTGACATGCGTCTGCACTCCCTGCACCTGCAGGCCTTCGGCCCCTTCGCCCGCCGCCACACCGTCGACTTCGACGCCCTGTCCGCCGACGGCCTGTTCCTTCTGCACGGCGACACCGGCGCCGGCAAGAGCACCCTGTTCGCCGCCATCTGCTTCGCCCTCTACGGCCTGCCGCCTCACGAACGCAACATGCGGCTGCGCAGCGATCACGCTCCCGCGGGTCTGCTGACCGAAGTGACCCTGGAATTAACCCTGGCCGGCAAGCGCCTGCAGATCCGCAGGATCCCCGCCCAGAAGCGACCCCACCTGCGCAATAGCGCAGAGCTCGTCGACCAGAAGGCCGAAACCTACCTGCACCAGTGGGTCCTCGACGAAAACGGACACGGCCGGTGGGAAGGCATCATCAAGTCCCACAAGGAAGCCGCAGAAGAGATCAAGTCCCTCCTGCGCCTGACCCGCCAGCAGTTCTGCCAGGTCGTCCTGCTCCCGCAGAACGAGTTCACCAAGTTCCTGCGCGCCGACGCATCCGAACGCCGGGTCCTGCTCGGCACCCTCTTCGGCACCCGCCGTTTCGGCCTCATCGAAGAATTCCTCGCCCACCGCAAAACCCTCACCGCCAAGACGCGCGACGAGGCCCGCGCCGACGTCCTGCGCCTGGCCGAACGCATCCAGCAGGCAGCCGGCGACGACCTCGAACCGGCCCAGAACGCCCCTCGGGCCGACGACCCCGCCACCCTCACCGCACCCGCCCGCGCCTGGGCCAGCGCCCTGCACCACCAGGCCCTCACCCGCCAGCACGCCGCCGACGCCGCCACCGAAACCGCCGAGCAGCAGCTGACCGAAGCCCGCCTGACAGAACAGGCCGTCCGCGACCTCCACCGTCTCCAGCAGGCCCACCGCACCACCGCACACGACCTCGACCTGCTCCACGAGCAGGCCACCCACCACGACCACCTCGCCGAACGCCGCGACCGCGCCGTGAAAGCCCAACAACTGCAATCCGTCCTGGAGACCGCACACACCGCCGGCCTCGAGCACACCCGTGCCCTGGACGACGACAGCCGCGCCCGCGCCCTGCTGCCGCCCGAACACGCGTCCCTCGACACCGTCGGCCTCACTCACGCCGCCCAGCAGCTGCACGCCGACACCGGCGCCGTCCAGGCACTGCTGCCCGACGAGGCCACCCTCCAGCGCCACACGGCAGAACTGGCCGCACTTGACCGCGAGCGCCAGCAGCTCACCGAAACTTTCACCGACGCCGAGCAATGGCTCAACGACCTTCCGCAACGCCGCGCGGACCTTGCCGCACGCCTGGAAACCGCCCGCAGCGCGCAGGAAACCAGCCGCGAACTCACCCCCACACTCAACCTCGTCGAAAAGCAGCTGGAAGCCGCCAGGCGCCGTGACGCACTCGACCAGCAGATCAGCGCCGCCCACAAGGTCCTCAGTCAGGCCGAGAAGGACTCCGAGCAAGCCGCGAAAACGTACGTCGACATCCGGCGCCGCCGCACGGACGGCATCGTCGCCGAGCTCGCAGGCCGGCTCGTCGACGGCGAAGACTGCCCCGTATGCGGTTCCCCCACCCACCCCGCACCCGCCACCGCCCAGCCCGGTCAGCCCACCGCCGCCGACGAACAGGCCGCCGAAGCCACCCACAACCATGCTCAGAAGACGCAGAACAACGCCAAAGAGGCCCTGGCCCAGCTGAACGAACAGGCCGCCACAGCACGCGGTGAAGCCGGCGGCAACACCCCCCTCACCGACCTCACCGCCCACCGCACCGCCCTCGAACAACACCTCGCCGACGCTCTCTCCCAGGCAGCCGACGCCGGACCAGCCGGCGAACAACTCACCCTCCTGGAAAAAGAACAGGCCGACACCGAACACACCCGCAACACCGCAACCGCACGCCTGGGAGCCGCCGACGCCACCTACGACAGCCTGCACACCCAGCGCGAAGAGCTCACCCACCGCCTGGCAACCGCCCTCAACGGACACGCCACACTCGCTGACCGCATCACCCACCTCACCCAGCACGCCGGCCGACTCGAGGCCGCCGCCGCGTGCGCAGCCACCGTGACAACAACCGCCACAGACCGCCACAGCGCCACCGCTCTCGCAGAGCAGGCAGCGTACGCGGCAGGCTTCACCTCCCCGGCCGAAGCCTCGGCCGCCCGCCTGCCCGACGACGAACTCACCGCGATCGACAAAGAGATCACCCACTGGCGTGAACAGCGCCTCGTACTGACCGCCCGGCTCGCCGATCCCGAACTGCAGGCAGCCACCACCCAGCCACCCGCCGACCTCGAGCACGCCGTCACCGAACTGAACACCGCCACCACAACCCACACCCGCACGGCAGCCCTCGCCACCCAGGCCGCCGACCGAACAACCACCCTGGCCACCCTCACCGCTCAGCTGGACACCCAGATCCAGCGCCTGGAACCCCTCGAGGACGCCTACCGCACCGTCGATCACCTCCACGGCCTCATCAGCGGCGGCTCACCCAGCAACCAGCTCCGCATGCAACTGGAGTCCTACGTCCTGGCAGCCCGACTCGAAGACGTCGTCGACGCCGCCAACACCCGCCTGTCACGCATGTCCCACCACCGCTTCACCCTCGTCCACTCCGACGACAGAGCCGCCCGAGGCGCCAAATCAGGCCTGGACCTCAAGGTCCTCGACGCTTGGAGCGGACACAAACGCCACACGGACACCCTCTCCGGCGGCGAATCCTTCTACGTCTCCCTGGCCCTCGCCCTGGGCCTGGCCGACATCGTCAGCGCCGAAGCAGGCGGCCAGGCACTGGACACCCTCTTCATCGACGAAGGCTTCGGCACCCTCGACGAGGAAACCCTCCACCAAGTCCTCGACGTCTTGGACTCCTTGCGCGCCCACGACCGCACCGTCGGACTCATTAGCCACGTCCCCGAACTGCGCCGCCGCATCACCCAGCGCCTACACATCGCCAAGCACATCGACGGCTCCACCCTCACACACCTGACCGAAGCCGCCGAATGACCGCACAACAGGACACGGGACACTCGCCCGGCCACCCGCCGACCGGAACACATGACACCAAGGTCCTGGGCTCCAGTTGCTAGAGACCCGCTGCACCGAACCCCCGCTGTACGCGAGAATGAACGCGAGCCAGCCCCTCACGTATGCCGAGGAACCGTGCGATGACCGCCAGCCCCACCGCCACAGAACCCACCGGGCGTCTGGTCCTGCGCACGGACCAGCAAGAGGGCCTCGCCAGCACAGTCCGCCACCTGCGCCGCCCGCGTACCCGCGGACACGCCGTCTCGGCTTGCGGCACCGGCAAGACCCTCTTCGCACTGCGCGTCGCCGAGGAACTCGGCGTGCGCCACCTGGCGGTGGCGGTGCCCAGCCTGGACCTGGTCGCGCAGTGGGCTGCGGCCGCCCGAGCGGACGGCCGCCGCGAGCCGATGATCACCGTCTCCTCGCTGCGCGCCGAGTCCCACCCGCTCCTCGCCGACGCCAAGGTCGACTCGGCCAACGCGGGGGAGTACCTGGCCTACTGGCTGGGCCGCCACCCCAAAGCGACGGTGTTCTTCACCTACGACTCGCTGTCCAAGATCGAAGAAGCTCAGCACTCCGCGATCTTCCCCGCCCCCGTCTTCGGCCTGCTGATCGTCGACGAAGCCCACGCGACGGCCGGCACCTGGGAGAAGAACTGGACCGCGCTGCACGACAACGAGCGCATCCCTGCCGAGCGCCGCCTCTACCTCACCGCCACCCCGTATGTATGGGAAGCCCCCCGCCTGACCGAACCGCCCACCACCAGGGCGCAGCCCAAGCGCACCACCGCCACCGCACCGGGCTGGGACGACCCATCCCTGCTGGCGACTATGGACCAGCCGAAGATCTTCGGCCCCCGCCTGCACACCTACTCCCACGCCGACGCCATCGACGACGGCGTCCTGGCCGACTACCAGCTCGTGGTGCCCACCGTCACCGACACCGAACTGCGCACCGCGCTCACCGACCCGGAAGCCGGGCCCACCGCGCGCCGCACCACCGCTCTGCACCTGGCCATCATCAAGGCCATGCGCGAGCAGGACCTACGGCACGTGTTCGTCTACTTCCAGCAGATCGCCGATGCCGCCGACTTCGCCCGCCAGTTCGCCCACACCCTGCGCACTCTCCCCGATGAACTGCGCCCCGACTGGGCCAACGAGGTCGTCGTGCAGTCCATCGACGGCACCCACAGCCCCCACCGGCGCGCCCGCACCCTGGCCCGCTTCGCCGACGCCGAACGCGGCGTGCTGGCCAACGCCAAGGTCCTGGGCGAAGGCGTCGACCTGCCGGCCGTCGACGGCGTCGTCTTCGCCGACCGCACCGCCAGCGTCCGCCGCATTGTCCAGGCCCTGGGCCGCGCCCTGCGCAAGCCTCCCACCCTCAAGACGAAGACGGCCAGCCTCGTCGTCCCTGCCTACATCCCGCCCGGCGCCGACCCCACCGACCTGCTCGGCACCCCCTACGAGGCGCTCTGGCTGGTCACCGCCGCCCTGCGCCACCACGACCAGACCATCGCCGCCCGCGCTCCGCGGGCCAAGAACACCCATCCCGCCCGCGACTCCCACACCTACATCACCCGCCGCTTCCGCTTCGACCACACCCTCGATCCTTCGGCGATCGCCCGCGCCCTGGACCTGCTGGTGTGGCCATCCGACGGCGCCGTCCTGTCCGCCCCCCGCCGCGCCGGACTCGCCGCCGCCGTCCGCTACCACGCCGAACACGGCCACCTGCGCGTGAGCGCCGACTACGAGGACGCCTACGGCTACCGGCTGGGCAGCTTCATCACCGGCCAGCGCACCGCCTACCAGGCCGGAGCCCTCGACCAGAGCTGGATCGCCGAGCTCGAGGCCCTCGGCATGATCTGGGACGACCACGAGGCCACCTGGCAGGGCCACCTGGCCACCGTCGAGGCATTCCACGGCGAACACGGCCACCTCGCCATCCCCACCCAGGCCCCCGGCGGCCAGTTCCTCGCCGACCAGCGCGCCCTGGCCCGCAAAGACCGCCTCACCGCCGACCGCGACGCCCAGCTCACCGCCCTCGACGCGGACTGGAAACTTCCGCACGGCCCCGACTGGCACCGCAAGTACCACCTGCTCAAACGCCACCTCGAAGCTGGCACCCACCCCAGCACCCTGTCCCGCGACACGGTCATCCACGGGGTGAAGGCGGGCAGCTGGCTGAACCGCCAGTTCACCGACTGGGACCGGCTCGATCCCGGCCAGCGCGACCTGCTTGCCCGCATCGGCCTCACCCCCGACCGCGTCACCCTGGAAACGGGCGTACCGGGTACACCACGGCGGCGCAGCTTCGCGCAGACCGCCGAGATCCTCGCCCTGTTCGTCGAGCGGTGGGGTCGCGCGCCCGGAGCCCGCGAGTGGATCGAGGTCGACGGCGAGCGCGTCATGATCGGGCCCTGGCTCGCCAAGACCCGCACCAAACTGAATGCTGGCCAACTCCTCTCCAGCCAAGTGGAGTTGCTGTCCTCCACTCTTGCCGAGCACGGCATCGATTCGAGCCCCCGCCCCTGACCTTGGCGCCACCCTGTGCTCATTCCAGAGCATCGCGCAGCATCCCCGAAGCCCCCTCGCCGAACCGGCGTGAGCGTGCCGGCCGGGTGCGGGACGCTCACGGTCCGGTCGGCCGGACCGGTGGAGAGATGGACCCGGGAAGCCCTGACCGGTTCCGTATCGGTCCACGTACGCGGTGCCCGCCGGGACGTCCCCACGCCAGCCTGCTCCCGATGCCGTCAGACGCACGTCCCACGCTCGTCTGGAAAATCTCCGTTTCCGAAAACCCTCCATCCGGCCGGGCTTCGGTTTTTGAAGTTCTGGATTTTTCATGTTCCGCCGGATCGGAAAAATGGCGAAACGACATCCGGGCCGATTTGAGCGGTAGGCAGAAACTTTGAAGGCGCCGGAACCGTAAAAGTTGATTCTCCATTTTCAGGCGAATGCAGCGAAACGAAAGATGGCCGACGTGCGAATCCCGAAAACCTCGAAAACAAGAAACGCGCTGCGGGAGTGGAATCACCACTCCCGCAGCGCGTAGAATGACAGGGTCCGAAGATTTGGCAGGAATCAAATTTTCGGATCCGGTCTGGTTGATCTGGATTGCGTCCGGACCCGGGAGCCTGTGAAGCTGCTCGCTGAAAGCTCCCGGGACTGACCGAGACCGCCGCGGAGCCTGGACCCACGGATCACGTGGTACCGGGCTCCGCGGGCCTACAGGAAGGGCTGGACCAGCGGAAAGAGCTGTTCCTGCATCTGCAGCCACACCCCATGGATGGTGTGGCTTCCGTAGTAGGCGATCGCCAGGGTCATGTACGTCGCCTCGTACCACGACATGGTGTCGGGCATGGAGGGCGGCGTCCCGGCCGGTTCGGCGATCGGGTCCTCGGCCGACTCGTTGGAATTGATCTCGTCGTCGGCCATGGCGGCACTGCCTTTCTCTGTGGATTTATAAAGCTACGAGACGAGTTTACCCGCAGTCGCCCTGCATTCCCTTCATCGTGGTGAATACCGGCTTCTTGATCGCGGCCTGCGAGAGTAATTGGGCGATCGGCCCGTTTTGTCCTCACCTCTTCGGGCGGGAACGGAGCCCCTACGTATTGGATTGTGAGGCGTGTCTCAATTCGGCGTGCCGCTGACGCGGACGGCGGGATATTCGTGCGGTATGCAGGGGTCTTTCCGAAGGCTGCGTGTGACGGCTGTCAGGCGCAGCCCCGTGCTGCCTGTCGCTGCGTCTGGCATGCGGCTCCGGAGCGCTTGCGGCTCCGCGGTGCGTCAGAACATCCGTGCCCGGGGGCAGGGCGCACGATGGTGGGGCGGGTCTTCGCGCCGATCCCGAGCCGGTGCGAAGGCCCCGGCGGGTGCCCGGATCGCGCAGTAGTAGCGCCGCACGCCCTCTGCGCAGCGGCCGACCTCCCACGCCGGGCCCTGGGCCGGGCACGTATGTGTGACCGGGCCGGGACCGACGGCGAGCCCTTCGGCTGGCTAGGCCGACCGGTGCCATCACCACCTTTGCCGCATCACCGAGGACCAACGTGCGTGGCCGGCTTCCCGGGTTCGCCGCTGTGGCGGGGCCCAGGAAGAGCGCTCGGGCGAGCATCTCCTCGTCAAGGAGACGATGTTGAACGAGGGACGACAGTACAGCGGACTCGTCGGCGCCGGCGTCCTCCGCGTCGTGCTGCAGGAACCGGCAGACGGTGAGCAGGACCAATCGGCGCGGTCCGGCTTCCTCGGAGAGACGAGGCGACACGGCAATCCCGCACGCGGTGTGCTGGAAGTGCCATGACGAACGTAGCGTTTCGCGAAGACGGTCTCGGACGGCGTCCGGCGACAGGTTCTGCATGAACCTGGTGTCTTGCCAGGTGCCCGTCAGATCGTGCGTCTCCCCGGGCATGAGGTCCCTGCACGTCCTGCTGATGTACAGGACATGCTCGCCTGGCGACGGGGCAACGAAGGCCCCGCTCTGTGCGGTTGCCGCTGTGCACGTCTCCTCGGCGGCCCGCCGGTGAGCTGCTGCACGGATCCGCTCGGCTTCGGCCCGGGCGTCGTCGATGACGGCCTGGGCCTGACGCTGCGCCTCGGCGAGAAGTTCGTCGGCTTCACGGCGGGCCTGCCCGGTGATCTTCGCGGTCTCCGCCTGGGCGGAGACCGCCTGCCATGCGGCGTTCAGATTGTCCAGGACCGCGCTCCCCAGGGCTCGTCGTTCTTGCCGGGGTGGACACGGTTCGTGATGCACACGCCGGAGGAGCCCGGCAGCGCTTCCGGGGGCGCCGCCTCCACGCGCACGGCGGTGCCGGCGGCCGTGAGGCCGACGACGTTGAGGGATGTCTGCCGCATGGCCATCTCCTCGAGAGCCTGCTCGGCGCCGGGGATGCTGTGACCGGCGGCGACCCGCAGCCACCGTCCGGCGGCGCCGAAGTCACCGCGCTCGAGGTACTCCTGGCCCAGTGCGTACGCCTCGTATCCTAGAACCGTTTCGTCGGCCTGTGTCGTCAGTGCTGCCCGCTCCTCCGCACTGCGGCCCTTCAGGCGCTTCATGATCGTGGCGAAGCTCTCCCTCTTCTCCGCCGAGCTCAGCGTGAGGCCCTCCTGCGGCATGCCTTCCTTGTCTTCCACGGGGTTCACCGGTGCACCTCCTTTGCCCACCCGGCAGGCTCGCACGCGTCCATGCGCGGCGACTTCCTCAGCGTCTGCAGCGCCTTTTTCAGGATCTTCTTCATGTTGTCCGGACCCAGGTCAAGGACCGCGGCGCACTCCGTGACCGGAAGGTCGGCCACGTACCGGTGCAACAGAGCCTGCTGCCGGGCGGCTCCATCACGTACCCGGCCGCGTCATCCCCGGCACGGCCGACCAGCCAGTCCTCGAAGTACTGCACACAGACCCGGCGTTCGGCCCGCCAGCGGTTCGATACCGGGCACGGGCTCCCATCCCGGCGGGCCCGGGACGGCGTCGCAGCGGCCGGCGGGCGGAGCAGGCGCGCCTGGAGACGGCCGTCTTTGCCCTGCCGGACGGCGTCGTCCGGCAGGGCCGCGCGGCGAGCAGTGAGGTGCCGCTGCGTGAAGTTCGCTTGAGACGGCAGTCAGGACCAAGGTCGGTCACGGGAGTTCGAGGCCGTGGCGGAACGACTCGCGTGGGTCCCGGACGGCTTTGGGGCTGCGGCCTCCGGCGGTATGGGCGCCGAGGCCGCTGACCGGGCGCGGCACGCTGTTCGGCGGGTACGCCACCGTCGTGCCGGCTGCCTCCCGGTGGGGGCGGAAGGCGAGGGCAGGGGCGGCAGTGCGGTCTCGGCGACCCCGTCCATCTTTCGATTATCGTAAAAGTTTACGATAATCGAAAGATGCTGCTGATTGATGAACTCGCTGCCGTGCTCTGTCCGTTGCCCGAGCCGGGGAGCGTGATCCCGGAGGAGGCCTTCCCCGACGCCTACGAGGCGGCCGAGCGTGAGCGCTCGGATTACGCCTCCAACCTGGAGGCCGCCGCCCTGGGCATCGAGGCCGATCCCCTGATCCTGGCCCTGGAGGAGGCCCGGGCGCAGAGGGAGGCGGCCGACCGCCGTGTCCGTCTGGTCCTGGCCTACGCCCGGGAGTTCCAGCCCGCGAGCCGCTACCCCCTGCGTGAACTCGGCCCGGCCTCCGGCTACACGCCCTCGGGCGTGACCACCGCCTACGACGCCCAGCAGATCGAACTGGTCCAGAGCCGGATCCACCGCGCACCCCGGCGCCCCGTCCCCGGCGAGGACCCGTCGTGAGCAACAGCGCGGCAGCGCCCGGCCGTCCACGCGCGGGGGCCCGCAGGGCTGCGGTCGAGCGTCTGCCGCGGTCCTCGGACCGGCCTCCCTATCGGCTCGTGGCCGACGACCTGCAGCGCCAGATCCTCGTCGGGCGGCTGGCCCCCGGTGACCAGGTGCCACCCTCCCGCATCCTTCAGGAGGACTACGGCATCGCCGACATGACCGCCCGGTCCGCCGTACGGGTCCTGCGGGACGAGGGCCTCGTCCGTACCGAGCACGGCGGGGGAACCTTCGTCGCCCACCCCTCCTCGCCGGTTCCCTATCCGCGACCGCCGACCGGCCGCACATGCCCACGGACGAGTACACCGAACTTTCGCGCCGCATCGACGAGCTCGACGACGTCCTGGACACCTTGCTATGCCGCTATGCCTCTTCGGACAGGCCGGCAGCCTCCGCCGGCGGTCGGCCGCACCCGTCACGTGACAGGCGGCGGCCCCCGCCACCAGTCATGGCCCGGATCGTCTGCGTTTTGCACAACTCGCGGTGAACAGCGCTGCGTTGACGCTGCCGACGCGTGCCTACTCGGGCCGTTCGGCTCCCAGGTAGCGCACGGCCGGGATGTGCTCGGCCAGGCGCATGACCACCGTGGCGTGCCCGTGTTCGGCGAACTCGTGCCGTGCCTCCTTCATGTTCAGGATCTTGTTCATGGTGTAGGTCTCGGTGCAGGGGCCGAGGTCGATCTGGTGGTCGCCGAGTGTGAAGATCATGGATTCGTATCCGGCGGTGAGGCGGAACATCCCGCCGCGGATGTCGGCCAACTTGTCGAGGCCCTCGGAGCTGATCACCTCCACGGACATGCTCTCGCCCCGCAGGACGATCTTCTCTCCGTCGAGCAGCGCGTGGATCTCCTTGACCTCACGCACGTCTTGCTGGGTGAAGTCGTCGGGGACGGGGAAGAACTGGCCGGTCCGGCTCTGCAGCCGGGCCAGACTGTCGTATGCATCGGCCCAGAACCGGGCTTCGCCCGCCTCCCAGCCGCGCGGTGTCATGCCGGTGGTGACTGGGGCGCGCAGCTGGCCGTTGGTGTCCCCGGCGAGGATGAGCCCCATGAAGCGGCCGGGGTGGCTCTCGGCGATCAGCCGCAGCACCGGCACCGTGGCCGTCGGCATCGCGGCCTGGGGCGGCTCGAAGGAGAACTTGAGCTGGCCGGAGAGATCGCGTCGGTCGAAGCGCACCTGCACCCGCATCAGGCCGGTCAGGTCGCTGCCGTGGAGGGTTCCGCCGTCCGTGCCGAGGACGCGGTGGGTGAAGGTCACGGGCAGGGAGGTGACCGGGAGACCGGAAGGCTCCTGGACGATGATCTGCCCGCGCAGCGGCGGCGCCACCTCCTGGTGGGGCGAGGTGATGCGCACGCCGCCGAGCGTGAGCTGTTCCAGCCCGAGCCCGGCGGGCCCGGCCAGGCCGGCTTCGGCGAGGTTGTCCGCCGTCAGCTCCACCTCGCCGCCGAAGCGCATAGTCTCCTCGTACTGGCGCTGCCGCTGCGCCTCCTGCGGGTCACCGGCGGGGAAGCGGATGCGGCCGGTGAAACGGATCGCCGCCTGCCCGTCAGGGGCGGGCCCCTTGGGCGTCAGATGCACGACCGTCTGCCCGTCCGCGCCCAGCGTGGTGTGCACCGCGTAGTGCGGGGAGATCTCCTGGACCCGCGCCTGCAGTGCGGTCGCCCGCTCGATGTAGTCGGGAAGCCCGCCCAGCAGCACGTCGCGCTCGGCGCGGGCCTCGGCGATCCGCTCCAGGATGTAGTCACCGGACTCCTGCAGCGCGTAACGCACCAGATCGGGATGGGCCGCGAACTTCTCGTCCAGCCAGCTGCGCCCCAGCCACTCCCGCACGAACGGGAACTGCTCGCGCAGGCCCTCGAACCACTGCTCTTCGGTGGGGTTGTGGTCGATCGGTACCAGCAGGTCCCAGTGGTCGGGCTGATGGCGGGCCGCCGAGACCAGCGAGCGCACCACTTGCCTGCGGCGTACCTGGGTCATGCGGCCGGTGAACGACTTCGCCTCGTAGATGACGAGTTCACCGCCCTCGGTGTACTCGAACAGGTCCCGGCCGCCGTCCCCGCCGCTGCCGTCGACCGCCCGCGCCTTCTCGCGCAGCCGCAGCATCAGCAGGGTCAACAGTGACTCGGACACTTTCGGGCTCTCGGCCAGCTTGTCCCACGGAACCTTCACCGCACACCCGTCCTTCGAACGCCTACAGACATCACGACCTCCGCCTGGCTGCTGCACCACCCCTGTACCGCACCCTCCCGGGGCCCGGCGGACGATCCGCCGGGGCCCGGGAGGGGACCGGTCAGGCCGGTGCAGTAGATCGGTCACCGGCGCCGTCCCCGGGCGGGCGGGGACTGCCGATGCGGGAGACCGGGTGCGAGGTGACCAGGGCGAGCCACTGCGCCGGGGTGAACACGGGCCACGTCCGCGGGCCCATCCGGCCGCGCAGCCCGATCAGGTCGGCGGCCCGGCCCTCGGCGGCCTTGATCGCCAGGGGCGGGCTGAACGGGTAGGCCGCCGCGACGAACACCCCCGTGTAGACGCGCTCGCGCTCGGGATGACGGAGGTGATCCCGCAGCCGTGCGCCGACCCCGCCGTCGCGGTGGGCCTTGCCAAGCCACCGCAACCGACCGTCGGCGTCGACCGCCTGTGAAGTGCCGTTGCAGTGCCAGTAAGGGGATGCCGTTGCTGAGCCAGTGACAGGTACCTGATGTGGATGCTCTGACCTGCAAATAAGTGGATGCCTTTGATGGCGGCAGGTGACATCAACCGGTGACGTTGTGTGATGACGTTGCTGGACAGGCCGGTGGCACTTCCTATGTCGCTGCCGCAGCACGGAGTCCTCTGAGCGGTTGAGCTGGTCCCGACGGACACCACCGGACTGATCCGCCCGACTCTGTTCGCTGCCCGAAGCTCAACTTCACCTTAGAGATGGCCTGTTCATCTGTGCGCTGTAGTGAGTTCGGTCATGATGCGCTGCATGAAGCCGGAGACCAGGCGCGTTGTCCTCGCCGTAGTGGGTACGGCTGCAGCCATCGGGTATGTCCTGCTCCTGTGGCGCGGACCGTGGTGGATCGACGGTGCCCACCTTCGTGAAAAGGACCTTCAGCCGGCCGACGGTGTGGTCATTACCGGCTTTCGGACCATGCTCGTCGCCGTCGGGGCAGGGGCGATCGCCGGGCTTGGCCTCTACTACACCCACCGCAATCACCGGCATGCCGAGAAGTTGTACGAACACAGTCAGGAGCAGTTCGCCCACCTGCGTGAGAAGGACCGTGAGCAGGCGGAGCTGACGCGCGAGGGGCAAGTCACCGAGCGGTACGTCGAAGCGATCAAATTGCTCGGGTCCGACAATCTTCATGAACGGCTCGGCGGCATCTACAGCCTCGAACGAATCATGAACGACAGTGAGAGAGACCATCGGACGGTCGTCGAGGTCCTGTCGGCATTCGTGCGCACCCCAGCACTGGACGGAAGCAGGTCGAATGGAGGGACAAGAAGGGGTGCAGACGAGGACTCGGCGGAGACGCCATCCACACTTCTCGCCCCTGACGTCACCGCGGCTTTGACGGTCCTTGGACGCCAGCCGGTGCGGCAGAGCCATCTCGTGATGGACCTGCGCGGGGCCCGCCTCACTGGGGCCACCATCCACGACGTAGACCTGCAGGACGCGAATCTGCAGGGCGCCGAACTCACGGGCGCCCGTCTGGAAGACGTCGTGTTGGGCGGTGCCCATCTCGCATCGGCAACATTGACGGGTGCCACATTCTGGGAGGGCAATCTGTCTGACGTGATCGCCCCGGACGCCAACTTCACCGCAGTGAACGTCGTGGGCACGAGGTTCACGAACGCAGTCCTGACGAGAGCGATTCTGGTGGGGGCGGACCTCGCGCACGTTGACTTCAGCCATGCATCGTTGCCCCGTGCGACTCTGACACGCGCACACCTGAGTAAGGCCGTCTTGAGCCATGCAAGTCTTGAGCATGCCGACTTGAGCGAGGCGAACCTGGAGGGCGCCGACCTGGCCCACGCTGACCTTGTGGGCGTGAAACTCCAGGGAGCAGATCTCACAGGGGCCTGAGGGGCCTCGCGTTTTCCGGACTGGTGTCTGACCGTTCATTTCACGCGACGGCTCGCAACTTCACATGTTCGGCGTGGACTTCTCGCGGAGGG
>NZ_JBHVGZ010000083.1:0-25799 GCF_042800355.1 Streptomyces sp. NPDC057623
CGACACACGGCTCCTCAGCCTGCCCACCACCAGCCACAGAAAGCGAAACGGCCCACCGACTCCGTCGGCGGACCGTCACGAAAGATCGAGGCTAGGACACGACCCGCACTCTCCCCAGTGCTTTCCGGGCGCTTGGCGCTCTTGTCAAGACCCGAATATTCGAGGCATGACGTGCGGCCCTTCGATCATGCCTAGTTGATCCCAGAACCCACAACGACACGGTTGGAGATCAGCGGCAATGAATTCTGGGGAAAATTTCGACGGAATCTCCATGGCCCGTGTGGTCACGGAACACGTACGACAGACCGGGAAGCATTTTCTGTCGGAACGCATGCTGACCGAGTTGAGCGGTATCCGAAGCAGGCATGCCATGCACTGCTCCTTTCTCGACGCGTTTCTCGAATGCCTGCTGGACAAACACGAGGGGCGCTACTGGAACCGGACCTATCTCGCGCTGCCGCTCCTGGAGCTCCTCCTGGACGACCGGCCCTCCGGGCTGAGTCCCGAGCGGCTGTCCACCCTGCTCGTGTCCGACGCCATACGCTTCGAGCTGGAGACGGCGGGCGGGTCCTCCGAGCCGCCTTCCCGCGGCCGTCCGGATCCGGTGACGCTGCGCAGGCGGCTGCGCCATGCCGTGCGTTTCGTGGGCGATGATCTCAGCGGACCGGACGCCGTCGACCTGGAGGATTTCCTCGACCGGTTGCCCAGGCCGCCGGCGACGGACGCCGGCCGGTGGTTCGACGTCACCGTCCATCCCGTGTAC
Organism: Streptomyces sp. NPDC057623; assembly: GCF_042800355.1. Taxonomy (NCBI): domain Bacteria; kingdom Bacillati; phylum Actinomycetota; class Actinomycetes; order Kitasatosporales; family Streptomycetaceae; genus Streptomyces; species Streptomyces sp. NPDC057623. The sequence continues at coordinate 764 of NZ_JBHVGZ010000083.1, forward strand.
GTGCTGCACGACGAGTACTTCTTCATCCGCCTCCTCCAGACCCACGAAATGCTCTTCACGGCGATCTCGACCGACATACGGGCGGCGATCGGAGCGCTGCGCGCCGGGCAACTCGAATCGGGCGTGGCGCGCATAAACCACGCGACCGCGCTTTTCGAGCGCGCCGCGATACTGTTCCGAATCATCGCCACGATGCGGGCCGATCAATTCTCCACGTTCCGGCAGTTCACCCAGGGGGCCAGCGCCATTCAGTCCGAACAGTACAAGCGGTTCGAGATCCTGTGCGGCCGTCCGCCTGCCCCGCGCCTGCACTCAGCCGCCTTCGCGAGTGTGCCCGCCGTGCGGGACGAGGCGGAGAATTCCGCGCGGGACACCTTCGCCCAGACCTATCTCGATCTCCGCGGCGCGGGCGCGTTCGGCCAGGACGAGTGGAAGCTGCTCGACGCGGCGCTCGGCAGGCTGGAGGCCAGGCACCAGCGCTGGAAATCCACCCACCGCAGCATTGCCGTGCGCCTGCTCGGCGACGCGCACGGCTCCGGTTACACCGATGGCGTTCCCTATCTGACCAAATGCGTGGAGAACCGGCTGTTCTGGCAGCTCAGCACGCGATGAGCCCCGCCCGCGCCCCGATCCCCCGCCGTCCACTCCCGTCAGACCTCGTCGCGCGTCAGCGCCAGCAGCCGGTCCAGGACGCGGGGGCCGCCGGCCCGTACGCCGTCGTGCTCGAACTCGTCGGTGACCCAGGTCCGCAGACCACGGATGGCGCGGGCGGTGGCGAGGGAGTGGGCGGTGTCGACGTACATGTCGTCGTGGTAGACGGCCGCCGCGACCGGCACCTCGTTGGCGGCGAGGCGTGCCGGGTCGTACAGGGGCGTCCAGTCGGTGCGGGCGGCGAGGAGTTCGGCGGTCTCGCGCAGCGGGCGCAGCGCCGGGTCGCAGTCGAACATCCAGGGGTGGACGCTCTCCCCGGTGAACAGCACGGGGCCGTCCCCCGCGAGGGTCTTGGCCGCGTCGAACTGCGGGAACTCGGCGCGCACACGCTCGGCGGACCAGGCGGTGGGGCGGGCGTCCTGACCGTAGATCGCCTCGTGGACGAGGGCGTACAGCGGGTGGCTCGCGTGCGACAGCAGGCCCTGGACCTCCTCCTGGAAGGCGTCGGAGAGGGCCTGGCCCCGCGGGGTGCGTACGAAGGCGTCCTCCAGCAGGTAGTGCAGCCGGTGGCTGCCCTCGCTGCCGCCGAGGACGATGCCGAGGGACTGGAAGGCCTCGGCGGTCAGGCGGTAGCCGTTCGGCAGGACCACGTCGCCCGCGAGGAGGTGGTCGGCGATGCGTCGGGCGCGCTCGACGTCCTGCGGGTAGCGGGCGTAGTGCGCGGCGACCTTGCGCTCGATGCGCGGGTAGGCCGCGCGGTAGACGTCGTCGGCGTGCGCGTCGAGGGAGGGCAGGCCGCCGGTGACGACGGCGGCGGTCAGGCCCTCGGGAGCGGTGGAGAGGTAGTTGACGGTGCAGAAACCGCCGAAGCTCTGGCCGAGGACGGTCCAGGGGGCGCCTCCGGTGACGTCCCGGCGGATCGCCTCGCAGTCGCGGACGATCGAGTCGGCGCGGAAGTGCGTGAGGTACTCGGCCTGTTCGGCGGGGCCTGCGCGCAGCGGGAGCGTCTGGCGGTTGGCGGGAGTGGAGTGCCCGGTGCCGCGCTGGTCGAGGAGCAGGACGCGGTACTCCTTGAGGGCGCGGCCCAGCCAGGCGCCCTTGCCGACAAAGCGGTTGGCCCCGAAGCCTGGGCCGCCCTGGAGGTAGACCAGCCACGGCAGGTCCTGGTGCGCCTTGTCGGTGGCGACGACCTCACGGGCGTAGAGCTCGATCGACTCGCCCTTCGGGGCGTCGTGGTCGAGCGGCACGGTGAAGTGGCGGTCGGTGAGGACGACGCCGGGCTGGCGGTAACTGGCGGTCAACAGGGCTCCCGGGACGGATGGTTTTTCGGGCCGCGTCCCAGTTCAGCACATGTTCGTCCGGCGACCGAGCCCCAGGATCACGAGATCGTACTGAACGGCGGATCAGCGGGCCGACAGACTGGACCGCCGTACCACCAGCTCCGGCTGCAGGACGACCCGGCGGTGCTCGTGCCGCTTCGTCCCGGTCTCCTCCTCGGTCTCCTCCAGCAGCATCTCCGCCGCGAGGGTGCCCATGGTGACCGCGGGCTGCCGTACGGAGGTGAGGGGGACGGCCGCGGCGGCCGCGAACTCGATGTCGTCGTAGCCGACGATCGCGAGGTCGTCGGGAACCTTTGTGCCGGCCGCGTACATGGCCTGGAGGACGCCGAGGGCGAGCAGGTCGTTGGCGCAGAAGACGGCGGTCGGGCGGTCGGCGAGGCCCAGCAGGCGGGCGCCGGCGTCCCGGCCGGCGGCGACGTCGAGCCGCTCGGTGGGCAGTTCGCGCAAGTGCTCGGGGCCGAGGCCGGCCTCCTCCAGCGCGTTCAGGGCGCCGGTGCGGCGGTCGCGGACCTGGTTGAGGCCGGGCGGGCCGCTGACGTACGCGATGGAGCGGTGCCCGGCGTCGACGAGATGGCGCACGGCCAGCGCGCCGCCCGCGACGTCGTCGACGGAGACCGAGCACTCGGTGGTGCCCTCGGCGACGCGGTCGACGAGGACGAAGGGGATGTTGTGCCGCCGGAACGTCTCGATGTTGCGGCCCGTCGCGTCGGCCGGGGTCAGCAGGACGCCCCGCACCCGCTGCTCGGCGAAGAGCGACAGGTAGTCGGCCTCCTCGCTCGCGCTCTGTGCGCTGTTGCAGACCATCACGCCGAGACCGGCGTCGCGCGCGCTCCGTTCGGCACCGCGCGCCACGTCGACGAAGAAGGGGTTGCCCATGTCGAGGACGAGCAACCCCATGATCCGGCTGCGGCCCGCGCGCAGCTGGCGCGCGGACTCGCTGCGGACATACCCCAGCCGGTCTATCGCGGACTGCACGCGCGCCCGGGTCTCGGTCGCGACCGCGTCCGGGCGGTTGATGACGTTCGAGACCGTGCCGACGGACACTCCGGCGGCGCGGGCGACGTCCTTGATACCCACCGACTGGGTCATCGGGCAGGGACCTCCAGTAAGACTCGATAAGACGTGGGGCGGCGGGAAGGCACATTACCGTCATGCCGCCCACAACGGCTGTGGTCAGGCAGGAAGGCGGAAGTTGAGGTTGCGCAGCGCCGAGGGCGTCGTACCGCTGGACTTCTCCTGGTACATGATCGACAGGAAGTTGTCCTGTGCGATGCGCGTCTCGTCGATCACGACCTCGCCGAAGGCGTTGAGTCCCGTGGTGACGCCGTCGTACAGCACCGTCCAGTCCGTGTATCCGGAGGCCTTGGAGGCTCCGGCGATCCGGCAGAACGGGAAGACCGCGTACGCGTTGTCGTACTTGTCCAGGATCAGCTTGGTGCGCTGGCTGGAGTTCAGCGGGACCGGGATCTCGGTCTTCTGCCAGGTGCCGGAGGAGTTCTTGCGGACGTGGAAGGCGCGGCCGTTGGCGGTGCGGTCGGCGACGTAGTTCGTGGTGCACTGGCCGAAGCGGCCAGGGACGTAGCTGATGATCGCGTGCGGCAGGCCGGCGGAGTCGGTGAACTGGCTCTCCTGGTTCATCAGGGAGTGGTCCGCGTTGATCGCGTCGATCACCAGGCCGCTGTCGGTGACGGCGACCTTGTCGGAGCCGCCGGTGGTGCCGACGACGGCACCGGCGTTGTTGCGCCAGGTGCGGCCGCGGTCGTCGGAGTAGACGTAGCCGGTGTCGTGGTTGCTGATCCCGCCGCCGTTGCACATCACGGCGCCGTTCTGCTCACGCCAGGTGAAGAAGGAGTGCAGCCGGCCGTTCCTGTCGTAGTCGATGCCGTGCAGGTACATGTTGCGGGCGGTCGAGGAGCCGTGCTCGCTGGTGTACGTGCCGGTGGAGCTGCTCCACTCGCCGAGGTTGGTCCAGGTCGAACCGTCGTACTCGGCGAGGGCGTTGCGGCCGTTGCCGGAGATGGCGACGCGGTAGCTGAGCTGGAGCTTGCCGTCGGGGGTGGAGACGAACTGCGGGTAGGTGAACTGCGAGGTGAGCGCGAGGCCGTCCAGCGTGGACTGGGGTGCGCCGAAGCGGCTCGCGATCCAGCTGAGGCCGGCCGGGTTGTCCACGAGTCCGGCGACCGACTTGACGTAGGTGAAGCCGTCGCTGTGCGAGTCCATGTTGAGGTGGAGGCGGCCGTCGACCTTCGAGATCCCCATCGATATGACGTTGTGGGAATCGTTGTAGCGCAGGGTGTGGCCGACCTTGACCGTGGACCAGGTGCTGGAGCCGAGCGCGCGGCGGCCGACGACGGCGTTGCGGTCGGCGGTGTACCAGACCGCGTACTGGTAGCCCTTGTAGGTCAGCAGGCCGTTCTTCTGGAAGGAGTTGTTGTTGACCAGACCGTCGTACGACACGAAGAAGATGGCCTGGGTGTCGAGCGTGGTGGTACCGGTCAGGGTGAGGGACGGGCCGGGGTCGGCGGCACGGGCGGTGCCCGAGGCCAGTGCGGGGGTCATCACGGCTCCGGCGAGGGCGGCGCCCAGCAGCGTACGTCTTTTCATCTCGGGAGACTCCGTTGTCGGCGAGGTACGGGAGGGGGAGGGATCAGGCGAGGTGGAACACTTCCGTCAGCGGTTTCATGGCCTCGTCGGGCCGGGCGCCGTCCAGCGACTCGAAGAACGGCGCCATCTCCTTCTGCCAGCGGGCGTTGACCTCGGCGGCCTCCATGCCGGCCTGGGCGGCGGCGAAGTCCTCGGTCTCCAGGTAGCCGACCAGGAGGCCGTCCTCCCGCAGGAAGAGCGAGTAGTTGTGCCAGCCGGTGGCGGAGAGCGCTTCGAGCATCTCCGGCCACACGGCGGCGTGCCGCTCGCGGTACTCGTCCAGGCGGTCCTGACGGACTTTCAGCAGGAAGCACACGCGCTGCATCAACGACCCTCCGGGGTCTAGAAGTTGAACTGGTCGATGTTCTTGGCGTCGAAGACGGTCGGCTTGCCGAGGCTGATCACGCCGTCCTTGCCGATGGTGTACTCGCCCATGTCGCCGGCCTTGAAGGTCTCGCCCTCCTTGCCGGTGATCTGCCCGGAGGACAGGGCGACAGCGGTACGCGCGGCCAGCTCGCCCAGCTTCGCCGGGTCCCACAGCTCGAACGCCTCGACGGTGCCGTTCTTGACGTACTTGCGCATGTCGTTGGGGGTGCCGAGGCCGGTCAGCTTGACCTTGCCCTTGTACTTGGAGCCGGACAGGTACTGGGCGGCCGCCTTGATGCCGACGGTCGTCGGGGAGATGATCCCCTTCAGGTTCGGGTACTCCTGGAGCAGGCCCTGGGTCTGCTGGAAGGACTTCTGGGCGTCGTCGTCACCGTAGGCGACCTTGACCAGCTTGATGTCCTTGTACTTGGGGTCCTTCAGCTCCTGCTTCATGAAGTCGATCCAGACGTTCTGGTTCGTCGCCGTCTGCGCGGCGGACAGGACCGCGATCTCGCCCTTGTAGTCGATCTGCTCGGCGAGCAGCTGCACCTCGGTGCGGCCGAGGTCCTCGGCGGACGCCTGCGAGACGAAGGCGTTGCGGCAGTCGGCGGTGGTGTCGGAGTCGTAGGTGACGACCTTGATGCCGTTCTTCATGGCCTGCTTCAGCGCGGTGCACAGGGCGCCCGGGTCCTGCGCGGAGACGGCCATCGCGTCGACCTGCTGCTGGGTGAGCGTGTTGACGTAGGAGACCTGGCCGGCGGTGTCGGTCGCGCTGGACGGGCCGACCTCCTTGTAGCTGGAGCCCAGCTCCTTCAGGGCCGCCTCGCCGCCCTTGTCGGCGGAGGTGAAGTAGGGGTTGTTGACCTGCTTGGGCAGGAAGCCGACGGTCAGGCCCTTCTTCAGCTCGGCGTTCGGGTCGGCCTTGCCGCCGGTGGCGGCGGAGGCGCCCTCGCTCTTGACGTCCTCCTTGGTGGTACCGCCGCACGCGGTGACGGCCAGGGCGAGGGAGGTGACGGCCGCGAGGGCCGCGCAGGTGCGGCGGATGGATGCCTTGCGCATGGTGGGTTCCTTAACGAGGGTGAACGGGCGTGGGCTTACGAGGTCGTCCGTGGGCGCCTTGGACCTACGAGGTCGGACTGGGCGCCTTGGACACCGGCGCTGAGGCGGCTCTACGCCCTGCCCTCGCGACGGAGATCTGGCGTGCGACCCGGGGGCCGAGCACGGAGAGGACGAGCAGGACGCCGGTGACGACGATCTGCGACTGGGCGGAGACGTCCTGGAGGCTCATCACGTTCTGCAGCGCGCCGAGCAGGAAGACTCCCGCGATGGCGCCGCCCAGCGTGCCCCTGCCGCCGTCGAAGTCGATGCCGCCGAGCAGCACGGCAGCCACGACGGAGAGTTCGAGCCCTGTGGCGTTGTCGTAGCGGGCGCTGGCGTAGTGCAGCGCCCAGAAGATCCCGGTGAGGGAGGCCATCAGGCCGGTCACCGTGAACAGGATCAGCTTCTGCCGCTTGACGCGGATGCCGGCGAACCGCGCGGCCTCCTCGCTGGCGCCGGTCGCGAAGACCGACCGTCCGAACGGGGTGGCGTGCAGCGCGACCACGGCGATCGCGAGCAGGACCAGGAAGGGCAGGAGGGCGTACGGGATGAAGGTGTCGCCGATGCGTCCGGCCGCGAAGTCCAGGTACTGGGTGGGGAAGTCGGTCACCGCGTCGGAGCCGAGAATGATCTGCGCGATGCCCCGGTAGGCGGCGAGGGTGCCGATGGTGACGGCGAGGGACGGCAGTCCCAGCCTGGTCACCAGCAGACCGTTGATCAGTCCGCACACCACACCGAGCACCAGGCAGATCGGGATGATCGTCTCGATCGTCATGCCCTGATTCCACAGCGCGCCCATCACGGCACCGGAGAGACCGGCGGTGGAGGCGACCGAGAGATCGATCTCGCCCGAGACGACCAGGAGCGTCATCGGCAGGGCGATCATCGCGATCGGAAGGGTGTTTCCGATCAGGAACGACAGGTTGAGAGCGTTTCCGAAACCGTCGACCGTTGTGAAGGACAGCAGGAGCACGACGATCAGCAGCGCACCGACGACCGTGTCCCACCGGATCGCTCGGCTCAGGGAGAAGTCAGCCATGGCGGGCGTTCCTCTTCTTCAGGGCGTTGGCCACGCGCAGGGCGACGATCCGGTCGACCGCGATGGCGAGGATGAGCAGGATGCCGTTGATGGCGAGGACCCAGACGGAGCTGACGCCGAGGGCGGGCAGCACGCTGTTGATGGAGGTCAGCAGCAGCGCGCCGAGCGCCGCGCCGTAGACGCTGCCGGAGCCGCCGGTGAAGACGACGCCGCCGACCACGACCGCGCTGACGACGGTGAGTTCGTAGCCGTTGCCGGTGCCGGAGTCGACGTTGCCGAACCGGGCCAGGTACATGGCGCCCGCGAGTCCGGCGAGCGCACCGCAGAAGGTGTACGCGGCGAGGATCCGCTTGCGGACGGGGATGCCGGCGAGGCGGGCGGCCTCGGGGTTGGAGCCGAGGGCGTACAGCTCGCGGCCGCTGCCGTAGTGCTTGAGGTAGTACGCGGTCACCACCAGGACGGCGACGGCGATCAGCGCCAGCCACGGCACCGCGGAGATGCCGCCGGAGCCGAAGTCGACGAAGCCGTCGGGGAGGTCGGCCGCCGTGATCTGGCGGGAGCCGACCCAGATGGAGTCGATGCCGCGGATGATGTAGAGCGTGCCGAGGGTGACGACGAGCGCGGGCACCTGGCCGAGGCTGACGAGCAGGCCGTTCAGCAGGCCGAAGGCGACGCCCATGAGGATCGCCAGCAGCACGGCGACCACCGGGTTGCCGCCGCCCTGGAGGTAGGTGCCGGCGGCGAAGGCGCTGATGCCGAGCGTCGAGCCGACCGACAGGTCGACGTTCCGCGTGATGACGACCAGGGACTGGCCGGTGGCGACCAGGACCAGGATCGTCGCGTTCAGCAGCAGGTCCTTGATGCCCTGCTCGGTGAGGAACTGGCTGTTGCCCAGCTGGGTGACGACGATCATCACCACGAAGACGGCCAGGATGGCGAGTTCGCGCATCTTGAAGACGCGGTCGACGAGGCGGGTGCCGCTGGACTTGGGCACGTCGGTGACAGGGGCCTCGTGGGGAGTGGTCACCGTCATGCGGCGGCCCTCCCGGTTGCTGCGGCCATCACGGTTTCCTCGGTGGCTTCGGAGCGGGGGATCTCGGCGGTCAGGCGGCCCTCGTGCATCACGAGCACGCGGTCGGCCATGCCGAGGATCTCGGGCAGGTCGGAGGAGATCATCAGGACGGCCACTCCGTCCGCGGCGAGTTCGCTGAGCAGCCGGTGCACCTCGGCCTTGGTGCCGACGTCGATGCCGCGGGTGGGCTCGTCGACGATCAGCACCCTGGGGCCGGTGGCGAGCCACTTGGCGAGGACGACCTTCTGCTGGTTGCCGCCGGACAGGGTGTTCACGGTGTCGGCGATCCGCGCGTACTTGACCTGGAGCTTGACGGCCCAGTCGAGGGAGCGGCTGCGCTCGGCGCCCCGGTCCATGAGGCCGGCCCGCACGGTCGTACGAAGGCCCGTGAGGCCGATGTTGCGCTCGATGGACATGTCCATCACCAGGCCCTGGGCCCGCCGGTCCTCGGGGACGAGGGCGAGCCCGGAGGCCATGGCGGTCGACGGGGCCCCGCTGACGAGCTTGCGACCGTCCACCTCGACCTCGCCCGCGTCCCAGCGGTCGATGCCGAAGACGGCCCGTGCGACTTCGGTGCGGCCCGCGCCGACCAGGCCCGCCAGGCCGACGATCTCGCCGCGCCGTACGTCGAAGGAGACGTCGGTGAAGACGCCCTCGCGGGTCAGCCGGCGCACGCTCAGGGCGACCTCGCCCGGCTTCACGTCCTGCTTGGGGTACAGCTCGTCGAGGTCACGGCCGACCATCCGGCGGACGAGGTCGTCCTCGGTCATGCCGTCCAGCGGCTCGCTGGCGATCCAGGCACCGTCGCGCAGGGTGGTCACCCGCCGGCAGATCTGGAAGATCTCCTCCAGCCGGTGGGAGATGAACAGGACGGCGGCGCCCTGCTCGCGCAGGGTGCGCACGACTCCGAAGAGCCGGGCGACCTCGCTGCCGGTGAGGGCGGCGGTCGGCTCGTCCATGATCAGGACGCGGGCGTCGAAGGAGAGCGCCTTGGCGATCTCGACGATCTGCTGGTCGGCGATGGACAGGCCGCGCGCGGGGCGGTCGGGGTCGAGCTCGACACCCAGGCGCTGCATCAGGGCCAGGGTCGCGGCGTGCGTCGCCCTGTGGTCGATCCGGCCGAGGGCGCGCCGTGGCCGGCGGCCCATGAAGATGTTCTCGGCGATCGACAGGTCGGGGAAGAGGGTCGGCTCCTGGTAGATCACGGCGATGCCGGCGTCGCGGGCGTCACCGGGGCCGTGGAAGACGACGGGCGCACCGTCGAGCAGCACCTGGCCGGCATCCGGCCGGTGCACTCCGGCGAGCGTCTTGATCAGGGTCGACTTGCCCGCGCCGTTCTCCCCGGCGAGGGCATGCACCTCCCCGGGAAACAGCTCCAGGGAGACGTCCCGCAGGGCGCGGACCGCGCCGAAGGACTTCGAGATGTCCCTGAGCGCCAGAACCGGGGCCGGACCCGTGGTGGACGGGTGGGTCATGGGGGCTCCTCGACGACGCCGGCGGGACGGCCCTCTCGGCGTCGTGAAAGGTTTCAACTTGGTTGCCGGGACGTTAGACACGGAGCGCATGTCACGTCAATGGGTCCGTGTCGAAAAAGTTTCGATGAACAAAGGTCACGGGGGAGTCACGAGCAACAGCCTGGGCCGAGGGGGTTGACACTCCACCGGACGGCTCATACGTTCCCGTCTTGAATCGTTTCACAGCGAAGCCGTTCAGATGTCTACCGTCCGACTTCCGTCCCCGATGTCACAGGAGCCCTCAGTGACCGAGCTCGCCGCGGTGAAGGCCGCACTCAAGACCCAGGCAGTCGAAACGCCGTCATGGGCGTACGGGAACTCGGGGACGCGGTTCAAGGTGTTCGCCCAGCAGGGCGTTCCGCGTACGCCGCGGGAGAAGCTGGACGACGCGGCTCAGGTGCACGCGTTCACGGGCGTCGCGCCCACCGTCGCCCTGCACATCCCCTGGGACAGGGTCGACGACTACGCGGCGCTGGCCAAGCACGCCGAAGAACGTGGTGTGAAGCTGGGCGCGGTCAACTCCAACACCTTCCAGGACGACGACTACAAGCTGGGCAGCATCTGCCATCCGGACGCGGTGGTGCGGCGCAAGGCCGTCGATCACCTGCTGGAGTGCGTCGACATCATGGACGCGACGGGCTCCGCCGATCTGAAGCTGTGGTTCGCGGACGGGACGAACTACCCCGGGCAGGACGACCTCCGGGCGCGGCAGGACCGGCTGGCCGAAGGGCTGGCCGAGGTGTACGAGCGGCTCGGGGACGGGCAGCGGATGCTGCTGGAGTACAAGTTCTTCGAGCCGGCGTTCTACTCGACGGACGTGCCGGACTGGGGGACGGCGTACGCGCACTGTCTGAAGCTCGGCGAGAAGGCGCAGGTCGTGGTCGACACCGGGCACCATGCGCCGGGGACCAACATCGAGTTCATCGTCGCGACGCTGCTGCGGGAGGGGAAGCTCGGCGGGTTCGACTTCAACTCCCGGTTCTACGCGGATGACGACCTGATGGTGGGGGCCGCGGATCCCTTCCAGCTGTTCCGGATCATGTACGAGGTCGTGCGTGGCGGTGGGTTCTCGCCCGACGTCGCGTTCATGCTCGACCAGTGCCACAACATCGAGGCGAAGATCCCGGCGATCATCCGGTCCGTGATGAACGTGCAGGAGGCCACGGCGAAGGCGCTGCTCGTCGACCGGGAGGCATTGGCTGTGGCTCAGGCCTCGGGTGACGTGCTGGAGGCCAATGCCGTGCTGATGGACGCCTACAACACGGATGTGCGGCCGCTGCTGCGTGAGGTGCGGGAGGAAATGGGTCTCGACGGGGACCCGATTGCCGCGTACCGGCGGTCCGGGTGGGCCGAGAAGATCGTGGCTGAGCGTGTTGGTGGGGAGCAGGCCGGTTGGGGGGCGTGAGCGTCTGCCCAGATCTGTCGTACGCGGGCTGCCGGCCGGATGTGGCTGGTCGCGCCCACGCGGCGGAGCCGCATATCGGTACAGCCCCGCGCCCCTGAAAAACAGCTCCCCTCACCCTCTTCCCAGACAGGACTGAAGTTCATGGCACCCCATCCCGAAGCCGCCGCCCTCCTCGCCCGCTCCCACCGGCTCGGCGCCGACCCCCGCAACACGAACTACGCCGGCGGGAACGCGTCCGCCAAGGGCACCGACACCGACCCCGTCACCGGTGGTGACGTCGAGCTGATGTGGGTCAAGGGGTCCGGGGGTGACCTCGGCACGCTCACCGAAGGCGGGCTCGCCGTGTTGCGGCTGGACCGGATGCGGGCGCTCGTCGATGTCTATCCGGGCGTCGAGCGCGAGGACGAGATGGTCGCCGCCTTCGACTACTGCCTGCACGGTAAGGGTGGGGCGGCTCCGTCGATCGACACCGCCATGCACGGTCTCGTCGAGGCGGCGCATGTCGATCATCTGCATCCCGACTCCGGTATCGCGCTCGCCTGCGCGGCCGACGGGGAGAAGCTGACCGCCGAGTGCTTCGGGGACAGCGTGGTGTGGGTGCCGTGGCGGCGGCCCGGGTTCCAGCTCGGGCTGGACATCGCCGCGGTCAAGGAGGCGAACCCGCAGGCCGTCGGGTGCATCCTCGGCGGGCACGGGATCACCGCGTGGGGTGACACCTCCGAGGAGTGCGAGCGCAACTCGCTGCACATCATCCGCACCGCGGAGGCGTTTCTCGCCGAGCGCGGGAAGCCGGAGCCCTTCGGGCCGGTGATCGAGGGGTACGCGGCGCTCGGCGCCGTCGAGCGGCGGGAACGGGCCGCGGCCCTCGCGCCGGTCATCCGCGGCATCGCCTCCCAGGACCGGCCGCAGGTCGGTCACTTCACCGACTCCGAGGTCGTCCTCGACTTCCTCGCGAGCGCCGAGCACCCGCGGCTCGCGGCGCTGGGCACCTCCTGCCCGGACCACTTCCTGCGGACCAAGGTCCGGCCGCTCGTCCTCGACCTGCCGCCCACCGCTCCCCTGGACGAGGCCGTCGCCCGGCTCAGGGAGCTGCACTCCGAGTACCGCGCGGAGTACGCCGCCTACTACCAGCGGCACGCCCTGCCCGACTCCCCCGCCATGCGCGGCGCCGACCCGGCGATCGTGCTGATCCCCGGGGTCGGCATGTTCAGCTTCGGCAAGGACAAGCAGACCGCCCGGGTCGCGGGTGAGTTCTACGTCAACGCCGTCAACGTGATGCGCGGAGCCGAGGCCGTCTCCACCTACGCGCCCATCGAGGAGTCCGAGAAGTTCCGGATCGAGTACTGGGCGCTGGAGGAGGCCAAGCTCCAGCGGATGCCGAAGCCCAAGCCGCTCGCGACGCGGGTCGCGCTCGTGACCGGCGCCGGCAGCGGGATCGGGAAGGCCATCGCGCAGCGGCTCGTCGCCGAGGGCGCGTGTGTGGTCGTCGCCGACCTCAACGCCGAGAACGCCGCGGCCGTCGCCGAGGAGCTCGGCGGATCCGACAAGGCCGTCGCCGTGACGGTCGACGTCACGTCGGAGGAACAGATCACCGAGGCCTTCAAGGCTGCCCTGCTGGCCTTCGGCGGGGTCGACCTGGTGGTCAACAACGCCGGTATCTCCATCTCCAAGCCGCTGCTGGAGACCTCGGCCCGGGACTGGGACCTCCAGCACGACATCATGGCGCGCGGCTCCTTCCTCGTGTCGAGGGAAGCGGCGCGCGTGATGATCGCCCAGGAGCTGGGCGGTGACATCGTCTACATCGCCTCCAAGAACGCCGTCTTCGCCGGGCCCAACAACATCGCCTACTCGGCCACCAAGGCCGACCAGGCCCATCAGGTGCGGCTGCTGGCGGCCGAGCTGGGTGAGCACGGCATCCGCGTCAACGGGATCAACCCGGACGGCGTCGTGCGTGGGTCGGGCATCTTCGCCGGTGGCTGGGGGGCCAAGCGGGCCGCCGTGTACGGGGTCGATGAGGAGAAGCTGGGTGAGTTCTACGCCCAGCGCACCATCCTCAAGCGGGAGGTGCTCCCGGACCATGTCGCGAACGCCGTCTTCGCCCTGACCGGCGGGGACCTGACGCACACCACCGGGCTGCACATCCCGGTCGACGCCGGCGTCGCGGCCGCCTTCCTGCGGTGAGCGCGTCCGTGAAGTCGTACGCCGCGGTCGACCTCGGCGCGTCCAGCGGGCGCGTCATGGTCGGCCGTGTCGGCCCGGACTCGCTGGAACTGGGCGAGGCCCACCGCTTCCCGAACCGGCCGGTGCGCGTGCCGGAGGGACTGCGCTGGGACGTGCTCGGGCTGTACGCGGGGGTGCTGGACGGACTGCGGGCGGCCGGTGCCCACCGCGGTGGACAACTCGACTCCGTCGGCATCGACAGCTGGGCCGTGGACTACGGGCTGCTGGACGCCGACGGGGCACTGCTCGGCAATCCGGTGCACTACCGCGACCCCCGGACGGAGGGGGTCGCGGAGAAGGTGTGGGCGACCCTCCCGGCGGCGGAGCTGTATGCCGCCACCGGCTTGCAGTACGCCCCCTTCAACACGCTGTACCAGCTGACCGCCGCCCGGGGCTCCGCTCAACTGTCCCGCGCCGAAAGGCTGTTGCTCGTCCCGGACCTGCTGACGTACTGGCTCACCGGCGAGCAGGGCACCGAGCTCACCAACGCCTCCACCACCCAGCTGATCGACCCGCGCACGCGGGACTGGTCGTACGACGTCGCCTCGCGGCTGGGTATCGACCTGGGCCTGTTCGCGCCGCTGCGGCAGCCCGGCGACCCGGCGGGGGTGCTGCGCGGTGAGGTGCTGGAGGAGACCGGGCTGAGCGGTCCGGTGCCGGTGACGGCGGTCGGGTCGCACGACACCGCGTCCGCCGTGGCCGCCGTCCCGGCCGAGGGCGAGCGGTTCGCGTACATCTGCACCGGCACCTGGTCACTGGCGGGTCTGGAGCTGGGCGCCCCCGTGCTCACCGAGGAGAGCCGGGCCGCCAACTTCACCAATGAGCTGGGGCTGGACGGCACGGTCCGGTATCTGCGGAACATCATGGGACTGTGGCTGCTCCAGGAGTGCGTACGGGCCTGGGGCGAACCCGATCTGGGGGCGCTGCTGCTCGACGCGTCCAAGGTGCCGGCGCTGCGGTCCGTCGTGGACGCGGGGAACGCGGCGTTCCTCGCGCCGGGGCGGATGCCCGAGCGGATCGCCGAGGCGTGCCGGGCCTCCGAGCAGCCGGTGCCCGCCTCGCCCGCCGAGATCACCCGCTGCATCCTCGACTCGCTGGCCCTCGCCCACCGGCGCGCCGTCAGGGACGCCGAGCGGCTGGCGGACCATCCCGTCGACGTCGTGCACGTCGTCGGGGGCGGCACCCGAAACGCCCTGCTGTGCCAGCTGACCGCCGACGCGTGCGGGCTGCCGGTGGTGGCGGGCCCGACCGAGGCCGCCGCGCTCGGGAACGTCCTGGTCCAGGCCCGTACCCACGGGCTGGTCGGCGACCTCACCGACGGGCGGCGCCTGCTGACCCGTACGCAGCCGCTGACCCGGTACGAGCCGCGGGGGGACGCGGCGCGCTGGAGCGAGGCGGAGGCCCGGCTCACCCGAGGGTGAAACGCACCCGGCGGTGAGCGGGGTCTCCCCCGGGCCGCGTGCCCGCACTACCCTGCACTCATCCGATGATCGATCACAAGGAGCCGCGATGCGTGTCGCCCTGTTCCTGACCTGTGTCAACGACACGCTCTATCCGGACACCGGCCGCGCCGTGGTGAAACTGCTGACCAGGCTGGGCGTCGATGTCGACTTCCCGATGGCCCAGACCTGCTGCGGGCAGGCCCACTACAACACCGGCTACCGCCATGAGGCCGAGCCGCTCGCCCGGCATTTCTCCGATGTCTTCGGGGAGTACGAGGCGATCGTCACCCCGTCCGGGTCATGCGGGGCGATGGTGCGCGAGCTGTATCCGCGGATGGGTGAGCGGGCCCGCGCCGAGGGGCGCGGAGACACCCTCGCGGCGACCCTGGCACCGGTGGTGCCGAAGACGTACGAGCTGACGGAGTTCCTGGTGGACGTGCTGGGGGTGACGGACGTGGGCGCCTGGTACCCGCACAAGGTGACGTACCACCCGACCTGTCACGGCCTGCGCGGGCTGGGGCTGGCCGACCGGCCCCGGCGGCTCCTCCAGGCCGTCAAAGGGCTGGAGCTGGTGGAACTGCCGGGTGCGGAGGAGTGCTGCGGGTTCGGCGGCACCTTCGCGCTGAAGAACTCCGATGTCTCGGCGGCGATGGGTACGGACAAGGTGCGCAACGCCGAGTCGACGGGGGCCGACGTGCTGTGCGCGGCGGACAACTCCTGTCTGATGCACATCGGCGGGACGATGGCCCGGCTGCGGACGGGCCTGCGGCCGGTGCACATCGCGGAGATCCTGGCGAGCACGGAGGAGGAGCCGGCCGTATGAGCGGGACGTTCGTAGGAATGCCGGCGTTTCCGAAGGCCGCGCACGAGGCCGTGCACGACACGACCCTGCGCGGCAACCTGCGCCACGCCACGCACACCATCCGCGGCAAGCGGGCCAAGGCCGTCGCGGAGGTGTCGGACTGGGCACAGCTGCGGGAGGCCGGGAAGCGGATCAAGGACCACACGCTGCGTCACCTCGACCGCTATCTCGTGCGGTTGGAGGAGGCGGTCACGGCGGCGGGCGGCACGGTCCACTGGGCCGCGGACGCCGACGAGGCCAACCGGATCGTGGCGGACCTCGTGAAGGCGACCGGCGAGTTGGAGGTCGTCAAGGTCAAGTCGATGGCCACGCAGGAGATCGGGCTGAACGAGGCCCTGGAGGCGGAGGGCATCCGCGCCTACGAGACCGATCTCGCCGAGCTGATCGTGCAGCTGGGCAAGGACCGCCCCTCGCACATCCTCGTTCCGGCCATCCACCGCAACCGGGGCGAGATCCGCGACATCTTCCGCAACGAGATGAGCGAGTGGGGCCGGCCGGCTCCGGACGGCCTCACCGACACACCCGCCGAACTCGCCGAGGCCGCCCGGCTCCATCTCCGGGAGAAGTTCCTGCGCGCCAAGGTCGGGATCTCCGGCGCCAACTTCATGGTCGCCGAGACCGGCACGCTGGTCGTCGTGGAGTCCGAGGGCAACGGGCGGATGTGCCTGACCCTCCCCGAGACGCTGATCTCGGTCGTCGGCATCGAGAAGATCCTGCCGACCTGGCGGGACCTGGAGGTCTTCCTCCAGACACTCCCCCGCTCCTCGACCGCCGAGCGGATGAACCCGTACACGACGATGTGGACCGGTACCACGGACGGTGACGGGCCGAAGACGTTCCACCTCGTCCTGCTGGACAACGGCCGCACCGACACCCTCGCCGACGAGGTCGGCCGCCAGGCCCTGCGCTGCATCCGCTGCTCGGCCTGTCTCAACGTCTGCCCGGTGTACGAGCGGGCCGGCGGGCACGCCTACGGCTCGGTCTACCCGGGCCCGATCGGCGCCATCCTCAGCCCTCAGCTCCGGGGCGTGACCAGCGAGATCGACGCCTCGCTGCCGTACGCGTCGTCGCTGTGCGGGGCCTGCTACGAGGTGTGCCCCGTCGCCATCGACATCCCCGAGGTGCTGGTGCATCTGCGGGAGCGGGTCGTCGAGGGCGGCCAGGTGACCGCGAACGGCAACAAGGTGGTGCTGAAGCCCGCGAAGGGCCATGCCGCCGAGCGGGCCGCGATGCGGGCGGCACGCTGGGCGTTCAGCCATCCGGGCGCCCTGCGGACGGGGCAGCGGCTCGCCTCGCGCACGCGCCGCCTCCATCCGCGCTCACTGCCCGGGCCGGGCAAGGCGTGGAGCGGGACCCGGGATCTGCCGCCGGTGCCCGCGGAACCGTTCCGGGACTGGTGGCAGCGGACGAACGGCGGAAAGGACGGCGCCAAGTGAGCAGCAGGGAACGGATCCTGGGACGGGTGCGGCGCGCGCTGGCGGACGTGCCGGAGGCCGGTAACGACGACAAGGCGGCGTACGAGCGGGCGGTGCCGCGCGACTATCTGCGCGAGCACGGGGAACGGACCGTCGCCGAGACGGTCGAGTTGCTGGCCGAGAACCTGGCGGACTACCGGGCGATCGTGCACCGCTGCACCCCGGCCGATCTCGCGGCGACGCTCGCCGGGATGCTGGCGGCGCGGGGCGCGAAGACGGTGCTCGTGCCGCCGGGGCTGGAGTCCGAGTGGCTCGCGGCGACCGACGCCGAGCGGATCGAGGACCGGCCGCGGAGCACCCCGGACGAACTGGACCGGGTCGACAGCGTGGTCACGGCATGTGCGGTGGCCGTGGCCGAGACCGGCACCATCGTCCTGGACGGCTCCCCCGACCAGGGCCGCCGCCGCATCACGCTCGTCCCCGATCACCACATCTGTGTCGTAAGGGTCCCCGAGCAGGTCGTGTCGTCCGTCCCGCAGGCCCTCGAACACCTCGATCCCGCCCGCCCGTTGACGTGGATCTCCGGCCCCTCGGCGACCAGCGACATCGAGCTGGACCGGGTCGAGGGGGTGCACGGCCCGCGCACCCTGGAGGTCGTCCTGGTCGGCGACTGAGCGGGTCGGCTCAGATGTCGCGCCGCTCCAACGGCCGTACGGCGGGCCCCTGCACGACACGGCCTTCAGGGTCGAAGCGGGAGCCGTGGCACGGGCATTCCCAGGTCCGCTCCGCGCGGTTGAACGCGACCAGGCAGCCCAGGTGCGTGCACTTCGCGGAGACGGCGTGGAGGTCGCCGTCCTCGTCGCGGTGGACGGCGCAGCGCTTGCCGGAGACGTGGACGACGGCGCCGTCGCCGGGGGCGATGTCGTCCACCGAGCCGGCCGACGGGCCCGGCAGGTGCTGGATCCGGTCGCCGACGAAGTGGCGGGCCACGTCGGACTGGTGCTTGACGAAGTCCTTGCCCTCGCGGACGACGGACATCACCCGGCGCGGGTCGTACAGCTCGCTCCACGGGTTCTCGCGGCCGGTGACCAGGTCGCACAGGAGACGGCCCGCCATGATGCCGCCGCTGAGTCCCCAGCCGCCGAAGCCGGTCGCTACGTGGACATGCCGGCTCGCGGGGTGCAGGGGGCCGACGAGCGGTACGGAGTCGGTGGAGTCGTTGTCCTGCGTGGCCCACCGGTGGGTGAAGGTGAGTTCCCCGAAGCGGTCCGTCGCCCAGTCGGCCAGGGCCGCGAAGCGCGCCTCGACGTCGACGCCCGTGCCCGGGGTGAAGTGCTCGCCGGTGACGACGAGCAGGCGGTGGCCGTCCGCGTAGGGTGCCGTGCGCACCGAGCGGGTGTTCTGTCCGGGGGTGATGTACATGCCCCTCGGGGCGGCGACCGCGTCGATGGGGGCGGCGACGACGAGTTCCCTCCGCGTCGAGAGGCGGGTGAACAGCAGCGCCCGGTCGAAGATCGGGTAGTGGGTGGCGACCACGACGGTCCCGGCCCTCACCTTCACCCCGTCCTCGGTCGTCAGCACACAGGGGTCGCCCTCGGACAGTCCCACCACGCGCGTGTGCTCGTGCACCTGGCCGCCGTGGCGCTCGAGATCGGCGACCAGCCCCAGCAGGTACTGGCGGGGATGGAACTGCGCCTGGCCCTCGACGCGGACGGCGCCCGCCACCGGATAGGGCAGGTCGGTGTCGGTCAGGTACTCGGCGGTCAGGCCCGCCTCCCGGGCCGCGTCGGCCTCGGCCCGCAGTTCGTCGGTGCGGTCGCCGTCCTCGGTGTAGGTGTAGGCCGCCGTCTCCTCCCAGTCGCAGTCGATGCCGAGTTCGTCCGCGACCTCGGCGGCATGCCGGATCGCGTCCGTCTGCGAGGTGGCGTACAGGCGGGCGCCGTCCTTGCCGCGGGTGCGGCGGAGCCGGTCGTAGATCAGGGTGTGCTGGGCGGTGAGCTTCGCGGTGGTGTGCCCGGTGACGCCGGCGGCGATCCGGTCCGCCTCCAGCAGGGCGACGCGGCGCCCCCGCCGGGCCAGCTCCCAGGCGGTGGCGATCCCGGCGATGCCCGCACCCACGACGGCGACGTCGGTCGTGAGGTCGCCGTCCGGCGGGGGTGCGAGGTCGCCGGGCGGCGCCGTCTCGATCCAGTACGAGGCGTGGGTGCGGGTCGGCTCGTCCATGCCGGCCGGGTTCCCCGGCCCGGCTCCGTCACACGGGGGACCGCAGGTCAGCCGAGGGCGGCGGTCACCTGGTAGCGGCCGGAAGGCAGCCGGTAGCTCGCGGTCCCGCCCTCGAAGCCCAGGTGGTCCACGCCCGGCACCCGGGAAAGGGGTGTCCGGCCCTCACGGACCGTGGCCGGGTCCGCGGTGGGGATGCGCAGGGTCGCCGTACTGTTCGCGGGGACCGCGGCCCGGTAGGTCAGCTTCCGGCCGTCCGTCCGCCACTCGCTGACGATCTCGCCGTACGGCGAGAGATGCGAGCCCGCGACCTGGGTGACCCGTCCGGTGGGGTCGGGGTGCGGGCGCAGGAAGAAGTGCCGGAATCCCGGGTGGGCCGGGTCCTTGGCGATGCCCGCCATGCTCTCGTACATCCACTCCATGATCGCGCCGTAGGAGTAGTGGTTGAACGAGTTCATGTCGACCGGACCGAAGCCGTCCTCCTTCGAGTACGAGTTCCAGCGCTCCCAGACGGTGGTGGCGCCGTTGCGCACCGAGTACAGCCAGGACGGCATGGCGTCCTGGTGGAGCAGCCGGTACGCCAGGTCGACGCGGCCCTCGTCGGTGAGGACGGGAGCGAGGACGTTCACGCCGAGGAACCCGACGGAGAGGGTGTTCTCCCCGTACTTCACGCGGGTGCTGTCGGGGTGGGCCTGCTTGTACGCCTCGTCGTTGCCGATGTTGTCGGCGAGGAGCGCGACCAGTTGGCGGCGCTGGGCCTCGGTGTCGTAGAAGCCGAGTTTGAGGACCCACAGCAGGGCGGTCTGGCTGTCGTCCTCCGTTCTGCCGCCGGTCGGCGGAGCGTCACCGAGGCTGGAGCGGACCCTCACGCGTCCGCTCGCGTCGGTGGCCAGGTACTTGGTGACGAACGCCCGCTTGATGTGGGCGAAGAGGTCGTCGTAGGCGCGGGCTTCGGCGGTGCGGCCGGTGGCGCGGGCCATGTCGGCCATCAGCCGGGCGCTGTAGCCGTAGTAGGCGTCGCTGATGAGCTGGGTGCTGGTGTCCTGGAAGGCCAGCCAGTCGCCGAAGATCGCGCCCTGTCCGGCGTAGCTGTCTCCGGTGCGCTCGCGGATCCAGTCCATGTACGTGGTCATGGCCGCCCAGCTGCGGTCGACGAGCGTGGTGTCGCCCGACATCTGCCACACCGTCCAGGGCACGACGACCCCGCAGTCCGCCCAACCGCTCGCGGGAATGGGCTGGTTGTAGCGGGAGCCGGGTGCCACCCAGGTGAACTGCGCGCCGTCCTGTCCGTACGTCTTCTGCGAGTCGATGAGGGTGTCCTCGAAGTGGCTGAGGAAGTTCACGGCGTCGGCGTTGTAGAGGCCGGTCTGGGAGAAGAGCTGGGTGTCGCCGGTCCAGCCGAGGCGTTCGTCGCGCTGGGGGCAGTCGGTCGGGACCCACAGGTAGTTGCCGCGCTGGCCCCAACGGACGTTGCTGATCAGCTGGTTGACGTCGGCGTCGTCGGTCGTGACGGTGCCGATGTCACGCAGGGCGGAGGTCGCGACCCGGCCGGTGAAGCGGGTGAGGGTGACGGTCTCGGTCGTGGTGAGGGACACGTAGCGGAAGCCGTAGAAGGTCAGCGAGTCCTCGTGCGTCTCGCCGTCGGGGTCGCCCTTGAGGACGTAGGTGCTGGTGGCCTTGGCGGTGCGGAGGTTGGCGCGGTAGACCGAGCCGACGGGGCCGTCCGCGCCCGCGCTGTCGTCGTTGAGCATCTCCCCCGGCCTGAGTTCGACTCGGGCGCCGCTCGGGCCGCGCAGGGTGTAGCGGGGCACACCGACCATGTTCTGGCCGAGGTCGATCACGGCCGTTTCGCCGGGGCTCAGGGTCACGGCTGCGGTGGCCGCCGAGCCCGGGTCGGTGACCGTGCGGGCGGGGTCGACGACGATACGGCCCTTGCCGTTGGGGCTGCCCTCCTGGCCGGTGACACCGGTGTAGACGGTGACGGAGTGCGGCCTGCGATCCCATCGCGGCACCAGACGGGCGCTCTCGCCGGGATGGGCGACCAGCTTCGCGTCGGGGAACCTGGAGCTGAAGTCGTGCTCGCTCACGCCGGCCCAGCCGGAGGCGTCGAAGCCGGACGCCGTCCAGCCCGGCAGTTCCTCGCGCGCGTCGTAGGTCTGGCCGTCGTAGATGTCGTCGGCGCGGTAGGGGCCGGTGTCCGTGGCCTTCCAGTCGTCGCCGGGTGCGGTGACGATCGTCTGCTCGGATCCGTCGGCGTAGCGGACGAGGAGCTTGGCCTTGAGGGCCAGGGGGTTGCCGTCGGCGGAGTAGTAGGCGCTGTTCTCGGAGACCCGGCCGTTGTACCAGCCGTTGCCGAGCACGGCGGCGAGGGTGACCTGCCCTCGGTGCCGCTCCCCCGCGACCAGGTCCGTGACGTCGTAGGTGAAGTAGTTGACGGTGCTGTCGTAGTTGGTCCAGCCGGGGGCCAGCAGCTCATGGGTGGTGCCGCCGTCCTGCGGTACGGCGACCCGGTGGCCGTTGACGTGGGCCTCGTACACGCCGAGGGCGGAGATGTAGAGCCGGGCGGCGCGTACGTGACGCCCTGTCAGGCGGGTCTGGTGGCGCAGGAGGGGGGCGCCGGGGGTGTGGGGCCGCTTGCCCGCCATGGTGATCCACCGGGCGCCGTCCCAGCCGGCGGTGCCGTCGGTGCTGAGCAGGCCGGTCTCGAAGTGGGCGGTCGGGGAGGCGGGGACGGCACGGCCGCTCTCGTCCCAGACCGTCACCGTCCAGTGGTAGCGGGTGGCGGCGTGCAGGGCGGGGCCGTCGTAGCGCACGGCGACGGAGTCCGGTGAGGTGACGCGGCCGCTGTTCCAGACGTCCGCCCGGGAGGGGGTCAGGCGGTCGGGTGCGGTCGCGACCAGGATCCGGTACGCCGACTGGCGGCGGCCCCGCACCGAGGACGCCGTGCGCCACCCCAGCCGCGGCCGGGCGGCGTCCACGCCGAGGGGGTTGGTTCTGTGTTCGGCCGTCAGGCCCTCGACCGCGGTGCGGGCGGAGGCCGGTGCGGCGGCCGCGGGGCCGCCTGCGCTGATCCCGCCCGCCACGGCCAGGGGCGCCGCGCCGAGTGCCGTGGTGAGCACGGTCCTGCGGCGCACCCCTTTGCCGGTCGTGCCGTCGACTCCGTCGTTCATGCCGTTGTCCCTTCGGCTGGATTCGGAGTTGTATCGATTCAGCTCGAACGTCGGTTGAAGCTAGTGGCGGAAGTGACGGGTGTCCATGGGCTGATCGGGACAAATACCGTGCAGATTCCAACAGAAGTCCCCAGTCGCGAGGGGCTGGATTGAAACAGTTCAAAACCGGAACGGCCTCTTCCTTCCTGAGCGCCCCCGTCGGGAGGTGTCGCCAAGTACACCCGGCGATACGGGCTCTGCGCCCCATGTGGTCAAGTCGCCGTCTCCGTAGCTTCTTCGGTAGGGCACAGGGAGTGCCGGACGGAGAGTGATGACGATGTTTCGCACAGGCTCGCGGCGTACGCACGACAAGGGACCCGCCGCCGAGGCGCTCCGGCTGGTCAGGGTCACCAGGACCTACGGCGCGCAGGACAGTGCCGTGACCGCGCTGGACGGGGTCACGCTCGGTCTGGGGCGGGGCACGTTCACCGCGGTGATGGGGCCGTCGGGTTCCGGCAAGTCCACGCTGCTGCACTGCGCGGCGGGTCTCGACCGGCCCGACAGCGGCATCGTGTGCGTGGACGGAACCGAGCTGACCGCCGGCGGCGAGGCCGAGCGGACGAAGTTCCGGCGCGGGCGGATCGGGTTCGTGTTCCAGCAGTACAACCTGCTGGAGACGCTGACGGTCGCGCAGAACACGGTGCTGCCGCTCAAGTTGGCCGGACAGCGCGTGGATCGCGAGCGGGTCCGGGAGGTGCTGGCGTCCGTCGGCCTGGGCGACCGGCTCGGGCACCGGCCCGGCCGGCTGTCCGGCGGTCAGCGGCAGCGCGTGGCCATCGCCCGCGCGCTGGTGACGGAGCCTCGGGTGATCTTCGCGGACGAGCCGACGGGCGCCCTGGACACGCGCAGCGCCCGCGATGTGCTGCGACTGCTCCAGCAGGCGGTGCGGGTGCACGGCCGGACCGTGGTGATGGTGACCCATGACCCGGTCGCCGCCTCGTACGCGGACTCGGTGCTGTTCCTGGCGGACGGCCGGCTGGCGGGCCGGATGGACGCGCCGACGGCGGACGCGGTGGCCGAACGCCTCGCGCACCTGGGCGACAACGTGGCGATGGAGGTGTGAGCGATGTTCCTGCTGGCCATACGGTCGATCCGGCACCGCCCCGGGCGGTTCCTCGCGACGCTGCTGTCCGCGTTCCTGGGCGCGGCGATCATCATGACGTTCAACTCGATGCACGACACGGCGGCGCAGGACGGCGTCGACCCGACCAGCGCGGAGACGCTGTCCACCGCGGCGGGCGTCGTCGGCGGCTACGGCACCCTGCTGGTGTTCTTCGCCGTGGCCTCGGCGCTGACGGTCAACGTCCGGCAACGCGCGGCCGAGTTGGAGCTGTTGCGCTGCTCGGGGGCGACTCCGGCGCAGCTCAAGCGGATGGTGGTCGGCGAGGCGGTGGTCGTGGCCCTGGTGGGCGCGGCGCTGGCGATCGGCCCGGCGATGCTGGGCGGCCGGGCGCTGCTGGAGGTGTTCCAGGACAGCGGCCAGGTGGCCGAGTCCGTCGCCCCCTCCTTCGGCCCGATCGCGTTCATGACGGGCATCGACATCACGCTGCTCGCGTCGGCGGGTGCCGCCTTCCTCGCCGTGCGGCGGGCGACGCGCGGGCATGAACGGCGGGGCGGGGCACGCAAGTTCCTCGCGTACGCCGCGCTGGTCGCCGGGGCGGCGTCGGCCTCCTCCACCTTCGTGTTCTCGGCGACGGACTCGGCCCTGATGGCACCGCCGGCCTATGGGGCGATCCTGCTGTCGGTGGGGTTCGCGCTGCTGGCGCCGCGGTTGCTGGAAGCCGTCCTGGACCGGCTGCCGCTGAACGGGGCGAGTGGCTGGCTCGCGGTACGGAACCTGCGGGAGCGGGCCGGTCAGCTGGCCGGGATCCTGATGTCGCTGATCCTGTTCACGGCGGTGCCCACGGCCACGCTCACCATGCAGGCGGTGGAGAGCGACGCCATGGCGGCCTCGGGTCTGACGAAGTCGGTCGAGGCCAAGAACCTGGAGACGCTCAACTTCACGGTCGTCGGCATCATCGTGGTGTTCGTCTGCGTGATGCTGGTCAACTCGCTGTATGCCGCGACGAGTTACCGCGTCCGGGAGTTCGGCCAGCAGCGCCTGGCGGGGGCGACCCCGGGGCAGGTGCTCGGGACGGTGGGCGCCGAGGGGCTCATCCTGACGGTCACGGGGGTCTTCTTCGGCACGCTGGCCGCGCTGGCGGGGGTCGTTCCCTTCACCGTGGTCCGCACCGACGAGGTACTGCCGGGCGAGGTCTACGGCATCGGGATCACGGTGGCCGCCGTCGCGGCGGCGGTGACGCTGGGCACGAGCCTGGCCACGGCCCGGCGGACGCTGCGCACTCCGGCGGTCGGGGCGCTCGCGGTGGCGAGCTGAGGGACGACCGGGACGGCGGGGACGGCGGGGCGGCTGCTGCGGCGGCCGCCCTTCAGCTCGACCAGTGCGGCGAGGTAGGGACAGCCGCGGTAGGCGGGCTCGGCGGACGCCTTCTCCAGCCGTTCGAAGACGTGCGGGATCCGCTCGCGGGGCGTGCCGAGCG
>NZ_JBHVGZ010000083.1:25809-35295 GCF_042800355.1 Streptomyces sp. NPDC057623
GGCTGGGCCTCGCACAGCGGTAGCCGTACGGCGAGGCTACCGCGCGCCGCACCCCCGGGAAACCGATCGGTACCCCCCGCGCGGGCCCCGGCTCGCGGGTGACAGATCTGGTGAACAAGCGCTTAGATAGGTACCCGGACAGACCAGAGAGACACCGCCCGCCCAGCTGGAGGCCCCGTTGTTCACATCCGTCGACGATGTCTCCGCGCGTCTGGCCGAGACCGGCTACCTCGCCTCGCCCGCGGTCGCCACGACCGTCTTCCTCGCCGACCGCCTCGGCAAGCCGCTCCTGGTGGAGGGCCCGGCCGGGGTCGGCAAGACGGAGCTCGCCAAGGCCGTGGCGGAGGTCGCCGGTGCGCGGCTCGTCCGTCTTCAGTGCTACGAGGGCGTCGACGAGTCCCGGGCGCTGTACGAGTGGAACCACGCCAAGCAGCTTCTGCGCATCAGCGCGGGCCGCGACGAGACGTGGGACGAGACGCGCACGGACATCTTCAGCGAGGAGTTCCTGCTCACCCGGCCCCTGTTGACGGCGATCCGCGGCGACGACCCCAAGGTGCTGCTGATCGACGAGACCGACAAGGCGGACGTCGAGGTGGAGGGCCTGCTGCTGGAGGTGCTGAGCGACTTCCAGGTGACCGTGCCGGAGCTTGGCACCATCACGGCGACACGCCGCCCGTTCGTCGTCCTCACCTCCAACGCGAGCCGGGAGCTGTCCGAGGCGCTGCGCCGCCGCTGTCTCTTCCTGCACATCGGCTTCCCCGAGGAGGAGCTGGAGCGCCGGATCGTACGGCTGAAGGTGCCGGGCCTCGACGAGGCGCTGGCCCGCTCGGTCGTCCGGGTCGTGGGCGCGCTGCGGGCGATGGACCTGCGCAAGATGCCGTCGGTCGCCGAGACCATCGACTGGGCGCGCACGCTGCTCGCCCTGGGCGCCGACACCCTCGACGAGACGGTCGTGCGGGCCACCCTCGGCGTCCTCCTCAAGCACCAGGACGACGTCCTCAAGGCGTCGGCCAAGCTCGACCTGGACGCTCTGTGACCTCGCCCTCGGGCGTGGCCGAGCGGTTGACGTCCTTCGTCGCGGCGCTGCGCGAGCACGGCGTCCGGATCGGCACCGGAGAGACGGTGGACGCGGCGCGGGCGGTCGAGGCACTCGGCTTCGCGGACCGGGAGCTGCTGCGCGAAGGGCTGGCGGCGACGCTGTTGCATGGCACCGGTCAACGGCCGGTGTTCGACCCGGTCTTCGACCTCTACTTCCCGCACCGTGTCGGCGGCCCGGAGCAGCGTTCCGCGGGGCGGGAGGATCTGCGCGACCGGCTGGCGGCCGCGCTGACGGCAGACGACCGGGCGATGATGGCGCGGCTGGCGGCCGAGGCGGTCGACGGTTTCGGGGGATACGGTTCCTCCCCGGAGTCGGACGGCTGGTCGTCGTACCAGACGCTGGAACGGCTGCGCCCGCAGACCCTGTTCGCCCGTGTCCGGGACAACGTCCGTGGACAGGGTGGGAGTTCGGGGTTCGGCGACCGGCTGCTGGAGGACGAGATCCGGCGGCGCATCGAGGCGTTCCGGGGGCTGGTGGCCGCGGAGGCGCGGCGCCGGGTGGCCGAGCGGCGGGGCCGGGACGAGATCGCCCGGCGGGCGGTGCGGCCGACCGCCGACCGGGTCGACTTCCTGTTCGCCGGGAAGGCCCAACTGGCCGAGCTGCGCAGGGCCGTGTCGCCCCTCGCCCGCAAGCTCGCGACCCGGCTCGCCGCCCGGCGCCGCCGTGCCTCCCGGGGCTCGATCGATCTGCGGCGGACCCTGCGCGGGTCGCTGTCGACCGGCGGGGTGCCGATGAAGCCGGTGCTGCGCAGACGGCGTCCCGTGCGCCCCGAACTGGTGCTGCTGTGCGATGTGTCGGGGTCGGTGTCCGGCTTCTCGGACTTCACGATGCTGCTGGTGCAGGCACTGCACGACCAGTTCAGCAAGGTGCGCGTGTTCGCGTTCGTCAACCGGATCGACGAGGTGACCGGGCTGCTGGAACGCGGTACCGCTGACCCGGAGGGGCTCAGCGCCCGCATCGAGGCGGAGGCCACGCTCACGGGTTATCACGGCAGCAGCGACTACGGCATGGCGCTGGGCGAGTTCGCGGAGCGCTACAGCGACACGGTCGACCCGCGCACGACCGTGTTCGTCCTCGGCGACGCCCGCACCAACAGGAGCGACCCGAACCTGCCGGCCGTACGGGAGATCGCCGAACGGGCCCGCCGCGTCTACTGGCTGAACCCGGAGCAGCGTTCCCGCTGGGGCACGGGCGACTCCGCGGCACCCGCCTACGCCGAGCTGGTGGAGATGCACGAGTGCCGCACCGCCCGGCAGCTCAGCGCGCTGGTGGCACGCCTGCTGCCGGTGTGAACGCGAGGGCGCCCGAACTGCGGCGAGCCGCGGATCCGGTGTGATCAGGCGGCGAGCTGCGGGGAGAGCGCCCGGATCCGCCGCCGGCCCCGCCTCGACCTGCCGCGAGATGTCGTCGGCCAAGACCTCCAAGCTCCGAGGCGACACCGTCGAGGGCCTGGGCGGCGACGCTCTCGGCCGTGGACTCGGGCGCGTCGACACCGGCGGTGAGGTCGGTGCCGCGCGGCTTCAGGTCGAGGCGCAGGGAGTCGGTCTGCGACCGGAAGGCGGCCTTGGACGCCGGCGTTGGCCACGATGACGGGGACGAGGGCCCGGGTGACCAGGAGCGGTCCGTAGAAGTTGGTCGCGACGGACGCGGGTCGGTCACCTCCAGGGGGGCTCCAGGTTGTCTCCACCCAGCGGAAACCGATCGGTCTTCTCCGGGTGAGGCCAGGGTCGTCCCCGGAGAAAATCAGGGTTCGTCCCCGATTTCCGGTTCCGACGGCTTTCCGTACGCTCACCGGAGGCGGAGGGGGTCCCATGAAGGCAGTGATGCAGGACCGGTACGGCTCGGCGGACACGCTGGTGTTCGGGGAGACCGACGCACCGGTGCCCGCCGTCGACGAGGTGCTGGTGCGGGTGCACGCGGCCTCGGTCAACGCGTACGACTGGCATCTGATGCACGGCGACCCGAAGATCGCCCGTCTGGTGTTCGGCCTCGCGAAGCCCCGGGCGAGGATCCGGGGCCGGGACTTCGCCGGCCGGGTGGAAGCGGTGGGCAGCGGGGTCACGGGGTTCAAGCCCGGCGACGAGGTGTACGGCGAGGCCGACGGCGCGTTCGCGGAGTTCGTGTGCGCCAAGGACGGCATGCTGGGCCCGAAGCCGGCCAACCTGACGTTCGAGCAGGCGGCCGCGATACCGCTGGCGGGGAACACCGCCCTCATCGGACTGCGGGACGTGGCCGGCGTGCGGCACGGCCAGTCGGTCCTGGTCAACGGCGCGTCGGGCGGCGTGGGCACGTTCGCCGTGCAGCTCGCCAAGGTCTACGGCGCGGAGGTCACCGCGGTGTGCGGCACACGGAACGTGGACCTGGTCCGCTCCCTCGGCGCGGACCACGTCATCGACTACAAGAGGGAGGACTTCACCCGGGGCGGCCGGCGCTACGACGTCGTGCTGGACCTCGTGGGCAACCACTCCCTGGCCGGTTTCCGGCGCGCGCTCACTCCCACCGGCACGCTCGTGCTGTCCGGCGGCGGCGTGTACGAGGGCGGCAGCGTATTCGGCCCGATGGGGCTCTTCTTCAAGAGGCGGCCGGCAGCGCTCTTCTCCCGCCAACGGCTGCTCGAACTCCCCGCGAAGCAGAGCAGGGCGAACCTCGCGGCACTGCGCGAACTCGCCGAGTCAGGAAAGATCGCCCCGGTCGTCGAGCGGACGTATCCGCTCAGCGAGGCGGCCGAGGCGATCCGGTACGTGGTGGTGGAGCACGCGCGCGCGAAGGTCGTCGTCACCGTGTGAGACGCCGGGGTGGCGCATGAAGCGGGTGCCGACGCGGGCCGAGCGGTGCCGACGCTACTTCGCCTTCGCGTACTCCCTGGCGGTCTGCCCCTGGAAGTCGTAGACCACGACCTGCTCGTCGCCCACGACCCAGGCGTCGTGACCGGGCGAGCAGACGAAGACGTCGCCGGGGCCGACCTCTGTCTCGCCGCCGTCGTCCATGCGGATGTGCATACGGCCCTGGACCATGTAGCAGTTGTGGTGCATCTGGCAGGTGTCGGTGCCCGCGATCGAGGCCACGGACTCGGTCCAGCGCCATCCGGGCTCGAAGGTCGCCACGGCGAAGTCGAGATCCGTCATGTGGACGGCTTCGAGGTGGCCGCGGGGGAAATCACGCCGCTCGTCCGGCTTGTCGAGGGGCTTCACTTCCAACATGACGCGCTCCCTTCCGGCCGCGGTCCACCGCGGCCGGGACCGGACTCCCCGGCGGCCCTGGGCACCGCCCGTCGACGGCCGGCCCTCTACCACTCCATCGTCCGCCGGTCCATCCGGAGCCGCCATTCGGGGTACGCCCGCTCAGACCCGGTTCCCGCAGAGCGCGGCGAAGCGCTCGGCGTCCACGTTGCCACCGGAGACGATCACGCCGACCCGGCGCGGCAGCGTGCCCGCCCGGCCGTTGAGGAGGGCGGCCAGCGGGGTGGCACCACTCGGCTCGACGACGATCTTCAGGCGCTCGAAGGCGAACCGCATCGCGTCCCGGATCTCGTCGTCGCCGACCAGCGCGATCTCGTCGACGAGCCGCCGGTTGACGGAGAAGGTGAGCTCGCCGGGCGTCTGCAGGGCCTGTCCGTCGGCGATGGTGTGCGGCACCGGGATGCTGATGCGCCGCCCCGCCTCCAGGGACCGCTTGGTGTCGTCCCCGGCCTCCGGCTCGACGCCGATCATGCGGATGCCCGGGTAGAGGCCCTTGGCCACGGTGGAGCTCCCGGCGATGAGTCCGCCACCGCCGACCGGCGTCAGCATCGCGTCCAACTCCCCCACCTCTTCGAGGAGTTCGAGAGCTGCAGTGCCCTGTCCGGCCATGATGTGCGGGTGCTCGTACGGCGGGATGACGGTGAGGCCGCGTTCGGCGGCCAGGGCCTGGGCGATCGCGACCCGGTCGCCGGTGTAGCGGTCGTAGGTGACGATCTCGGCGCCGTAGCCGTAGGTGGCGGCCCGCTTCGACGGCGGGGCGTCCTCGGGCATGACGATGACCGCGGTGGTGCCGAGTTCGCGGGCGGCCAGGGCGACGGCCTGGGCGTGGTTCCCGGACGAGTAGGCGGCGACACCGCGCGCGAGTTGCTCCGGTGTCAGCCGGGAGGCCGCGTTGTAGGCGCCGCGGAACTTGAAGGCGCCCACGCGCTGGAAGTTCTCGCACTTGAGGAAGACCTCGGCACCGACGAGGGCGTCGAGCGTGCGCGAGCGCAGCACCGGGGTACGGTGCGCGACGCCCTTGAGCCGCGCGGCGGCGTCACGGACGTCGTCGAGGGTGACCGGTGGGGTGGTGGTCGTCACGCGTGTCCTCCAGAGGGTGTCGTGTCGGTCACGGCCCGGTCCGTCGCCTTCCCGGCCTCGGCACGCGCCTGCGACAGATAGCTGTAAGCGGACGCGCGGGAGATGCCGAGCCGGGCCGCGACCTGCTCGATCGCGCGCCGCACGGCGAACACGCCCCGCTCGTCCAGGCCGCGGAACAGCTCCAGGCGCTGGGCCCGGCCGAGCCCGGCCCAGCTCCCGTTCTGCCCGAGCTGGTGGGCGTCGAGGATGGCGTCGACGACGGAGTCGATGTCGTTGCCGAAGGTGGTGACCGGCACGTCGGCCGAGGTACCACCGACGCCACCGGCCCCGCCGATGCCGGCGAGGGCGCCGAGCAGCGCGTGGGCCTCGTTGACGGCGGTGACGTCCAGGTTGACGCAGAGGGCACCGAACACGGTGCCCGTCGAGTCCCGCAGCACCATGGTGGACGCCTTGACCAGGCGGCCGCCGCGGGTCCGGGTGACGTAGTTCAGCTCGTCCCCCGCGCCGTCGCCGCGCGCGACGATCCGCATGCCGATCTCGCTCATCGCCCCGCCCACGGCCCGCCCGGTCACCGAACCGGCCACGGCGACCACGGACTCCTCCGGCCGCCGGTAGTCATGCAGGACCACCTCGCACATCGGCCCGAACGTGGCCACCAGGCCGTCGACGACCGGCCTCAGCGCGGCGACGATCGCGTCCCGCTCCGACTCCAGGGCCTGGTCGGCCGCCATCGCACGCTCCTTCGCCCGCCCGCACTCGGCGGGTTGCCCACCGAGCCAAGATCTAGACTACACGTCCAGACTCTGTACGGACAGTCCAATCCCATCCACCAATCCCTGCGAGCCGTCCAAGCCTCGCCCCCACGGCGGCCCGCCCGGAGGAACGCACGGAGGAACGCCGCACGGATCTTGACGAGCCTGCGGATGTTACCGGTAACATCCCCCCTCATGACAGTGACGCCGGCACCGCCGAACCCACGGGTCTTCACCCCGGCCGCCGTGGTCGCCTCGTGTGTGGGCTTCATGCTCATCGGTGTCCTCCAGGCTCTGTACGGCCCCGCGATTCCCGCGTTCCGCGAGGAGTTCGGTCTGTCCCCGTCGGCCGCCGGTCTCGGGCTGAGCGCGCACTTCGTCGGCGGGGTGGGCGGCGTGCTCCTCTTCGACCGGCTCTACGGCCGGATCGGCAACCGGCGGATCCTCGGCGCCTCGTATCTGCTGATGGCCGTCGGCGCGGCCGGCTTCGCGCTCGCGCCGAACTGGCCGGCCGCGCTGGCCATGGCCCTGCTGGCCGGGCTCGGCTTCGGCGGGATCGACTACGGCCTCAACCAGCTGTTCACCGTCGGCTTCGGGCACCGCTCGACCGCCGTGCTGAACATCCTCCACGCCCACTTCGGCATCGGCGCGATTCTCGGCCCGGCGCTCATCGGCGTCGTCGGCGCCGCGCACTACCCCGCGGTCTTCCTCGGCTTCGCGCTGGCCAACCTGCCGCTCCTGCTGTGCCTGCGCGGCGTACGGGACCGGGCGCCGCAGCCGTCCGAGACGGACGGCGAGTCGCACGGCGGCCAGGTACTCGCCCGCAGCCTCGCCTCCGTACTCGCCGTGTTCGTCGCCCTGTACGTCCTGCACGTCGGTATCGAGGCCGGCGTCGGCGGCTGGGAGCCGACCCACCTTGAGACCGTCGGCTACGGAGCCGGGTTCGCCGCCACGGCCACGTCCGTGTACTGGCTGATGATGACCGTCGGCCGCTTCCTGGTCGCCCCGATCGCGCTGCGTTTCTCCGCCCAGGCCATCATCACGGTCTCGTGCGCGGGCATGACGGTCTGCCTGCTGCTCGCCACGGTCCCGGCGCTGGCCCCGTACGCGTACGCCGGTGTCGGCCTGTTCATCGCGCCGATCTTCCCGACCGGGCTGCCCTGGCTCCACCGTGCCGCCCCGCGGGCCCGCAGAGCGGGAGCGGTGGTGATCGCCGCCTCCATGGTCGGCGGCGTGGTGGCGGGTCCGGCCCTGGGCAAGGCCATCGAATGGTCCGGGATCCGCACGGTCCCGCTTCTGCTGTCCGGCGTGTCGGCCCTGTGCCTGGCCGCCACGCTCTGGCTGATCCGCAGCACCCGAACGCGCTGAATCCGCCGCGTACCTCCTGGCGAAGGGAAGCTTCCGCATGTCCGCTCTGACGACGTCTTCCGACGGTTTCGTGCTGCACGGCGAGCCGTTCCGGATCATCTCCGGTGCGATGCACTACTTCCGGATCCACCCCGACCAATGGGCCGACCGGCTGCGCAAGGCCCGTCTGATGGGTCTCAACACGGTGGAGACGTATGTGCCGTGGAACCTCCATCAGCCCGAACCCGGCGGACCGCTCGTCCTCGACGGGTTCCTCGACCTGCCCCGCTATCTGAGCCTCGCCCGCGACGAGGGCCTGCACGTCCTGCTGCGCCCGGGTCCGTTCATCTGCGCCGAGTGGGACGACGGCGGGCTGCCGTCCTGGCTGATCGCCGACACCGACATCCGGCTGCGCTCCAGCGACCCGCGCTTCACCGCGGTGATCGACCGCTACCTCGACGTCCTGCTGCCCCCGCTGCTGCCGTACATGGCCGCGGCGGGCGGCCCGGTGATCGCCGTCCAGGTGGAGAACGAGTACGGCGCCTACGGTGACGACACCGCGTATCTGGTCCATCTCGAAGAGGCCTTCCGGGCCAGGGGCGTCGAGGAACTGCTCTTCACCTGCGACCAGGCCAACGCCGAACATCTCGCGGCGGGCGCCCTGCCCGGCGCTCTGGCGACGGCCACCTTCGGCAGCCGGGTGGACCAGCACCTGGCGGCGCTGCGGGCACACCAGCCCGAGGGCCCCCTGATGTGCTCGGAGTTCTGGATCGGCTGGTTCGACCACTGGGGCGGCCCCCACCACGTGCGGGACGCCGCCGACGCCGCCGCCGACCTGGACCGTCTGCTGTCCGCCGGTGCCTCGGTCAACATCTACATGTTCCACGGCGGCACCAACTTCGGCTTCACCAACGGCGCCAACCACAGGCACACCTACGAGCCCACGGTCACCTCCTACGACTACGACGCCGCGCTCACCGAGTGCGGCGACCCGGGGCCCAAGTACCACGCCTTCCGCGAGGTCATCGCCCGCCACGCCCCGGTCCCCGACGAGCCCGTGCCCGCCCCGGCGCCCAAACTCCCGCCCCTCACGGTCGAGTTGGTCCGCCGGGCCCCGCTCCTCCGCCACGCCGACACCCTCGGCAAGCCGATCCGCACCGAGAACCCGGCGACGATGAACGACCTGGGCCTGCACGCCGGTTACGCCCTCTACCGCACGACCGTCGAAGCGGCGGGCGACGGCCTGCTGCACTTCACGGGCGGGGTCGGCGACCGCGCCCAGGTCTTCGTCGACGGCGCCCCCGTCGGCGTACTGGAACGCGAACGCCACGACGAGACCCTGGCCGTCCGTGTCCCGCGGCCCGGCGCCACGCTGGACGTCCTCGTGGAGAACATGGGCGGCGTCAACTACGGCCCCCGCATCGGCGCCCCCAAGGGCCTCCTCGGCCCCGTCACCTTCAACGGCACACCCCTGCGCGACTGGGACTGTCACACGCTTCCGTTCGACACCCTGGACGCGGTGCCGTTCGAGGCGTCCGACGCGACCACGGCCGCCGAACCGGGCTTCCATCACGGCACCTTCGACGTCGAGGCCCCGGCCGACGCCTTCCTCGCCCTGCCGGGCTGGACCAAGGGCCAGGCCTGGATCAACGGCTTCCACCTCGGCCGCTACTGGAACCGCGGCCCGCAGCACACGCTGTACGTCCCCGCGCCGATCCTGCGGCCCGGCACCAACGACCTGGTCCTCCTGGAACTGCACGCCACCACCGGCACCCGCGCCCAGCTCACCGACACCGCCGACCTCGGCCCGGAGACCGACTGATGACCCGCCCGCACCGCCTGCGGGTCACCGCGCGCCCCGCTCCCCCGGCCGCCGGCCACCTGCCCTTCGCCGACGCGCCGAACGCCCCCGACCCGATCGGGGTGACGAGCCGCTGGCTCACCCGCGGGGGCCGGCCCTGGTTCCCGG
>NZ_JBHVGZ010000083.1:35305-41759 GCF_042800355.1 Streptomyces sp. NPDC057623
CCACTACTCCCGCTACCCGGCCGCGCAGTGGGAGGAGGAACTGCTGAAGATGAAGGCGGGCGGCGTGAGCATCGTCGCGAGCTACCTCATCTGGATCCACCACGAGGAGGTCGAGGGCCGCCTCCGCTTCGACGGCGACCGCGACCTGCGCCGCTTCGCCGAGCTGTGCGCCCGCCACGGCCTGGACTTCATCCCCCGCATCGGGCCGTGGTCCCACGCCGAGGTACGGAACGGCGGCCTGCCCGACTGGCTCCTGGCCCGCGACTGCACACCCCGCACCGACGACCCGGCCTATCTGGAGCCCGTACGCCGCTGGTTCGCGGCGATCGCCGAGCAGCTGCGCGGCCTCGACCGCGCCCACGGCGGCCCGATCATCGCGATCCAGATCGAGAACGAGCTCTACGACCAGCCGGGCCATCTGCTGACGTTGAAGCGGATGGCCCAGGAGGCCGGACTGAGCGCGCCCCTGTGGACGTCGACCGCGTGGGGCGGCGTCCAGCTCCCGGGCGACGAGCTGTTTCCGCTGTACGGCGGCTACCCCGAGGCGTTCTGGACCGAGGCGGACGGCGGCTGGCCCGACACCTGTCGCAAGCACTTCTTCTTCACCCACCAGCGCGACGACGAGGGCATCGGCGCCGACCTGCGCCCGACCACCGTCCGGGGCGCGGACCCGGACGCCTTCGCGGACCGGTTCCCCTGGGCCACCTGCGAGTTGGGCGGCGGCATGGCGGTCGCCTACCACCGGCGGCCGCGCCTCGACGCGGCCGACATCGGCGCGCTCGGACTCACCAAGATCGGCTGCGGCTCGGTGTGGCAGGGCTACTACATGTTCCACGGCGGCACGAATCCGCCCGGGGAGCTGTCCACGCTCCAGGAGTCCCACGCCACCGGCTACCCCAACGACCTGCCCGTCCTGACGTACGACTTCCAGGCCCCGCTCGGCGAGTACGGCCAGTACCGGCCCTCGTACGACGAACTCCGCCTCCAGCACCTGCTGTTGGCGGACTTCGGCCATCTCCTCGCGCCGGCGGAGTCCGTGCTGCCGGAGGTGCGGCCGCGGGGCCAGCACGATCGGGACACCCCGCGCTGGGCGGTCCGCACGGACGGCACCTCGGGTTTCCTCTTCGTCAACAACCACCAGCCGCACGAGCCCCTGCCCGACCACCCGGACTCCGCCTTCACGGTCGAACTCCCTGGCGGGGCAGGGGCGTTGACGCTGCCCAGCTCTCCCGTGACGGTGCCGGCCGGGGCCTACTTCTGCTGGCCGCTGCGGCTGGACGTCGCGGGGGTACGGCTGGAGTGGGCGACCGCGCAGCCGGTGTGCACGGTCGACCTGGACGGGCGTACGGTCCTGGTGCTCGCCGCCACCGACGGCATCGCGCCCGAAGTCGCCCTGGACGCGGGCACGGTGCGCTCCGTCAGCGCCCCGTCCGGGGACGTGACCGACGTCGACGGCCGGATCCTGGTGACCGGGCTGCGGCCCGGGACCGACGCGCTGGTCGTGGTGGAGGCGGCGGACGGCGGGCAGGTCGCTCTGCTGGTGTTGGACGCGGCGACGGCTCGTACCGTCTACCGCGGTACGGCGTGGGGCTCCGAGCGGCTGGTGCTGTGCGCGGACGGGGTCGTGTTCGACGGCGACGACGAGGTGCGGGTGCACAGTACGGCCGCACGGTCGTCGTTCGCCGTGCTGCCCGCGCCGGAGCGGCCGTTGGCGGTGGACGGGGAGACGGTGGCCGGCGAGGCGGACGGGGTCTTCACCCGCTTCGGCCTCGTGTCCGGCGGCCGTGAGGCTCGTGCGGCACCCCTCACCCTCGTCCGGCCCGCGGGTCCGGCACCCGAGCCCACGACCGGGGTGCTGGAGCGGGCGAGCGTGCCGGCGGACAAGTACTTCGACACGGCGGCCGCCGAGTACCGCGTCGACGTACCGGAGGATCTCCCCGAGGGTGCCGTGCTGCGGCTGCGCTGGACCGGGGACGTGGGGCGGGCGTATGTGGGGGACACGCTGGTCGCCGACCAGTTCTTCTCGGGGCGGGTCTGGGACATCGGCCGGCTGCCGACGGGTGCGACAGTGCGCGTGCGGGTGCTGCCCCTGCACGCGGAGGCCAGGGTCCATGTGCCGGACGGGGCGGGCGGCGCCGCGCTGACGGCCGCCGTGACGCGTGCCGAGTGGGTCACCAGCCGTACCTGGGCGGTGCGGTCGGGGTGAGGCGGCGCTCCTGGGGGTTCCCGCTCCGCGGCCCTGCCTATGCTGGGCCCTGCCGGGGCGGGGCCCCACCGCCGTGACGATGTCGAGGAAACAGCCATCATGACCCGAAGCTCCGCCGACGACTCCGCTCCGAGGGGGCGCAGCAGACGGAACTTCGCGGGCGCGCGTCCGGTGATGGACGACGTGGCCCGGCTGGCCGGGGTGTCCAAGCAGACCGTGTCCCGCGTCCTCAACGATCATCCGTCGGTGCGGCCCGAGACCCGCGAGACGGTGCTGGCGGCCATGCGGACGCTGGGCTACCGCCCGAGCCGCAGTGCCCGGTCGTTGGCCAGCGGCAGGACCCGGATGCTCGGCGTGATCTCGTTCGACGCCGCGCGTTACGGGCCGGCCTCGATCCTGACCGCGATCAACACGGCGGCGCAGGAGGCGGGTTACCTGCTGAGCTCGATCGCGCTGGACACGGCCGAGCCCGACACGGTCGTGGAGGCGGTGAACCGGCTGTCCGCCGAGGGCGCGGACGGGGTGATCGCCATCGCCCCGCAGCTGTGGGTGGGCAAGGCGCTCGCGGACACCCGCCTCGACACCCCGCTGGTCGTGCTGGAGAACGGCCTCGACGCCGACACCCAGCAGGTCACCGGCGACTCCCGGGCCGGGGCCCGCAAGGCCACCGAGCATCTGCTGGCGCTGGGCCACCGCACCGTGTGGCACATCGCGGGCCCCACCGGCTGGACCTCGGCCGATCACCGGCTGGGCAGCTGGCAGGCCACGCTGGAGGCGGCCGGCGCCGACGTGCCCGCCCCGCTGATCGGCGACTGGAGCGCCGACTCGGGCCATGAGCTGGGGCTGCGTCTGGCCCGGCGCGCGGACGTCACGGCCGTGTTCGCCTCCAACGACCAGATGGCCCTCGGTGTGCTGCACGCGCTGCACGAAGCCGGCCGTTCCGTCCCCGGTGACGTGAGCGTCGTGGGCTACGACGACATCCCCGAGGCCGCGCACTTCCTTCCGCCGCTGACCACCGTACGCACGGACTTCGCCGAGATCGGCACCCGTTCGCTGCGCCTGCTGCTGGACCGGCTCGACGGCCCCGCCGAGCCGCCCCCGGTCGACTCTCTGGTCCCGGTCGACCTGGTGGTCCGCCGCAGCAGCGGCCCCTCCCCCGGGCGCTGACGGCCCCCTGCGCGCCGGCGGCCGGAAGTCACCCGTGGGCCCGCCCGCCCCGTTGATGGAACGCCGCATCGCCGCTTCGATGACCCCTGGCCGGGCGGCGCTGCGCCCCCGGCACCGCGACCGAGGGGGGTT
Organism: Streptomyces sp. NPDC057623; assembly: GCF_042800355.1. NCBI lineage: Bacteria > Bacillati > Actinomycetota > Actinomycetes > Kitasatosporales > Streptomycetaceae > Streptomyces > Streptomyces sp. NPDC057623. Next base: position 38,811 of record NZ_JBHVGZ010000083.1, read on the forward strand.
TGGGAAACCGTGCGTCACCCCGGAAGAGACCGAAGAGCCGGCGACGGCAGCAGAACACGACCGATCGGATTACCGGGTGCGGCGGCGCTGTTGAGCGTCGTCGCACTCGTCGTCCCGGCGACCGCGGCGCACGCCGCGACGGAGACGACGCCACCGACGCCGAGGCCGGCCGAGGTGGTCCCCGGGGAGGAGACGGCCGCCCCGGCACTGGTGCGGGGCATCAGGGAACAGGCTCCCGCCAGGGGCAGCGCGGCAGCCGCGGCCCGCGCCTATCTGGACGGCAGGCAGAGCCGGTACCGGATCGCGGACCCCGAGCGCGATCTGGTGCCCGCCGGGACGACCGTCGCCGACGGCCGCGAGACGGTCCGGCTCCAGCAGCGGCACCGGGGCGTGCCGGTTCTGGGCGGTCAGTACGTCGTCCGCATGGAGCGCGAGGACGGCGAGCGCGTCGTCACGGGGACCTCGGGCAAGTACTTCACCGCGCTGAGCACGGGCACGACGCCCGAGGTCGGCGAGGCGCTCGCCGTCGAGCGTGCGGTGAACGCCGTACGCACGGAACTCGGCGACCGGCACTTCACCGCGTCGCGATCGGACGACGAGGAGCCCCTGCTGGCGGGCACCGCGCGTGGACCGGTCGTGCTGCCCGCCGGCTCCGGCGTCCTCACCCAGCACGTCACCGTGCACGGCGCGGACCCGGCGAGCGGTGAACCCGTGCGCCGCGAGGTCTACATCGACGCCCGCGCCGGATATCCGGTCCTTCAGTACAGCGCTGTCAAGACGTTCGGCGCACCGCGCGCGATACCGGGGCGCGCCGCGACGGACACCTCCCCCGCCGGGGCACAGCCGCCCGGGAAGGCGTTCGCGGCCGAGAAGGGCTCTGGCGTCCGGCTCGACGGCACCACCGTCGGCCTCGACATCGACCACGACGACAGCCGTGGCGTGTACGTGCTGCGCGACCGCTCCCGCCTACCCGGCGACCACGCCCTGTCGACCTGGGACGCGCGCGGCAAGTGGGCCGGTGACGTGGGAGGTGTGTGGCCCGAGGGCGTCCAGGAGTTCGGCTCGCCGAGCCCGGCGTTCGCCGCCGAGGCCACCGACTCCGGCGCCGTGGACGCGCACTGGGCCGCCGGCCAGGTCCACGACTACTTCCGGGACAAGCACGGGCGGAACAGCCTCGACGGCCGCGGCATGAGCGTCAACTCCCTGGTGGGCGTGACCGATTACGGGCAGCCGTACGTCAACGCCTTCTGGGACGGCCAGAAGATGGTGTACGGCAACGGCGACGCCGAGTACCGTCCGCTCTCCGCCGCCATGGACGTGGTGGGCCACGAGATGACGCACGGTGTGATCGAGCACTCCGCGAACCTCGTCTACGCCGGCCAGTCCGGCGCCGTCAACGAGGCGATCGCCGACTACTTCGGCAACGCCATCGAGGCGGACGTGTACGGCATCCCGGTGACGGACCCGGACTCGGGCCTCCTGGGCGAGCGGCTCTGCCGTACGAAGTCCCCGCGTGACTGCGCCCTGCGCGATCTGGGCGACGGACGGACCACGGCCAAGTCGTTCCTCGGGGTCGGATTCGCCACCGACAACGGCGGTGTCCACCTCAACTCGACCATCGTCGGCGGCGCGCTGTGGGACGCCCGTGAGGACCTGGGCGCCGCGACGACGGACAAGGTCGTCTACCGGGCGCTGACCGAGTACCTCACGCCGCTCGACGGCTTCACCGAGACGCGGGCCGCCGTGCTCGCGGCCGCCGCGGACCTCGCGCTCCCGGCGGCCGGACAGAAGGCACTGGCACGCGCCTTCACCGCGCACGGGATAGTGCCCGGCTGGGAGTCGGCCCTCGGCGTGGACTCCGACGTCCTGCTCGACCGCGTCAACACGAGCCGGACCGACCTGGGCGCGGGCGGCGGCTGGTGGGCGGCGTCGAAGTCCGACGAGGCCGGCTCGGAGCCGTACTCGGTGTGGGCCGGGCGCGCCGACGGCGCGGGACCGATCAAGCTGATGAGCCCCAACGACGGGCGCTATCACGTCAATCCGGCCACCGACGGGAAGACGGTGGTGTGGCAGGCGTACGGCTCCGACGGAGTCGACGTGCTGGCCAGGCCGCTCGCCGGCGGTCCCGTGAAGAGACTCTGGCACGGCCGGACACCCGGCAGTTCGGTGGACGTCGACGGGGACCTGGTGGCCTTCGACTACGTGACGTACGGCGGGCGCCGGGCCGTGGCCTATCTGAGCATCAAGGACCCGGCGAACGTGGAGAGCGTCGGCGGGGGCACCTACCACCGGGCGTGGGCGCCGTCGGTGAGCCACGGCAGGGTCGCCTACCAGGAGCGGCGGCGGGTGCGTGCCGAGTACGCGGTCGGCACGCGGGTCATCGAGGTCGCGACCGGCGAGAACAAGGCGATCCAGGTGACCACGGACGGTACGAGCCTCGGCCCGACGGCCATCAACGGCACCCATGTCTTCTGGCTCCTCGACGACGACCCCACGGACGGGAAGAGGGCGCTGCGCCGCGCGGCTCTCGACGGTTCCGGCGTGGTGGACCTGAGCCCGCAGACCGGGCCGGACGCCCTGAACGCCTACGCCCTGACGGCCTCCGAGGACAGGGTGACGGTCGGCAGCTATCCGGCGGGCGCCGCGATCAGCAACGAATCGGCGCCGAAGCTCTACCAGTTCGCCGCGTCCGGGGCGCCCGACGATCCGGGCACCCGCAAGGGCCGGGTCTCCTGCAACCGGGGCGAGCAGTCGTCGGCGGCCGCGGTCGGGGGCAGCCAGGTGGTGTGGCTGGACTCGACGACCGGCATCACCGACGTGGTGACCCGCACGCGGCCGGCGGGCCGCTGCGGCTGACCGCGAGGGCGGGGCGGCGGGGGGGGGGGGGCGGGGACACCCCCAACCCCCCACCCCCCCCCCCCCCCCCACGGCGCGAGAGAAGCACAGCAC